>NZ_JBKDRI010000203.1:0-11562 GCF_046341535.1 Acidovorax sp. | reverse complement strand
AAAATGGAGCCCAAAAGCGCCCTGGAAGGGCCAAGACTAGCGGGAAACGCCGCAGAGTTGCCCAAAAAATAGGCGGCCTGAAAATCCTGCTCTGTTGCGCTTCATCAGGCGTGGAAATCAGGGGTTTTTAGAGGTTCCCTACAGCCTGCGGCGTTGGCAGGCGCTGACGGTGTTCGTGGGCAACGCGCAGGTACCCATAGACAACAACTGGGTGGAGAACCAGATGCGGCCGGTCGCCCTGGGTCGCAAGAACTGGTTGTTCGCTGGCTCATTGCGTGCGGGCCAGCGTGCCGCCGCCGTCATGAGCTTGATCCAGTCGGCCAAGATCAACGGGCATGACCCGCACGCCTACCTCAAGGACGTTATGGACAAGCTGCCCAGTTGGCCCAACAGTCGCATCTGTGAGTTGCTGCCGCATCGCTGGCAGCCTGCAAGCGTCTGAGAAGCCACCAATTCAGCCTGCGGCCACCTTACGCAACAGGACGGGCGAGACCTTCCAGTTCTGAGCGTCATCGGTGCGCAGGCTGGCCGTCTTTTTGTTCAGGCGAACGACCACGGCGCGTTTGACGCTGCCGTCCTGGGTTGTGAACTCCACCCGATCACCTTCGGCAAACTGGGCCAGTTGCACTGTGCTTCTGGCCTGAGCCAGCAGATTCAACCGCTCCACCACCATCCGGTTGAGAAACTGCAGGTCTTCCTCGCCCATGTGGCGCAGGGCTTGCACAAACATCTCGCGGTCTACAACGGTCTGGCTTGAACTCATGGCGGCAGTTTATGTCGTCACCGACCTATCACATTCAAGCCGAACGCAGGATCGGGTTCACCGGACGGATACGCTCCAAAAGCGGTGCTGGCAAGTGCATAGCGCTGTCACGCCAAAGGTGAGGCTGCAAAAACAACCCAAGGCCCGAGTCCATGCGCTGTGCGCCAAGATGACAAGCGGTCAACTGCCGGTTTTAGGTTCAGTCGCTCGAACCGACTTGAGTGGGGTGCCTCAGCGCGGTGCAAGACGTATCGCACCATCGAGCCGAATTACTTCTCCGTTGAGCATATCGTTTTCAAAGATGTGCTTGACCAGCTTGGCGTAATCCTGCGGCGTGCCCAATCGGCTTGGAAAGGGAACACCGGCTGCCAGTGCGTCCTGTACCTCCTGCGGCATGCCAAAGAGCATCGGTGTGCCAAAGATCCCAGGGGCGATGGTCATGTTGCGAATACCGTTGCGCGCAAGATCTCGGGCAATCGGTAGGGTCATGCCGACCACGCCTCCTTTGGATGCGGCATAGGCAGCCTGCCCGATCTGGCCATCATAGGCAGCAATGCTGGCCGTCGAGATCAGCACACCGCGCTCGCCGGTTGCCTCTGGCTCGTTTTTTGACATGGCTTGTGCCGCCAGGCGAATCATGTTGAAACTGCCGATCAGGTTCACCGTGATGGTTTTGGTAAAGAGGGACAGTGCATGCGCACCATTTTTCCCCACGGTTTTTTCGGCGGGCGCGATTCCGGCACAGTTCACAAGACCCATGAGCTTGCCCAGGGACACCGCTTTGGCCACGACGGCCAGAGCGTCCTCTTCCGTGCTGACATCGCAGGGGACGAAGTTTCCACCCACATCGCGCGCGACCGCCTCACCTTTGTCAACCTGCATATCAGCGATGACCACCGTGCCGCCATGCGACGCCAGCATGCGTGCCGTGCCTTCGCCCAGACCCGATGCGCCGCCGGTCACGATGAAAACCTTGCCGTTGATGTCCATGTCTATCTCCTGACGTTAACGTAAACGTCAATTATGAACCACGACGTGAACCGCAGGCACATCACAAAAAGTCCGGACGTGCCGGACTTTGGAGTTACGCCGGGTGGGAGGGCGGTTGCAGCGGTTGGCTATTGGAATCCGACCCGGTCGAGCATTTGCTGGACCTTGGTGGTGTTGGCTCCTACAGCGCTGATCGGGATCGTCTCGCTCTTGAACGGTTTACCGCCTGTCATGGCCTTGAGAGCCGGGTTGTCCACGGTAACGCTCTTGGCCGCGGGCCACTCGTTGTTGCCATTGGCAAAATAGTTCTGGGCATCGGCACTGGCCAGATACTCGAGGAACCGGATCGCGTTGGCCGGGTTCTTGGCATGGCGGGCCACGGCACCCCCTGCGATGTTCACATGGGTACCCCAGGAATCCTGGTTGGGAAACACCACGCCAATCTTGCTCACGGTAGCCACGTCTTCCGGTTTGGTGGAGCGCATCAGTCGGGCGAGGTAATAGGAGTTGGTCACGGCAATGTCGCACTCGCCCGCGGCCACGGCATTGATCTGATCGGTATCGCCCCCTTTGGGCGCGCGCGCCAGGTTCGACACCAAGCCCTTCAACCAGGCTTCGGCCTTTTGCTCCCCGATGTGTTCGATCACAGCCCCAAACAGACTCAGGTTGTAGGGGTGGGAGCCCGAGCGGATGCAGACCTTGCCCTTGTTCTTCGGAGCGCCAAGTTCCTCGTAGGTATCGACATCGTCTTTTTGCACTTTGGCCTTGTTGTAAACGATCAGGCGGGCGCGGGTGGAGAAGCCGAACCAGGCAACCCCGCCGTCGGCTCCAGGCGCGCTGCGAAACTGTGCTGGAATGGCTGCAGTAAGCACTTTGGATTGGATGGGCTGGAACAAGCCGTCGACCTCGCCCTTGTGCAGGCGCGCGGCATCGACAAGCAAAATCACGTCCGCTGGCGAGGCGCTGCCTTCAGCCTTGAGTCGGGCAAGAATGCCCGCGTCGTCGGCATCTACCCGATTGATTTTGATGCTGGTGGCCTTGGTGAAACCGGTGTAGAGCGCCTCATCCGTGGAGTAGTGGCGCGCCGAGTACAGGTTGACGACCTGCTCCTGGGCCGAGACAGAGGCTGCACCGGCGGCGCTGGCGCAGACCGTGATGCAGAGGTTCCTCAAGAGTGCTTTCAAGGTGTTGGGCATGGAAACGACTTTTCATTGCGATGTCTGAATGATAAAGCAAACGCGAATTATTCGCAATACGGTTATTGGACGGACTGACGCAAGGTCAATGGATGGTGAGTCTTCGTCTGGTGTGGGAAACCAGCAGCATGCGGCCCGGATTTTCCGCATGGTCTGCTTGAGATTCGGACAACTTGCGAGCTGCCGGAGAAAAAAAGCCCAGCGGAGGCTGGGCTTTGAAAGGATCCTAGAAACTTGCGATTCACGAGGATCCAAGGAGATAACTGGTCACCGCGCCTATCTACCCAGCGATGAGTCCATCGCGAGAGACCCTGAGCGCGGAGACAGGCTGCGTTTCCCAGGCCGCAGGCCCGGCGCAGCCTGGCGCAGATCAGCGCTTGCGAGGGGCAGCAGTCTTGGCAGCGTTGGCGGCGGTGTTGGCCACGGCGTTGAAGTTGGCTTCGGCCACATCAGACGCTTGCTTCACAGCCTTTTGAACGGACTCGAAAGCGTTGTTGGCAGCCGACACGGCGCTCTTCATCACGGCCACGGCGGTCTCCGAACCAGCCGGGGCGTTCTTGGCGGCGCTGTCCACCAGGTTGGTGAACACGCGCTGGGCATCCGTAGCCTGCGACTCAAAGGCCTTGCCGAACTCCGCGCCCGTACCCGAAGCGATGTCGTACAGATGGCGGCTGTACGCGGCTGTCTTCTCAGCCAATGGCTGGAAGAGGCCGGCTTGCAGGGCCAGCAGCTCTTGCGCGTCCTTGACGCTCAGGACTGCCTGGGTGTGGCTGGCGGCTTCCGACAGGGCGGTGCGCGATGCGGTTACGTTCAGCTCGACCAGCTTTTCAACGCCTTCGAAAGCCTTGGAGGTCAGGCCGAAAAGGGTCTCGATATTGGCTTTGTGCGAGGCCAGAACTTGTTCAGTGGTCAGTGTCATGTGATAGCTCCAAGTTTTTGGGCCATGTGGCCCGGGGTGGTTACAGACAGCTGCCCTTGCCTAGATGTGATTCATGTTGCAACGCAGCATTCGGCCAATTCTACGGGGATACGGGCGCAATGCAACTGTTTTTTGTTGCGTCGCAGCAAATTAGAGCCTGCGCCTCAGAAAAGCCACATGCGGCAGAATTTGGCGCGCATGCATGCCTATTACTCCGACCAGTTTGTACTGTCGCTTCCACAGGGGCACCGCTTCCCCATGTCCAAGTACCGGATGTTGCGCGACCGCCTGGACGCGCAGCTGCCCGGCATCAGCTTGCAGGTAGCGCCACCCGCGTCCGACGAGGAGCTGGCCCGGGTGCACAGTCAGGCGTACATTGACGACATCGAACACGGCACCTTGCCGCCTGCTGCGCAGCGCGAGATCGGGTTTCCGTGGTCTCCTGCCATGGCAGAGCGCGCGCGGCGATCGGTGGGCGCCACCGTGCATGCCAGCCGCGCCGCCTTGCGCGACGGGGTTGCCGGTAACCTGGCCGGGGGCACGCACCACTCCTACGCGCACAAGGGCGCAGGCTTTTGTGTGTTCAACGATGTGGCCGTGGCCACGCGGCTCATGCAGGCGGAGCATGCCCGTCCGGGCGTTACCGCGCCGTTGCTGCAGGTTGCCGTGATTGATCTGGACGTTCATCAGGGCAACGGCACGGCGCATATCTTTCGTGACGACGCCTCTGTGTTCACGCTTTCGCTCCACGGAGCCCGTAACTTTCCATTTCGCAAGGAGCCCAGTGATCTGGATGTGGAGTTACCCGACGGTTGCGGAGATGACGAATACCTGCTCGCATTGGAGCAGGCGCTGGGAACGCTGGAGCAGCGCTTTGCACCACAGTTGGTGTTCTACCTGGCCGGCGCCGATCCACACGAGGGCGATCGCCTCGGTCGCCTGGCGCTCTCCCATGACGGCCTGGAGGCACGCGACCGTCGGGTGTTCGACTGGGCCTGGCACCGGCGCGTGCCGTTGGTGCTGACGATGGCGGGTGGGTACGGCCGCGACATCGAAGACACGCTGCGCGCCCAGGTAACAACCTGGCGGGTGGCCATGCAGTACTACCATCGCTGGCAGAATCTGCGGCCATGACCGCTGCGAGCACTTTGACCCCGACGTTTGGGGCGGCGCGTCCTCTCCCCCAGCCGCGTGATGCCTATGTGGTCTTTCGCCCCATCACCACGCGCTGGGCCGATAACGACGTGTATGGGCACGTCAACAACGTGGTGTACTACAGTTGGTTTGATACGGCCGTCAATGGGTACCTGATCGACCAGGGCGTGCTCGACACCCATGCCGGAGAGACCGTGGGTCTCGTCGTCGAAACCCAGTGCAATTATTTTGCTCCGCTTGCGTTCCCGCAAACGGTGGAGGCGGGCATCCGCGTCGCGCGGCTGGGTAGCACCAGCGTGCGCTACGAAGTGGGGCTGTTTGCGCGCGGCGAGCCTTTATCTGCGGCGGCTGGGCATTTCATTCACGTGTACGTGGATCGCACCACGCGCCGACCGGTTGCTCTGCCTGCGGGGCTGCGCCAAGTGCTGCAGTCGCTGCTGATGCCCTGACTGCCCACGCTACCCTGTGCCCCGGTGCTGGCCCAACTGTGGCGGCGATCAGACGTTTGCGCTCGCTCGTCCTGAAGGGATCGGAGCCTGCCTGAAAGCCGGGTTCTCATTGAGATATCAAGCCACAGCCAAGGCCAGCAAGCCCCGCGTCCTGTCGGGGTCACGGTTTTTTCTCTGTTGGATGGGTAGGCTGGAGGGCGTGCCGGGGGCAGGGCTCGTCTACACTTTCCCGCTGCAACGAACGGTCTGCGCAAAGCCCCCCTGCATCGCCCTTGATGATCGGCAGCCTGCTCGACACCGATCAGTGCCAGTGCACCACGATGCAGGTGGAACTGGCCCGTTTCCGGTCGCGCAGATCCCGTACTGGTTCAAGTGCCGCAAGCGTGGGGAGCCACCGTTTGCAGGAGTCGGCGGCGTACCGTGCGCGATGAAGCATGGCGTGATCGACAGGTCTTTGAAGTGCGTGCGGCGTGCTGGAATTGCCCGCGCAGGCCTGGTGGCCGCTGACGAGAATTGACTGCCTTTAAGGAGAAATACGCGATGAGAAAGCTGTTCGGACGTGCCCTGGGAGGGCTGATGGCAATCATGTTGCCGGGCCTGGCCATGGCGGCGGACATTGACGGCAGTTCGCTTTCAGTGCTTTGGGGTGTGCCTTTTGCGGGCATCCTGCTGTCGATTGCGCTCATGCCGTTGCTGACACCGATCTTCTGGCACCACCATTTCGGCAAGGTGGCTGCGGGCTGGGCGCTGGCATTCCTGGTGCCCTTTGCCATCACGTTTGGCGCTGGTGCGGCGGGCCAGAGCCTCGTGCATGCGCTGGTGGCTGAGTACATTCCATTCGTGATCCTGCTGACCGCGCTGTTCACCGTGGCGGGTGGAATTTTCATTCGCGGCAATCTCCATGGCAGCCCGGGCCTCAACACGTCCATTCTTGCGATTGGTGCGGTGCTGGCCAGTTTCATGGGGACGACCGGGGCATCGATGCTCTTGATCCGCCCGCTGATTCGGGCCAATGACAATCGCACGCACGTTGCCCATGTGGTGGTGTTTTTCATCTTCATCGTCAGCAATGCGGGGGGCTCGCTCACCCCGCTGGGCGATCCGCCGCTGTTTCTGGGTTTTCTCAAGGGCGTGGATTTCTTCTGGACGGTGCGCTACATCTTCCCGGAGACCCTGTTCCTGGTCGGCTCGCTGCTCGCTTTTTTTTACGTGCTTGACTCGTGGTATTACCGCCGCAGCGGTGAGCTGCTGCGCACGGACCCGACGCCCGACAGCCGTTCCATCGGTTTCGATGGCAAGGTCAACTTCGTCCTCCTGGGTGCGGTGGTAGGACTGGTCCTGCTCAGCGGCATGTGGAAGCCTGGCGTCGTGTTCGACATTGCGGGCACCGAAGTAGGCTTGCCGGGCATCGTGCGCGATGTGGGGTTGATCATCGTGACTCTTGTGTCCTTGAAGCTGACGCCCAAGAAGGTCCATGAAGACAACCAGTTCGGCTGGGGCCCCATGCAGGAGGTGGCCAAGCTGTTTGCCGGGATTTTCCTGACCATCATTCCGGTGATTGCCATGCTCAAGGCCGGTGTCAACGGGCCGTTCGGTGCCGTGGTATCGGCCGTGACGCGCGCTGATGGTTCGCCCGACCCCCTCATGTATTTCTGGGCGACGGGCGTGCTCAGCTCGTTCCTCGATAACGCGCCCACGTATCTGGTGTTCTTCAACACCGCCGGAGGCGACCCGGCCGTGCTGATGACCACGCTCGCCCCCACGCTCGCGGCAATCTCTGCTGGCGCGGTGTTCATGGGCGCCAACACCTATATCGGCAATGCGCCCAACTTGATGGTGAAGGCCATCGCAGAAGACCGTGGTGTGAAGATGCCAAGCTTCTTTGGCTACATGGTCTGGTCGTGCGGGATCCTGGTGCCACTGTTTGTGGTGATGAGCTGGATCTGGTTCCGGACTTGACGGTCCACATGAGTGGCTTTGGCGCTTGCCCCCTGTCTCACGCTGCGGGTGGGGCGGAGGGGATAGCACCGTGAACAGGCATCAGGCGCACACAGAATGCGCTGTACCTGGGCATCCGACGTGAGCGAATAAGAATAGTTTGGAGACACGTTATGGGTAGCAAACCCCGCATCCTGGTCGCCCGCGCCATCTTTCCTGACATCGTTGAGCGTCTTCGCACGCATTTTGAGGTGGAAGACAACCCCGGTGACGGGATCTGGACGCCCGACGCGCTGGCGGCGCGACTGGCCGACAAGGATGGGGCCTTCACCACCGGCAGCGAGCGCATTGATGCCGCCGTGCTGGCGGCGGCCCCACGCCTGCGCATCGTGGCCAACATGGCGGTGGGCTACAACAACTTTGAGGTCGATGCCATGACGGCCGCCGGAGTGCAGGGCACCAACACCCCCGATGTGCTGACCGAGACCACCGCCGATTTCGGCTTTGCGCTGCTGATGGCCACCGCCCGCCGCATGGCTGAAAGCGAACGCTACCTGCGCGCCGGCTTGTGGACCCAGTGGAGCTACGACATGTTTGCCGGTGGCGACATTCACGGCAGCACGCTGGGCATCATCGGCATGGGACGCATCGGACAGGGCATTGCCCGGCGCGGCGCACACGGCTTTGGCATGAAGGTGATCTACCACAACCGCTCGCGCCTTGGTGCCAAACTGGAGGCCGAGTGCAAGGCCCGCCATGTCGGCAAGGAGGAGTTGCTGCGCACTGCAGACCATGTGGTCCTGGTGCTGCCCTACACCCCGGCCGCGCACCACACCATCGGCGCGGCCGAACTGGCGCTGATGAAGCCCACGGCCACGCTGGTCAATATTGCGCGGGGCGGCATCGTGGACGACGCAGCCCTGGCAGTGGCACTGCGCGAGCGGCGCATTGCGGCCGCAGGTCTGGATGTGTTTGAGGGTGAGCCCCGTGTTCACCCGGATCTGCTGACCGTGCCGAACATGGTGCTCACACCCCACATTGCCAGCGCCTCTGTGCCCACGCGGCGTGCCATGGCCAGCCTGGCGGCCGACAACCTGATCGCCTTCTTCGACGGCCGTGGCCCGCTCACCCCGGTGAACCGGCCCGTCGCCCATCCGCGGGGATATTAGTCCTGAAATTTTAGTGTTTTTGGCCCACTTACGCACGTCTGTAATGGCTTTTTAGCTATTTTATTTATAGCATTCTGTTTTGACGACCGATACTCTTGTCCTGCTGGCCGCGCTGACGCTGGTTCTGCTGCTTTTACTGGTGCTGCTGCTTCGGCGCTCCCGCATCGATCTGTCGCCCGAGTGGCTGGCGCGACTGCAGGCGCTGGAGCAGGCCGCGCAGTCCACGCAGATTGCCGTGGCCAAGAATGATGGCGCTCTGGATGGCATGGGCCAGCAACTGCGCGGTTTTACGCAAACCACGCAGACCACGCTGGAGGGCCTGCGCCACGCCGTGGATGAGCGCCTGGCGCAAGCGGTGGCCGAGTCCCGCAACGGCCGCGCCGAGCTGCTGGCCGCGTTCAGCGTGTTCGAAGGGCGGCTGGAGCAGCGCCTGGCTGGCCTGGATGCGGCACTGATGCAGCGGCAGGCGTCGCAGGATGCGGCCCTGGCCCAGCGCTTTGAGGCATTGCAGGCTGCCACGCGCGGCACCCTCGACTCCCTCAAGGCCGACATCCAGTCGCAGCTTGGAGTCATGTCCACCGCGCTCAAGGATCAGCTCCAGGCCAATGGTTTTCAAATCCGCAACCAGTTCTCGGTGCTGCAGGATGCTGTCTCGCAGCAGCTCACGGGCCTGGTGCAAGGCAGCCAGCACAACGCAGAGCAATTGCGCAATGCGCTCAACGAGCGGCTGGCCGCCATCCAGGCCGACAATGCCACCAAGCTGGAAGAAATGCGCCGCACGGTGGACGAAAAGCTCCATGCCACGCTGGAGCAGCGCCTGGGCGAATCCTTCAAGCAGGTCA
The DNA here is from genome assembly GCF_046341535.1 of Acidovorax sp. Taxonomy (GTDB): domain Bacteria; phylum Pseudomonadota; class Gammaproteobacteria; order Burkholderiales; family Burkholderiaceae_C; genus Acidovorax. Next base: position 2,141 of record NZ_JBKDRI010000203.1, on the reverse strand, counting down.
GCGATCGGCTGGAGCAGGTGCACAAGGGTCTGGGCGAGATGCAGACGCTGGCGGGCAGCGTGGGGGACCTCAAGCGCGTGATGACCAACGTGAAGTCGCGCGGCACCTGGGGCGAAATGCAACTGGGCGCGATCATCGACAACGTGCTCACGCCCGAGCAGTTTGCACGCAACGTCAAGACCGTGCCGGGCAGCGACGAACTGGTTGAATTTGCCGTCCGCCTGCCGGGCAGAGGCGACGAGCACCCGGTGTGGCTGCCCATCGACTCCAAGTACCCGGTGGAGCAATACCAGCGCCTCATGGATGCACAGGAGGCCGCCGACAAGGCGGCCATCCTGTCCACCGGCAACGCGTTCGAGACCTCCATCAGGCAAGAAGCCAAGAAAATCTTTGCCAAATACGTCTCGCCGCCACACACCACCGACTTTGCAGTACTGTACCTGCCCACCGAGGGGCTGTTTGCCGAAGTGATGCGCCGCCCCGGTCTGGTCGAGGCCGTGCAAAACGAATGCCGCGTGATGATCACCGGGCCCGCCAACCTGGCAGCCATGCTCAACAGCCTGCAGATGGGTTTCAGGACGCTGGCGATTGAAAAGCGCTCCTCGGAGGTGTGGAGCCTGCTGGGCGCGGTCAAGACCGAGTTTGCCAAGTTCGGCGATGTGGTGGAGGCGACCAAGAAATCCATCGACGCCGCCGCCAAGAAGTTTGACGAGGTGGGCACGCGCACCCGAGCGATCCAGCGAACGCTGCGCGATGTGCAGGATCTGCCCGCATCCGGCACCGTGTTGCCGGCGTTAGACGTCAGGCAGGGGCTTGCCGGTCCGGGCGCGGAGGATCAGCGGCCTTGAAAGCGGCGCTCACCCGTCTGATCGCAGCCCAGATCTGCGTGCATTCGTGCATGGCGGGCATGCGTCTGGCAGCGCCCTTGCTGGCGCTGCGCGAGGGCCACAGCGCTGCGGCTGTGGGGTTTCTTGTGGCGTTGTTTGCTCTCGTGCAGGTGTTCTGCGCGCTGCCGGTGGGGCGCTATTCGGACCGCCAGGGACTCAAGCCTCCGGTGGCTTATTCGGTGGCCGTCGCATGTATCGGTGCGGGTCTGGCCGTGGTCTTCCCGACCTATTGGGCGCTGTGCATCACGGCGTTGCTGACCGGCGGTGCAGCGGGCGCGGTCACGATTGCCGTGCAGCGGCATGCGGGCCGTGCAGCCCATGATCCGACCGAGCTGAAGCGGGTTTTCAGCTGGCTTTCGATCGCGCCCGCCGTCTCCAACTTCATCGGGCCGTTCGCAGCGGGGCTGGCCATCGATCTGGCTGGCAGCGCGCCAGGCAGTCTGGAAGGCTATCGGGCAGCATTTGCATTGCTGGCACTGTTGCCGCTGGTCAGCCTGTGGTGCGTGCAGGGCCTGCAGGAGCTGCCGCGCGCGGCAGCCGTTGCGGCCAAGGATGGAAAGCCCCCACGGGCCTGGAACATGCTGGGGATTGCGCCGTTTCGGCGCTTGCTCATCGTGAACTGGCTCATCTCTTCGTGCTGGGATGTCCATGCCTTTGCGGTGCCGCTGCTGGGGCATGAGCGCGGCTTGTCGGCGTCGGTGATTGGCACCATCTTCGGATCGTTTGCCGTTGCAGTCACGGTGATCCGGCTGATGATGCCCTTCGTGGCCCGCCATCTGAGCGAACGGGTGGTGATAGCAGTTTCCATGCTGATCACGACGGTGATTTTTGCGGTGTACCCATTGCTGCACAGTGCGCTGGCCATGGGGCTGTGCTCGGTCCTGCTTGGCCTGGCGCTGGGGACCGGTCAGCCCATGGTGATGAGCCTGCTGCACCAGGTCACGCCCGCCCACCGGCAGGGGGAGGCTCTGGGCCTGCGCCTCATGGCCATCAATGCATCCAGCGTGATGATGCCCCTGATGTTCGGCTCAGCCGGTGCCATCATTGGCGTGGGTGGCCTGTTCTGGGCGGTGGGCGTTGTGAGCGTGCTGGGTGCGCGGCTTGCCCGGCGCATCTAGGAGCCTGTCGGACTTGGAAATCGTCGGCTGCAAATCGACCGCAGCGGTCCATTTTTAACCGCCTTTTTGCCCCATAGCTCGGCTATGGGGCTGCAAATTCGGCAAAAACTGTCCTCGCTCTCGCCGATTTTCGCTT
>NZ_JBKDRI010000202.1:0-28033 GCF_046341535.1 Acidovorax sp. | reverse complement strand
GCTTTCCACCAGGCCACGGGCGCGCACGGGCGCTCCCGTGGTGACCGGCGCTCAAGACACCGGGCAGGCCGACCAGGCTGAGCCTAAAAACAGCAGTTGGATGCATTTGCCAGCGCTGCTGTTGGGGTGCCAGGCAAGGCGGGACGACGCGGCAGGCTCGTGCCTGCAAGGAGGAACAACACCGCATGGCGCTCCAAACCCAGGACATGCGGGCAAAAGCCCCCAAAAGCAAGAGACGGGCGGTGCGCTGGGCGGCGCCACCGGCAGCGCGTGCCGCCTACTCGGCAGCGCGCCGCAGCGTGTCCACCACCGGGCGCTGCAGCACTTCGCGCAGGCCCCACCAGCCCGCCGCAAGCGCCAGCAGCGCGCCGCCCGCCGCACCGACCAGCGGCACCCAGGGCGACGCTGTCCAGGCAAAGTCGAACACATAACGCGCCAGCGCCCAGCCCACACCCACCGCAACCGCGCTGGCCAGAAAGCCCGCCAGCAGGCCCACGCCCAGCAGTTCGGCCCGCTGCACCTGGCGCAGCAGGCTGGCGCGGGCCCCCACGGCACGCATGATGGCGTACTCGCGCGCGCGCTCCTCGCGTGTGGCGGTCACGGCCGCAAACAGCACCACCAGCCCGGCCGCCAGCGTGAAGGCAAAGAGGAATTCCACGGCGCGGATCACCTGCTCCAGCACGCGCTGCACCTGGGCAATGGAGGCCCCCAGGTCCACGTTGGTGATGTTGGGAAACTGCCGCACCAGGGCGTTGTCAAAACCCAGGGTTTCGGGGGCACGGTAGGCGGCCAGGTAGGTCACCGGCACGTCCTTGACCTGCTCCACCGGGAACATCACGAAAAAGTTGGCGCGCATGGAACCCCAGTCCACCTTGCGCAGGCTGGTGATGCGGGCCTCGACCTGCACGCCCCCCATGTCAAAGCGCAGGCGGTCTCCCATCGACAGACCCAGGGTGTCGGCAATGCCACTTTCCACGCTGATGGCCCCCTCCTCGCCCGGTGTCCAGCGGCCTGCCGTCACCTGGTTGTGGGCGGGGGCCTGCTCGGCGTTGGACAGGTTGAATTCCCGATCCACCAGCCGCCGGGCGCGGTCTTCGGTGTAGTTTTCGGGGCCGACAGGCTGGCCGTTGATGGCCACCAGGCGGCCGCGGATCATCGGGTACCAGTCATACCGCTCCACGCCTGCATCTTTGAGGCGCTGCTGGAAGGCCTGCGCCTGGTCGGGCATCACGTTGATGACGAAACGGTTCGGCGCATCGGGCGGCGTGGCCTGGCGCCAGCTCTGGACCAGGTCGGTGCGCAGCAGCACCAGCAGCACCAGCGCCAGCAGGCCCACGGCCAGACTGCTGACCTGCACCACCGCATAGGCCGGGCGCGCCGAAATTTGCCGCGTGGCCAGCACCAGCCAGCGCGGCGCGATGGACTCGTTCACACCCTTGCGCAGCAGATTCACGGCCAGCCACGACAGCGCCGCAAACAGCAGCACCGCACCCGCAAAGCCCCCCACGGCGATCAGCCCCAGCCGGACGTCGCTGCTCACGGCCAGCAGCAGCGCGGCAAAGCCAGCCACGCCCACCCCCAGAACCGCCAGAGAGGCCGGCTTGAGCCCGCCCACATCACGGCGGATCACCCGCAGCGGCGGCACCTGCGCCAGCTGCAGCACCGGGGGCAGGCCAAACGCCAGCAGCAGGGTAAGGCCCATGCCCAGCCCAAAAGCCACCGGCCACGGGCTCGGCGGGGGCAGGGCCGACTCGACCAGACCGGCCAGCAACAGCACAAAAGCGTAATGCACCACATAGCCCAGCGCCACGCCCAGCGCGCTGGCAAACAGCCCGATCAGCGCAAACTCGGTGGTGTAGGCCCCGGCAATGGTGCGCTGGCTCTGGCCCAGCACGCGCAGCATGGCCGACGCATCCAGGTGCTCAGCTGCAAAGCCACGCGCCGCCAGGGCCACCGCCACGGCCGACAGCAGCGCGGCCAAAAGCGCCACAAGGCTCAGAAATTTCTGCGCGCGGTCCAAGGTCTGGCGCATTTCCGGGCGGCCGCTTTCCAGGGATTCGAGGCGGGCTCCATGCACTTCGGGCTTACGCACCTCGGCATCGGCCCACTGCGTGAATTCCTTGACGGCTGCGGCAGGCCCGGTGACGGCAAAGCGGTAGGTGAGCCGGCTGGCGGGCTGCACCAGGCCGGTGGCGGGCAGGTCGGCTTCGTTGACCATGACGCGCGGCGCAAAGCTCATGAAACCCGCACCCCGGTCAGGCTCGATCACGATGATGCGCGCGATACGCAGTTGCGCATCGCCCAGCAGCAGTTGGTCACCCATCGAGAGGTTGAGCGACTCCAGCAGGGGCGCATCCACCCAGACGTCGCCAGGCGCGGGGATGTCGCGGGTAGGCTCATCGGGCGCACCCGGAGCATCTGCCACACGCAGGCTTCCGCGCAGCGGGTAGCCAGCTTGCACGCTTTTAAGCGCCACGAGTTTGCTGGCACCGCCCTGGGCGTCACTGGCACGGCCCATGGTGGGAAAGCCCAGCGTGGTCACGGTCTGCAGCCCCAGGGCGCGAGCGCGCTCCACGATAGACGCTGGCGTGGCGTTGTCGCTGGCCACCACGGCATCGCCGCCCAGCAGTTGCAGGGCGTCGCGCTGCAATCCGCCTTGCAGACGGTCTGCGAAGAAGCCGACCGAGGTCAGCGCAGCCACCGCCAGCGTGACCGCCACGATCAGCAAGCGAAGCTCGCCCGCGCGCAGGTCACGCGCCAGAGTGCGCCAGCCCAGACGCAGGAAAGACAGGTTCATCGGGCTACCTTAGCGCAAACCCAAAGCAAGGGGTTTGCTCAGGGTTTTGTCGATGTGGCGGATGCATCCATGGCGGTCGCGCCAATCGCCACCACGCCCTGGCCCGCGATCTCGAATGCACCCCCAGCGCGCGGCGTCGTATCGCTGGCATGGGTCGCCCCTGGCGCTTGCCGTTGCAGCGCGCTGGTGCGCCCGGCCTCCGGCTCGGCCGCGGGGCGCGCCGATGTGCCCCCCAGCCGGGCCACCAGGTCCGCCAGCACCGGGCGAATCTGCTCACCCACGTGAATCTGCGGGTTGGAGAACCCGTCTGACTTGCCCGCCTCCACCTCGCGCTGCTGTATGAGTGGCACCGCCGCAGCAAACGCCTGCTCGAACGAGTGCGTCTGGCGCAATTGCTCATGAAACACTGCCCGACCAAAGAACGTCAGTTCAGACCGGCTGCCGCAACCGTAGGAGGTATGGGTCGCATCGGCGGCGGTCATCACCAGGGTGGTGTCGGTGGCCAGTGGCTCAATCCAGCCGCCCGAATAGCAGGCCGATACGGCAATCACGCGGTTGCGAATGCCCGCTTCGTCCAGCCAGCGCCGCAGCAGCTCGGGCGTGACGGGCGACACCTGCAGCGGCCCATGCGATGCGGCCAGTTCATGGTTGCGCGCGCCGTGGGAGGTCAGGTAAACCACCAGCACATCATTCGCGCGGTCCATGCGGTCGGCCAGTGCGGACAGCGCGCGTTGCAGGTTCTCGGGGGTCGCCCAAGGGTGCGTCGCGGCGGTTCCAGCGTGGTTCACGAGGTGTAGCACGCGTCCTGCGGCGTCAAAGCGCTGCTCCAGCAGTTCGCTCACCATGGTGCTCTCGCGCCGGAATACGTTCTCGTCGGCATACGGCGCGAACACCAGTCCGTACACGTCCGTCAGGCCGGGGCGCTCCGGGGCAAGCGCCAAAAGCTGCTCGTGCCAGAGCGCTTGCTGCGTCTCAAAAACAGACTGCGTCAACGCCAGTGTGGGCGGCGCGCTGGTCGATTCAGCGTCGGCAGCACCTTGGGCAAGTTCGTCAGGCGCTGGCGCCCACGGCCGGTCCGGAAACTGCCACATACCGACCACCACCACGCCGATCAGAGCCAGCGAGAAGGCCGCCGTACGCCAGCGCGAGCGAATGAAGTGGCTGCTGACCACAATGAGTGCGGCAATCACCCACACCATGAGCAGGCCATACGCAATCCACAACGCAACCTCGGCCACAGAATCAACCCACATCGCGGGCCAGCGGGCAATGCAGGCCAGCAGGCCATACAGCAGCAGCGTGGGCAGCATGGGCGCCCAGGTCATCAGGACATACCATGCGGCCAGTCCACCACGGGGTGCGCCTTCACTGGTTCCAGCATCGTCGGCCGCCGGGCGAATGGCCCACCACGCAAACCACAGGAGTACCAGCGAGCTCCACATGGGCGACAGCCAGCCGCGCACGTCAAATTGCGCCGGGCCCGAAATTTCAAGCCATGAACCGGCCAGCGGCAGCGCCGCGCCCAGGAGCGACAGCACCAGCAGTTGCCAAGGCGTGGGGCTGGCAGCCCCGGTGCGCGGCCTGCGGAACCACGCGGCGCGCAGCCCCTCAAGCAGCCAGGCTGCCAGCGGCAGGCGGTTTGCGCCGGGTTCGCCGGGCTGCGCGCTGTCTGCCCCTGCCTGCGCGCCCGGCAGCGGGATTTCGATCTCGGGCGAAATGGGACCCCACTGGCTGGGGAGGGTGTCGGCCCAGGAGCCGGGAACAGTCAGTTCTTTCATACGCGCAATGATGCCATCGACGGGCTGCAGATCAGAGGGAGGTTCATCGCGGGGGCAGGACAGAACGCATCCTTCGGGAATCGCGTCAGGGCCGGCCCACGGGCAGTTCAAGCGGCGGCAGCGACAGCGGCCGAGCTGCCGTCCTGCATCGCCAGCGGCGGCGACCGTGCCAGTTCAGGCTGCAGGATGAGCCGGTCTGCACCGCTGTAGCAGACAAATCTTCGGTTGGTGGCGCGGCCAATGGCGCACAAGCCCAGTTGCTGGGCCACCGCATGCCCCATCTGCGTCATGCCGCTGCGCGAGACCACAATAGGAACCCCCATCTGCGCCGACTTGATGACCATCTCGCTGGTCAGACGACCCGTGGTGTAGAAGACCTTGTCGGCCCCCTGCATGGGCGAATGATCGGACCGGCGTGCAGGCATTGCAGCCTCTGCCAAAGCGTGTTCGCGGGGGAACGCCATGGGCGGCGGCGAGGCCGCCACATCGGCCAGGCCTTCGCCATCTGCCGGATCGTCAACGCCGGCCTCCGTGTGCATCCACATCCAGCCAGCGATCGTGTCAATGGCATTGTGGCGGCCCACATCCTCAACAAAGGTGAGCAACTGCGCGCCGCGAAACAACGCGCAGCCATGCACCGAGCCTGCCGACTTGTACGTGCTTTCCTTGAGCCGTATCGCATTGACGATGCCGTAGAGCTCAGCCTGCGAAAGCGTCGCTGGCGGCAGCACGATCCGGTCGACCTCGTCCATCAAACCACCAAACACGCTGCCCTGGCCGCACCCCGTGGTGACGACCTTGCTGGCGGTGCGCTCCTTGATGCGCGCAATGCCACGGCGCGTGCGAACCGCAGCCGCGTGCACATCCCAGTCCACGGTGATGGATTCGATGTCGCCTGGGAAATCCACGAGCCGCTGGTTGCGCAGATAGCCCAGCACCAGCAGTTCGGGGTGAGCGCCCAGGGTCATGAGCGTGACCAGTTCGCGCTTGTCCACATACACCGTCAGCGGGCGCTCTGCCGGAATCTGAACTGCCTCCTGCTCGCCGTGTTCGTTGATCACCTGCACTGCATGGGTGAGCGGCGCGCGGGCGCGGGTCAGGCGTGGCAAGCGGCTCGGCATGGTGGGGGCAGCGGGGTCGATCATGAACGGACTATACGGATCAGACAGCAGGGCATGACAGCGATCCGCGGCGTGATGAGCGCTTGTGTTCGCGCACTTCGTCAAGGTTACTCCACGGGCATTGCATCGGCACCCCAGCAGAACACCCAATCACCAAGGCGGCGTTACGCGGCCGAGGGCCCCACCACCCAACAGGCCGCACGGCGCGGGAGCATTGGGCTCCTCCGGTGGCTCAGCGGCAATGCACGCGATTTGTCAGGCACTTCCGCCGAATTCACTACGGGCGCGATGGCGCAGCATCAGGCTTTGGGCGAAGGCGCCAGCCGATTGCTACGGCTTGGCAGCTGGTGGGGTGTAGGCAAACGGGCCGGGGTCAACACAGGCACCCGGGCTTGCAGCCGCAGGCTTGGCGTTTGGCGTCGTCTTGCGGTAGTGGTCGGCCACGCGGTCTTGCGACAGGCACAGCTTGTAGTTATCAACCTTGCCAACCCAGGCGGTGCGCGCAGCCGCCTCGGCAGCCTTTGCGGCTGCCTCAGGCGAGGGCGCAGGCAGCTTGGCCAGCGCCGCGCCGCAAAAGGCCAGGGCGCACAGACCGACCAGCCACTGGCGGCCAAAGCGATGGTGTGTGAAGTGTTTCATGGTGCTCCTCATGCTCACGCCTGAACCGGCTTGACGACAGGGGTCTCCGGCGAAGGATTGGCGCTGCGCTCGCGAGGGATCTTGCCGGCCTGCACATCGTCGTACCACAGCTCATGGTGCTCCTTGGCCCAGCCTTCGCTCACGTAACCGGTTCGCATGGCCTTGAAGGCGCCTTTCATCCCCACGGTGCCCATGTAAATATGACCGCAGATCAAGGCCATCATCCAGATCGCCAGCGAGGCGTGGATCATGTGGGCAATCTGCATGTCGCTGCGCACATCGCCGAAACCGGGAATGAGCTTGTCCAGAACAAGACCGGATACCACAACAACAACGCCGGGAATGGTGATGCCCCACCAGAAGAGTCCCTTCTCGCCCGCATTGAAGCGGTGGGACGGCACGTGGTTATCACCTTTGCCCAACATGCCGCCGCCCTTGGCAAGCCAGTCGACATCAGCACGGGTGGCAATGTTGTCCTTCACAAAGGTGATGATGATCACTGCCAGCGACACCGCGAACAACGGCCCCACGAAGTTGTGCACATTCTTGAGCGCATACGTCAGCCAGCCAAAGAGCGACGCGCCCAGTATGGGCAAGAGGAAAAACTTGCCAAACGCCATCACGATGCCAGAGATGGCCAGCGCAATGAAGGCAAACGCGTTGGACCAGTGCGCTGCACGCTCGAACGGTGTGAAGCGCTCGATGCGCCGAGGGCCCGTCCCATCAGGGTGCTCATGCCCCAGCGGGCCTTTGGTGAAGTAGAAAATGCCCAACGCCAGAAAAACAATGGCAAACAGCGCGGCGCCGTAGGGGATGATCCAGTTGTTGCGCACCTGGCGCCATGCATCACCCGCGTTGGTGTAGCGCGAGCCGGGATACTGCACAAACGGCTGGATCAGGTTGCCTGCTTCTGGGGCCTGCGTCGCCGGCAGGCTGCTGTAGCCCGTGACGCCCTGCCCCACCTGACGCCACATGGGCGCGTTGTTGCCGGGTTGCACCTTGGCGCGCTCGGCATTGGTTTGCTCGGCGTATTTGGGGTCGCTGCTCGCATCCGGGCGCACCTCAAAGATGTTTTGGCCCTTGACCCCGCCCACGGTCGCCGCAGGGCCAGCCGGCGCTGCAGCCGCTGGGGGCTCTGCACCGGCGGGTGCAGCCGTCTGCGCCTGCACCGCCCCGCCGACCATCGAACCCACGAGCGCCAGAGACCACATGATGTGTTTCATGGACAACCTCACTTTGTCTGGCTGCGGGTGTATTCGTTTTGGCCGTACTGCTGACGCGTTTTGAGATGGGCCTCCCAGCTCACCTTGTCACCGGCTTTCCAGCCGGGATCGGTAAAGTTGCTGCCAGTACCGGCGTAAGGCACGGCGTCGGTGCGCACGCCGTGGCCAGTCTGCGGCTTTTCGCCGCAGCCCGCCAGGGCCATCACTGCCGCACAGGCCAACAGAGCAAGTGGTAAGCGCTTGATCATGATTTGGCTCCTGCAGGCTGGCCAGCCTGTTGCGACCCGTATGCCGTTCCCCAGCCCCACACCTCCGCACCCTTGCCGCGCTGCACGACCCGGTTGCGGAAGATATCTGCCACCACATCGCCATCGCCAGCGAGAAGGGCCTTGGTCGAGCACATTTCCGCACAGGCGGGCAGCTTGCCTTCGGCCAGGCGGTTGCGACCATACTTCTCAAACTCGGACTGGCTGCCATGGGCCTCGGGGCCACCCGCGCAGAAGGTGCATTTGTCCATCTTGCCGCGCACGCCGAACGTGCCGGAGGCCGGAAACTGCGGCGCGCCAAAGGGGCAGGCATAGCTGCAATAGCCACAGCCAATGCACACATCCTTGTCGTGCAGCACCACGCCCTCTTCGGTGCGGTAAAAGCAGTTGACCGGGCATACCGCCATGCAAGGTGCGTCGCTGCAGTGCATGCACGCCACCGAGATGGATTTCTCGCCGGGCACACCGTCGTTGAGCGTGACCACGCGGCGGCGGTTCACGCCCCACGGCACTTCGTGCTCGTTCTTGCAGGCGGTCACGCAGCTGTTGCACTCGATGCAACGTTCTGCGTCACAGATGAATTTCATTCGTGCCATTTTTGTGTCTCCTGGTCAAGGGTGGCGCGCTGTGCGTTCACGCCCGCTCCACGTTGCAGATCGTGGTCTTGGTTTCTTGCATCATGGTCACGCTGTCGTAGCCATAGGTGGTGGCGGTGTTCACCGCCTCACCCCGCACGACAGGTGCTGCACCCTTGGGGTAATACGCCAGCATGTCTTTACCCTGCCAATGCCCCGAGAAGTGGAACGGCATCCATACGGTGTCAGGAGCCACGCGTTCGGTCACCATGGCCTGAACGTTGATGCGTGCCCCTGTGGGAGAGGTCAGCCATACGCGTTCTCCATTGCGGATGCCGCGGTCAGCCGCCGTCTTGGGGTTGATCTCGACAAACGACTCCTGCTGCAACTCGGCCAGCCAGGGGTTGGAGCGTGTCTCTTCGCCCCCGCCCTCGTACTCCACCAGACGGCCCGAGCTCATGATGAGCGGGAACTTCTCGTGGAGCTTGTCTGCGATGTTCTTTTGCTGCACCGTCTTGAACAGCGTGGGCATGCGCCAGAAGGCCTTGCGGTCATCATGCGTGGGGTACTTGGCCATCAGGTCCGGGCGGGTGCCGTACAGCGGCTCGCGGTGTTGCGGAATCGCGTCCGGGAAGTTCCAGACCACCGCACGCGCCTTGGCGTTGCCAAAGGGGTGACAGCCATGCTTGAGCGCCACACGAATGATCGCGCCGGTGGGGTCAGTCTTCCAGTTCTTGCCTTCGGCCTTGGTTTTTTCCGCATCCGAGAGGTCGTCCCACCAGCCCAGCTTCTTGAGCAGAACATGGTCGAACTCGGGGTAGCCTGTGGTGATTTCGCTGCCAACCGAGTGGGAACCATCCTCGGCGAGCAGGTTCACGCCATCCTTTTCGACGCCGAAGTTGGCGCGGAAGTTGCCCCCACCCTCCATGACGTGCTTGGAGGTGTCGTACAGGTTCGGCGAGCCTGGGTGCTTGAGCTCCGCAGTACCGTAGCAGGGCCAGGGCAGCCCGAAGTAGTCGCCACCAAAATCGTAGCCCGTTTCCTTGTCCTTGCCGCCCTTGGCCTTGAGGGTCTTGACATCGAACAGGTGCATGTTGCGCATGTGCGCCTTCAGGCGCTCAGGGCTTTGGCCGGTGTAGCCGATGGTCCACACGCTGCGATTGATTTCACGCAGGATGTCTTCCGGCACAGGCTCGTCCATGCCCTTGACCTTCTGCATCTTGAAGTTTTTGGACAGTTCGGCAGCAAAGCCCAGCTTTTCGGCAAACTGATGCATGATCATGTGATCCGACCGGCTTTCCCACAGCGGCTCGATGACCTTCTCACGCCACTGGATGGAGCGGTTGGAGGCCGTGCACGAGCCGCTGGTTTCAAACTGCGTGGCGGCGGGCAGCAGGTACACGGCGCGGTTGGGGTTCAGGTCCTCGGCCTTGCCGGGCATGGCTGCCATGGCAGCGGTGGCCGATGGATAAGGGTCCACCACCACCAGCAAATCCAGCTTGTCCATGGCGCGCTTCATTTCCAGACCGCGGGTCTGCGAGTTGGGCGCGTGGCCCCAGAAGAAGACGCCGCGCAGGTTGGAGTCCTGGTCAATCAGCTCGTTGTTCTCGAGCACGCCATCAATCCAGCGCGACACGGTGATGCCGCTTTTGGACATCATGGCGGGCGATGCGTACTGCTTCTTGATCCACTCGAAGTCCACACCCCACACGGCGGCAAAATGCTTCCACGAGCCCTCGGCCAGGCCGTAGTAGCCGGGCAGCGAGTCGGGGTTGGGGCCCACGTCGGTGGCGCCCTGAACGTTGTCGTGACCGCGGAAGATGTTGGTACCGCCGCCGCTCCTGCCCACATTGCCCAGGGCCAGTTGCAGGATGCACGAGGCACGGACCATGGCGTTGCCGATGGTGTGCTGCGTCTGGCCCATGCACCACACAATGGTGCCCGGACGGCTGTCCGCCATCATCTTGGCAATCTTGAACATCTGGTCTTCTTTGACGCCGCACGCCTCCTCCACCTTGTCGGGCGTCCACTTGGACATCACCTCGTCGCGCACTTTTTCCATGCCATAGACGCGGTCGCTGATGTACTTTTTGTCTTCCCAGCCGTTCTTGAAGATGTGATAGACCAAGCCGAACAGGAAGGGAATGTCGGTGCCGGAACGGATGCGGACAAACTCGTCGGCCCTGGCCGCCGTGCGGGTGAAACGCGGGTCCACCACGATCATCTTGCAACCGGTTTCCTTGGCATGGAGCATGTGCAGCATGCTCACGGGGTGGGCCTCGGCGGCGTTCGAGCCAATGTACAGAGCGACCTTGCTGTTTTGCATGTCGTTGTACGAATTGGTCATGGCACCGTAGCCCCAGGTGTTGGCCACGCCCGCCACCGTGGTCGAGTGACAGATGCGCGCCTGGTGGTCGCAGTTGTTCGTGCCCCAGAAGCTCACAAACTTGCGCAGCAGGTACGCCTGCTCGTTGTTGTGCTTGGACGAACCAACGAAATACACACTGTCAGGGCCGCTGGCCTTGCGCAGCTCCTGCATCTTGGCAGAGATTTCGTTGAGGGCCGTGTCCCAGCTGATGCGCTCATATTTGCCGTTGACCAGCTTCATGGGGTAGCGCAGACGGTATTCGCCGTGGCCGTGCTCCCGCAGCGCCGCACCCTTGGCGCAGTGCGCGCCCAGGTTGATGGGGGAATCGAACACCGGCTCCTGGCGCACCCACACGCCGTTTTCAACCACCGCATCGACGGCGCAGCCCACCGAGCAATGCGTGCAGATGGTGCGGCGCACTTCGATCTTCGTGTCACCAACCGCCACCTTGGCGCCCTCGGCCGCATTGGACTTGCGCACCAGCGTGAGCTGGGTGGCGGCAATGCCCACCCCGACGCCCAGACCAGAGCGGCGCAGGAACGACCGGCGGTCCATGGTAGGGAGCGCGTGCGAGAGGCCGCGACGCAGACTGTGAACGAAAGGCGATGCAGACGATGCGCCCTGCGCGCCCTGCGATGACTTCTTGGTAAGCAACATGGCGGGCTCCGCTGTCAGAGTTGAGTGGTCTTGTAGTAGTGCTGCACGTGGGCCGACAGGTAGTAGCCGCCGCCTTTTTCAGGGGCTTGGCGCACCGCCTCGGGCTCGGATGCCACAGGAGTCGCGACACGGGGAATCGCCACAACGGCTGCCGCGGCAGCGCCTACGGTGGCGGCGCCTGCAAAGAAGCTGCGGCGCGAAGCTTTGGACTGTCGGTTTTGCATGTTGTCTCCAGGATGGCTGGCTGCTATGAAATAGTTTTCATACAGTCTATGCCGTTGTTTACAACCCTGCAATTGACGCTTATACCCCCCACCAAACCAGTCGCCTTTAGCGGGCCCTGCCGGGGGCGTCTGTCAGTTTGGAGTCAGTCGAGCATGTCAAAGCCCTGGGTCTCCACCGACACAAAAGCTCGGGTGAAACCCGCAAGCGACGCGTAAAAATGCGCGCTTGGGTGTGCTGCAAGCGACTCGCAAAGGCGCAACACCCAGGGTTGCACATGCGTTGAGAAAAATTGACGCTGCGAGCTCAGATTGCACACAGCCACATCGTCCCCGGCGATCAGGTATCGCATGACCTCGCAAAGGTAGGCGATGTGATCCTCGGTTTCTGGCATGGCTTCGTCGCGCGCCAGCCCCAGATGCTCAAGGTCGGCGCGCAGGCGAGCCAGTGGCTTTTCGTTGAGAAAGCCACTGAGGTAGTGCGAGCCATACAGATACACCTCGGGTTTGCCGACGCCGCCGAACAGGCGGTCAAACTCCTTGGCGATGGCGTCGTCGTCCATCGCGCGGGCGCTGGCCACCAGCTGCTGCCAGGGTTCTTGCAGGAATCCGCCTTCGGCAGGTGCCTCGGTCACTGCCACGCGCAGCGCAGAAAGCACCTCAGGCCCTGGCGGCGCGTAGTACAGCTGCGACAGCAAGCCGTACAGTTCGGCTCGGGCGGTTTCCTCGTCCAGCGCAGAGCTGCTGGGGGCTGTCAAAGGGGGCGTGGCGCTCACAGGTCGGTCACTTTCGTTTCGCTGCTGGAGGAATACAGGTCGATGACGCGGCAATCGCTGCACATCTTCAGGCGCTCCAGGGCCTCGCCCTGGAACATCGCATGGCCTGCCAGCTTGCCCAGCATGGCCTCGATGGCCTTGACCGTGCCGAAGGGCTTGCTGCAACGGATGCATGCCCAGGGCTGGGCCTCGTTGAGCACGCGCAGCCGCGCGCGCTCGGGCGACAGCAAAAGCCGGGGCAGTAGCGTGATGGCGTCTTCGGGGCAGGTGGTAGCGCACAGGCCGCACTGCACGCAATTTTTTTCCATGAAGCGCAGCTGCGGCAGCTGAGGGTTGTCCTGCAAAGCGCTGGCCGGGCAGGCGCTCACGCAGCTCAGGCACAGCGTGCAGCGGTCCTTGTTGACCTCGATGGTGCCCAGCGGCGAACCCGCTGCGGGCAGCGCGATGGCGGCAGGCAGGCTGGCGGCCGGTGTGGGCGCGTGCTCGACCAGATGGTCCATCGCCATCTCCAGCGTGCTGCGCTTTTCAGGGGCCACGGCAAACCGGGCGGCTACCGCCGGGATCGTCTGGCGCGTCTGGCCCAGGGCTTGCAGCGCCGCGTCCAGCGCGGTGGGATGGCTGGCGCGCAGCAGTTGCACATGGGTGCCGGTGTAACCCAGGCCGCGCAAAATGGCCTGCGCGACGTCCATCTGCGCCTGCAGTCCTTCCAGATACTGCGGGGCTTCTTCGTCGGTGGTGAGCACCACCACCTGCGATGCCCCATACGCAACGGCGCTCAGCCACAGGTCCACTCCAGCGCTGGCGGTGTGCCACAAGGCCACCGGAATCACCCGGGCTGGCACCCCGTGGGCCAGCTTGAGCTGCGCAGCGCGGCCCAGTGCTTCGACCAGCGCCTGGCCGCGCTCCTGGCTGTGCAGCAGCAGCACGGCGTCCTTGCCCCCGGCAGCCGCGTAGGTGGACAGCAGCGTCTTGAGCTTGAGGCCCTGCTCGGCGGCAGCCGGGTAGGCATAGGTGAGCGCGCCGGTGGGGCACACCGTGGTACAGGCGCCGCAGCCCACGCACAGGTTGGGGTTCACGACGATGCGCTGGCGGCTCTTGTCGCTGCTCACGGCCTCGGCCGAGCAGATGTCCACGCAGGCATTGCAGCCCACGGTTTCATTGCGGCTGTGGGCACACAGCTTTTGCTTGTAGGCAAAAAAACGGGGCTTTTCAAACTCGCCCACCAGCTCGCGCAGCTTGAGCAGCATCGACAGGTCGGTGCCATCCCAGCGGAAGTAGCCCTGCGGCGTGGCGTGCTGCAAGAAGGTGGGCGCGGCGGTGGCGGGCCGCAGGTCCAGCACCAGGTCGAACTGGTCCTGCTGCACGGCGGCTTCACGCGTGAAATCGATCGCGCCCGCTACCTGGCAGGCCTTGACGCAGCTGCGGTGCGATTGGCACGCATCCATGTCGATCTGGTAGTCCAGCCCAATGGCGTTTTCGGGGCAGGCCGCCACGCAGGCGTTACAGCGGGTGCACAGGTCCAGGTCGATGGGGTTGTCGGCCTTCCACTGCAGCTCAAAAGCCCCGAGCCACCCGGTCAGCGCGGTGATGCGCCCGCCCAGCACCGGGTAGCGGCGCATCTGCGCGCCCCCCACGTTGCCGGGGCCCTGGGTGAACAGCGTCACGTCCAGCACGTCCGACACCATGCCCGCCACGCGCTCGGCCGCGTCCAGGGGGCCGATGACCAGCAGCTTGCCTGCGCTTTTGTACGTGACCGTGGCCACCGGCGGCGGCTCGGGCAGGCGCGCTGCGGCCAGCAGGGCTGCCAGCTTGGGGGTGGCCGCGCTGGCATCACGGCTCCAGCCACCGGTTTCGCGGATATTCACAAAACGGATGGGCGACACGGCGCCCTCGGTTTGCTCGCCCAGCTCGGCGAACAGACGCTGCTCCTGCGTGCAGGCCACCACCACCGGGTCGCCCGAGCGAATGGCCTGCTGGTATGCCCCCGCCTGGCTGCGGCACAGCGTGGAATGAAGGGTCAGGTCTTCCTGCAGCGCCGCGCCCAAGGCCTTGGGGTTGAGCGGCATGGTCTGGTTACAGTCGCAAATGAGCGTCTTGGTCGTCATGTCGGGTGTGGCTGGCTGACCGCGCCAGCGGCTCTGGTGTAGACGCAGTGGCAGGGTCAGGCGGGCTGAGGGAAACGCTCGGGGCAGCGTTGGCTGCGGGCAACTGTGCCACGTCCGGATCGGTTTGCACCCCCGCATCATCCCGGGGCCCGGCGGCAGCGCCGTCGGCAGGTGCGGCCGACGCCTGGAGACCGCCTGGGGCGGGCATGGCGGCTTCGTCCTGCTTTTTTTCATGGTCAAAAAAGCCCATCGTGTGGGCACTGACCATCTTGCGCAACATGCCGGCGGGCATCGGGTCGGGCTGGGAGTAGTCGCCGATGTAGATATCCAGCCCGTCCATCACATTGAAATGCGGGTCGGCAAACAGCTTTTTCATGGCAAGGTTGCGGACCTCGGGAGCCACGTTACGGGCCACAAAGGGCTTGAAGTCGGACTCGGGGGTGAGCTGCTGGGCATCTGCCAGCGACGGCAGCGCCTCTGTGGCCTCGGCCGCACGCGGCTGTCCAGCGTCGGACGACGACGCATCAGGCACGCCTGCCGCAAGCGGGGCCGCAGCGGCGCTGGCGGGCGGTAACGCCACGCCTGGGGCGACGGTGGCCTGCGCTGGCGCAGGGGCTGCCGGTTCCTCCAGGGGTTTGCCTTCGCGCGCGTCCTGCTTGCGACGAGACCAGCGGCCCAGGAACCCGTCAGCCATGGTGCCTGCCCTTTTCCGTTTCTCCCGGTGCTGCCGGTGCTGCCGGGTTGTCCGCGCCTGCGGGTGCCCCGCCCCGCCCGCCGCCGCGCTGCTTGTCGGTGGAGACAGATGCCGGGTTGCCAAAGCGGTCGTGCAACGGCTTGAAGCTGTCGGGGCGCTTGCGGCGCTTGGGTTCGGGCTGGTAGTGCTCGGCCACAAAGGCGCGCATCGCATCCAGCACGGGTTCGGGCGCGGGCACCTGTTCCACGGTTTCCTGCGCGTCCAGCCACCGGCCTGCGTCGTGGTAGCTCAGGCTCACGGCCACGGGACGGGCCAGCGGCGCGTCGCCGTTGCCGGTGTCTTCATCCATGCGCCACATCACAAACCAGCAAGGCGCTGGTGAGGAAAGGTTCAGGTGGTAGCCCTCGGCGTCGTCGCGGAACAGCTCGACCCGAAATGCCGGAAACAGCCAGCGCTGCTCGTCCGTATCGGTGATCAGGGCTCGCGCCTGGTCACCGAAGGCAGGCTCGTTGATCACCACGCTGTCGAGCGACCATCGCCAGGGCTGCCAGCGGTTGTTCAGCCGCTCGCGGCGCATGATCACGGCAACGTCGGTGTAGGGGCGCTCGGTCATGGAGCCGGACTTTACCCCCGATGACGCCCAGCGCGGCGCGATGTCCGAATAGCCCCTGGTGCTGCACCGCAGCATCGCGACGTCCGGTTGGCGTCATGCGGGGGCCGTCAGGCTGCGGGTGCCACCTGGGGCGCTTCGTGCAGCACATCCACCGCCACCGCGCAGTACTTGAACTCCGGGATCTTGCCAAACGGGTCCAGCGCCGCGTGGGTCAGCAGGTTGGCCGCTGCCTCTGCGTAGGCAAAAGGCATGAACACGGTGCCGCGCGGCGTACCGTCGTCGCGCCGCACGCGCACCTGCACCATGCCCCGGCGCGAGCGAATGCCCACCAGCGCCCCCGCAGCCACGCCCAGCCGCGACAGTTCATCCCCATGCAGGGATGCCGTGGCCATGGGCTCGATGGCGTCCAGCACAGCGCTGCGCCGGGTCATGCTGCCGGTGTGCCAGTGCTCCAGCTGGCGGCCGGTGATGAGCACCAGGGGGTAGTCGGCATCGGGCTGCTCGGCCGCCGGGATCACGCGGGCGGGCACCAATTGCAGGCGGCCTGTGGGCGTGGGGAATGTTTCCTTGAACACAATCGGCTGGCCTGGATCATCGGCAGTCAGGCAGGGATAGGTGACGCTGGATTCGCGCTCCAGCCGCTCCCAGGTGATACCGCTGATGCTGGCATGCATGGCCTGGCGCATTTCCTCAAAGACCGCGGCCACGCCGGACTCCTCGCCCGCGTAGTCCCAGGCCAGCCCCATGCGCTTGGCCATCTGCTGGATGATCCAGAGATCCGGCCGCGCATCGCCGGGCGGGTTTAAGGCGCGGCGGCCCAGCTGCACCATGCGATCGGTGTTGCTGGCGGTGCCGGTTTTCTCGGGCCAGGCGCTGGCGGGCAGCACCACGTCGGCCAGCCAGGCGGTTTCGGTCAGAAAGATGTCCTGCGCCACCAGGTGTTGCAGGCTGGCCAGCGCATGGCGCGCATGGTTCAGGTCGGGGTCGCTCATGGCGGGGTTCTCGCCCAGGATGTACATGCCGCGCACCTTGTGGGGGTCGCTGTCATCTGCCAGGGCTTTGCGCATGATTTCGACCACTGTGTAGCCAGGGGTGTCATCCAGCCGGGTGCCCCAAAAGTGCTCAAACCACGCATGTGCCCCGGCGTTGTCCACCCGTTGGTAGTTGGGGAACATCATGGGGATCAGCCCCGCGTCGCTGGCGCCCTGCACATTGTTCTGGCCGCGCAACGGGTGCAGGCCAGCGCCGGGCTTGCCGATCTGGCCGGTCACGGCACACAGAGCAATCAGGCAGCGCGCGTTGTCGGTGCCGTGGATGTGCTGGCTCACGCCCATACCCCACAAGATCATCGACGCCCTGGAAGTCGCAAACGCCCGCGCCACCTCGCGCAGCGTTTCGGCCGCAATACCGCACACGGGGGCCATGGCTTCGGGGCTGTAGCCTTTGATGTTTTCCTTCAGCGCTTCGAAGTTGTTGGCGCGGTTCTTGATGAAGGACTCATCCACCAGCCCCTCCTCAATCACGGTGTAGATCAGCGCGTTGAGCAGGGCCACATCGCTGTCGGCCTTGAACTGCAAGGTGCGCCAGGCATGGCGAGCGATGTCGGTCACGCGCGGATCGGCCAGCACAATTTTTGCGCCGCGCTTGGCCGCGTTTTTCATCCACGTGGCAGCCACCGGATGGTTGCCGGTGGGGTTGGAGCCGATCACCAGGATCAACTCGGCATGCTCCACATCATTGACCGGGTTGCTCACCGCGCCCGAGCCCACGCCTTCGAGCAGCGCCGCCACGCTGGAGGCATGGCACAGCCGCGTGCAGTGGTCCACGTTGTTGCTGCCAAAGCCCGTGCGCACCAGTTTTTGGAACAGGTAGGCCTCTTCGTTGCTGCCCTTGGCCGAGCCAAAACCCGCCAGCGCCTTGGGGCCATGCGTGTCGCGCAGGGTTTTGAGCGCGCCTGCTGCCAGGTCCAGGGCTTCGTCCCAGGTCGCTTCGCGGAAGGTATCGCGCCAATCCGCGCCGTAGGGCCGCACCTCTTTGGGCACGCCGGGCTTGCGGATCAGCGGCACAGTCAGGCGGTCGGGGTGGTGGGCGTAGTCAAAGCCAAAGCGTCCTTTGACGCACAGGCGGCCGCGGTTGGCCGGGCCATCGCGGCCTTCAACGCTGATGATTTTTTCGTCGCGCACGTTGTAGCTGATGAGGCAGCCCACACCGCAAAACGGGCAGACCGAGTCGACCTTGCGATCCACCTTTTGCGAGCCGATGTGCGCCTTGGGGCTGAGCGCGCCCGTGGGGCAGGCCTGCACGCATTCGCCGCAGGCCACGCAGGTGCTCTGGCCCATCGGGTCGTCCAGGTCAAAGACGATCTTGCTCTCGGCCCCACGCAGCGCGTAGCCGATCACGTCGTTGACCTGTTCCTCGCGGCAGGCGCGCACGCAGCGTGTGCACTGGATGCAGGCGTCCAGGTTGACGGCCATGGCGGGGTGGCTGAGGTCGGGCGCGATCGGCGCGCGGCGCACAGCGGTGAGCGCCGGGCGCACGGCCACGCCCAGGCGGTCCGCCCAGGCGCTCAGTTCGCCATGCTGACCGACTGTTGCTGAAGAATTTGAATTAAATAGGCCAGTCGCGCCTGATGCGTATGGTTTTTCAGCTATCAATTCAGGAGCATCTGAATCTGCGTCGTTCCAGCGGTAGCCCGTCTCGGGCATGTCCGACAGCAGCATCTCCAGCACCATCTGCTGGCTCTTGCGCGCACGGGGGCTGGCCGCCTGCACCTTCATGCCCTGCGTGGGGGCGCGGCAGCAGCTGGGGGCCAGCGTGCGCTCGCCCGCGATCTCGACCACGCAGGCGCGGCAGTTGCCGTCGGGCCGCAGGCCGTCGCCGAAGCACAGGTGGGGAATGTGCGCGCCGTGGCGCTGCGCGGCTTTCAAAATGGTTTCGCCGGGGTGGGCTGTGACGGGCTGGCCATCGAGCTCGAAAGCCACCGCGGACGCGGGGGTCGCCAGAACATTGCCACTCATCCGAGCACCTCGTGCGCAAAGTATTGCTGTATGCAGCGAATGGGGTTGGGCGCTGCCTGCCCCAGGCCGCAGATGGACGCATCGCCCATGACCTGTGCCAGGTCCTCCAGCAGATAAGCGTCCCACTGCGGTGCCTGCATCAGCGCGGCCGCCTTGGCCGTGCCCACCCGGCAGGGCGTGCACTGGCCGCAGCTTTCGTGTTCAAAAAAACGCATCACATTCAGCGCCGCATCGCGCGCCCGGTCGTGCTGACTGAGTACGATGACGGCGGCAGAGCCGATGAAGCAGCCGTAGGGCTGCAGCGTGTCAAAGTCCAGCGGCACATTCGCCAGGCTGGCGGGCAGGATGCCGCCCGAGGCCCCGCCGGGAAGGTAGGCATACAGCTGGTGACCGTCCAGCAAGCCGCCGCAGTATTCGTCGATGAGTTCCTGCACGGTGATGCCCGCAGGCGCGAGCTTGACGCCGGGGTGCTTGACGCGGCCACTCACACTGAAGCTGCGAAGGCCCTTGCGGCCATGGCGGCCAAAGCTGGTAAACCACTGTGGGCCGCGCTCGACGATGTCGCGCACCCAGTACAGCGTTTCAAAGTTGTGCTCCAGCGTGGGCCGGCCAAACAGGCCCACCTGCGCGATGTAGGGCGGGCGCATGCGGGGCTCGCCACGCTGGCCTTCGATGCTCTCGATCATGGCGGATTCCTCGCCACAGATATAGGCCCCGGCACCGCGCCGTAGCTCGATCTGGGGCAGTGGGCAAGGCGGATCGGCCTGCAGCGCGTTGATGGCGTCTTGCAAGATGGCGCGGCAGCCGTGGTATTCGTCGCGCAGGTAGATGTAGCAGGCCTCAATGCCGACCACCCGGGCGGCTACCAGCATGCCTTCCAGAAAGCGGTGCGGGTCGCGCTCCAGATACGTGCGGTCTTTGAAGGTGCCAGGCTCGCCTTCGTCGATGTTCACAGCCATCAGGCGTGGCGACGCCTGCTCGCGCACGATGCGCCACTTGCGCCCTGCGGGAAAGCCTGCACCGCCCAGCCCCCGCAAACCGGAATCTTCCATGGCCTGCAATACCGCGTCGGCGTCCTGCATCCCCCGGGCCAGAGCCGCGGCAAGGCGGTAGCCCCCCTGCTCCCGGTAGGCCGCCAGACCGACCACGGCCGGGGCCAGTGCCGCATCCTGCCTTTGGGGTGACACCGACTGCAACGCCAAGTCAGATGCTACGAATTCCGCAGCTAATGAGGCTGATGGATGCCGGGGAAAGACCGGATTTTTTTCAAGGTCAGCGCTGGCAACGACCTCGGCGACTGCCTCGGGAGTCGCCCAGGGAACAGGGCGCTGGTGCACCACGGCCACGGGCGCCTGCTCGCACCGGCCCACGCAGGGCGCGCTCACCACGCGCACATCCGCACGCCCCAGCAGGCTTGGCAGCCGCGCCAGCAGATCCCGCGCACCCGCGAGCTCGCAGCTCAGTCCGTCACAGACCCGCACGATCAGCCCCGGCGCGGGGGCATCGCCACGCACCACCTCAAAGTGGTGGTAGAACGTTGCCACCTCGAACACCTCGGCCATGGGCAGATTCAAAATGCGCGCCAGCGCCACCAGGTGACGGTCACGCAGGCAATGGTCGTGGTCATTGATCTGATGGAGGTACTCGATCAACAGGTCCCGCCGGTAGGGCCCTGTCCCGATCAGTTCACGCACATGCTTGAGGGCCTCGTCATCCGGTTGACGCCCCTTGAGATGGCTGCTGCGCCGCACGCGCTCACGCATATCGTCCAGCGTGGCCAACGTGACAGTGGAAACGGTTTGCATCAATCCCCCTCAACGACCCCAACTCAGCCAAAGAACTGTGCGGCACTGTTCAGTGTGCGCCAGACGCCCCACGCCAGGGGCACACCGACGGCGGCCCAGGCCAGCACAACCCACAGCGGATGGATGGCGCCCTGCGCCGCAGAGACCGCGCCAGGCGCGGCGGCGGGAGAAAGCTCCCGCGCAAGGCGCTTTTCTTCGGCCAACTCGGCGTCGGTCATGAAATGACGGTCCGCCACCGGCCGCACCAGCAGGTTGCAGATCAGCCCGATCACCAGCATGGCCGCCAGGATGTACATGGTCTGGTTGTACACCTGCTCACGCGGCAGGTCCAGGCTGATCTGGTAATCACGCATGTAGTTCACCACCACAGGCCCCAGCACACCTGCCGTGGCCCAGGCCGTCAGCAGACGGCCGTGGATGGCGCCCACCATCTGCGTGCCAAACAGGTCGGCCAGATAGGCCGGCACCGTGGCGAACGCGCCGCCATACATCGACACGATGATGCACAAGGCCACGACAAACCCGAGCATGCTGCCCGCCGCTGCGCTCGCCGGCACGCTGAAATACAAGAGGCCGCCCAGCACAAAAAACATCCCGTAGGTCAGCTTGCGGCCCCAACGGTCCGACAGACTGGCCCAGAAAAAGCGCCCGGCGATGTTAAAGAGGCTCAGCAGTGCGGTGAAGCCGGCAGCCACACCGGCCACGGCGCCAAGCTGCGCCGGGCTGAGTTCGGCAAACCGCGTGGGCAGACCGATCAACGTGCCACCAAACACCTCCTGCAGCATGGGCGACGCCATGCCGATCACACCGATGCCGGCACTCACGTTCATGCACAGCACGACCCACAACAGCCAGAACTGTGGAATGCCCCACACCTTGCGAACATGGACATGGCGACGGGTGACCATGGCGGCCGTCTCCTGGGCCGCTGGCGGGGTCCAGCCCGCGGGCTTCCAGCCTGCGGGCGGCACGCGGTAGCCCAGAGCCCCGGCGACCATGAACACAAAGTAAACACCGGCCAGCACAAGGAAGGTGGGCATGACGCCCACATCGGTCGGTGTGGCGAAATACGCCATCAACTCCGCCGCCAGGGGCGATCCGATCATGGCACCGCCGCCAAAACCCATGATCGCCATGCCGGTGGCCATGCCCCGCCGATCAGGGAACCACTTGATCAGGGTTGACACCGGGGAGATGTAGCCCAGCCCCAGCCCGATGCCGCCAATCACCCCGGAACCCAACAACATCAGCCAGAACTGGTGCAGGTGGATGCCCAAGGCCGAGACGAGCAATCCGCCACACCAGCAGACGGCTGACACCATGGCCGCCTTGCGCGGCCCGGCGCGCTCCAGCCAGCCACCCCAGGTGGCTGCACTGGTGCCGAGAAGCACAAAAAACAGGGTGTACATCCACCCCAGGGTGGAGATGGACCAGTCGCAGTGGGTGGTGAACAGCTGGGCGAAAAACCCGGCATCGCTGGCGCAAGCAATGGGGGCACTTACCCCAAGCGCCCTGGACAACGGCAGCCAGAACACCGAAAAGCCATAGGCCATGCCAATGCACAAATGAATGGCCAGCGCAGCCGGCGGAACCAGCCAACGGTTGAAGCCTGCACCGGCAATGGTGCGCTCCTTGTCCAGCAGTGAAAACATCGGCTCCGAGGGTGATGTGCAGGTGGTGAAACTCTACCACCCGCCCCCAGGCCTCAGGTGCTCTTGCTGATGGTGATGCTCGGGAACTTGGACGAGAAATCCTTGTTCTTGGTTGCAATGGACACCGCGACCTGGCGCGCCACGGCCTTGTAGATGCTGGCGACTTCGCCATCCGGGTCGGCCACCACGGTGGGCTTGCCGTTGTCGGCCTGCAAGCGGATCTGCATATCCAGCGGCAGGGCCCCAAGGTAGCTCATGCCGTAGTCGGCGGCCATCTTCTTGCCACCATCCGCGCCAAAGATGTGTTCCACATGACCGCAGTTGCTGCATACGTGCACGGCCATGTTCTCGACGATGCCCAGAATGGGCACACCCACCTTCTCGAACATCTTGATGCCCTTCTTGGCATCGAGCAGGGCAATGTCCTGCGGGGTGGTGACGATCACCGCGCCCGTCATGGGCACGCGCTGGCTGAGGGTGAGCTGGATGTCGCCCGTGCCGGGCGGCATATCGACGATCAGGTAGTCAAGGTCTTTCCAGTTGGTCTGGCGCAGCAACTGCTCCAGCGCCTGGGTGGCCATGGGGCCGCGCCAGATCATGGCCTCGTCCTGGTCCACCAGAAAGCCAATGGACATCACCTGCACGCCGTAGTTTTCCAGCGGCTCCATGGTCTTGCCGTCGTCGCTCTCGGGGCGGCGGTTGATGCCGAGCATCATGGGCTGGCTGGGGCCATAGATGTCGGCATCCAGCACGCCCACACTGGCACCTTCGGCCGCCAGGGCCAGGGCCAGGTTGGCGGCAGTGGTGCTCTTGCCCACGCCACCCTTGCCCGAGGCCACGGCGATGATGTTCTTGACCTGGGGCAGCAACTGCACGCCGCGCTGCACCGCATGGGCCACCACCTTGGTGGAGATGTTGACGGAGACATTTTCCACCCCCGGCACGCCCTTGGCGGCGTTGACGAGCTGGCGGCGCAGGTCGGGCACGATGCTCTTGGCCGGGTAGCCCAGTTCCACGTCAAAGGCAACATCACCGCCGTGGATCTGCACGTTGCGCAGCGCACGGGTGCTGACGAAATCCTTGGTCGTGTGCGGGTCCAGAACGCTGGAAAGTGCGGCCAGAAGGCCCTGCTCGGTGACTGCCATCGATTAACTCCAAATGAGGGAGGTAGTCTATTCCCATGCGCCCGACCCCGGCGGCTGAAGGACAATGCGCACGCGCCGCAGCGGCTGCCGCAGCCGCTGCCAGCCCCCATCCAACGAGAAAGTGAAGAACCCCGTGAAATTCAAGATGGCCGAAAAATCCCTGTTTGCGGTGCTGCTGCGCTCGCCATGGTGGATCAGCTTCCTGGTGGTGGGGCTCATGGTGCTGGCGGCGCGCGTGCTGCTGCCGGCAGAGTACTTTGTGGTGGGCGCGCTCTCGGGGTTCCCGATTTTCGTGGTGGGCTGCGTGGCCGCCTGGCGCCAGCTGCAGGCCCCTCACCCTGCCCGCGTGGCTGCCATGATGGATGCGATTGCGTCCATGCCCTGGCGCTCTTTTGCCGACACCCTGGTCACTGCCTGGACCCGCGCCGGCTACACCGTGGAGCGCGTGGACGGCGCCAAGCCCGGGCCGGCCGACCTGGTGCTGACTCAGGGGGGCAAAACCACGCTGGTCAGCGCCCGGCGCTGGAAAGCGGCCACCCACGGTGTCGAGCCGCTGCGCGAACTGCACGCCGCCATGCAGGCGCAGGAGGCCGCTGCCGCCATCTACGTGGCCAGCCACGGCCAGCTCAGCGACAACGCCCGCATCTTCGCCCGCGACCACGGCATCACGGTGCTGCAAGGCGATGCAGTGGCCGTGCTGCTGTTGCGACCATAACGAAGGGCGCTCGCCTGCCTGTCTGACCGCTGACTGCGGCGCGCAAGCCACATGCGGGTTTTCCCAGATGATGGGCCCGCGCAGCGCCCGCCACACTCGGAAAGTTTAGGAAGCTCTTGAGGCCGTTCGTCCCTGTCCCCGCCGTCCATGCCACAGCCCCCGCTTCCACATCCTGCGACTGCCCATGCCAAGCCGCCCGCATCGGACGGCAGGTCGTCGGCCACGGGCCTGCTGCTGACCGGTGGCGGCGCGCGGGCGGCCTACCAGGTGGGCGTGCTGGAAGCCATTGCCGACCTGCGCCAGGCCTGCGGCGCCGGTCGCGAGCCCAACCCGTTTCCCATCATCACCGGCACCTCGGCGGGGGCCATCAACGCGGCAGCGCTGGCCTGCGGGGCCGACAATTTTGACCGCGCGGTGCGCCGCATCTCGCGGGTGTGGACGCACTTTCATGCCCACCAGGTCTATGGCGCAGACTCGATCAGCGTGATGCGCAGCGGTGCGCGCTGGCTCACGCTGCTGTCGCTGGGCTGGGCGCTGGCGCGGTGGCGCCGCATGCGCCCACGCTCGCTGCTGGACAACGCGCCCCTGGAAGAGCTGCTGGTCAAGATGGTGCCGCTGGTGCGCCTGCCGCGCCTGATTCGCAAGGGGCACCTCACCGCGCTGGCGGTCACGGCATCGAGCTACAGCTCGGGGGAACACGTCACCTTCTTCGAATCCGGTTTGCCGGTAAAGCCGTGGGTCCGGTCCCAACGCAAGGCCGCCAGTGACCGCATCACCCACGAACACCTGCTGGCCTCGTCGGCCATTCCGTTTGTGTTTCCGGCCAAGGGCATCACGGTCGAGGGGCATATCGAGTACTTTGGCGACGGCTCCATGCGCCAGTCGGCACCCATTGCCCCGGCCATCCACCTGGGAGCCGAGCGCATCCTGGTGATCGGGGCGGGCCGCATGCACGAGCCCAAGGGCGACGCCAGCGCCGACCCCACGCCCAGCTACCCCACGCTGGCGCAGATTGCGGGCCATGCCCTGTCCAACATCTTTCTGGACGCGCTGGCGGTGGATGTGGAGCGCGTTCAGCGCATCAACCAGACGCTGTCGCTCATCCCCGAAGAAAAGCGCCTGCACAGCGCGCTGCGCCCCATCGAGCTGCTGGTCATCGCTCCCTCGCAGCGGCTCGATGCCGTGGCCGCCCGGCATGTGGGCGACCTGCCCCGGGCCGTGCGCACCATGCTGGGCGCGTTGGGCGTCACCTCCAACATGGCCGACGTGCGCGGGGCGGCGTTAGCCAGCTACCTGCTGTTTGAAGCCAACTACACCCGGGAACTGATGGCACTGGGACGCGCCGACACCCTGGCCATGCGGGGCGAAGTCTGCAAATTCTTCGGCTGGACCGACACGGGCGCCCCGTTGAAGGCCCAACACCGACGTTGACAGCGCGCAGCAGCGCCCGCCCGCCCATCCGCATCCAGGGCCGGCCGCAGCGTGGCGGCTGCCTGAGCGTCGCCCTAAAATCGACGGTTCCGCCTGAGAAAGCTGCACCCCATGACGTCCCTAGCCCGCAAACTCTTCGTCACCACCGCCCTGCCGTATGCCAACGGCAACTTCCACATCGGTCACATCATGGAATACATCCAGGCCGATATCTGGGTGCGGTTTCAGCGCATGCAGGGCCACGCCGTCCATTTTGTCGGCGCAGACGATACCCATGGCGCGCCGATCATGATTGCCGCCGAAAAGGCCGGCAAAACGCCCCAGCAGTTCGTGGCCGACATCGCAGCAGGACGCCAGCAGTACCTCGACGGCTTTCACATCAGCTTTGACAACTGGCACAGCACCGACGCCCCCGAAAACCACGCGCTGGCCCGCCAGATTTACCGCGACCTGCGCGACCGCGCCGATGGCGGCCTGATCGAGGTACGCACCATCGAGCAGTTCTTCGACCCCGAGAAGAACATGTTTCTGCCCGACCGCTACATCAAGGGCGAATGCCCCAGGTGCCACGCCAAGGACCAGTACGGCGACAACTGCGAGGTGTGCGGCTCGGTGTATGCGCCCACCGACCTGATCAACCCGTTCTCGGCCCTGTCGGGCGCCAAGCCCGAGCTCAAGCACTCCGAGCACTTTTTCTTCAAGCTGTCGGATCCGCGCTGTGTGAAGTTTCTGGAACACTGGACGCAGGACGGCAAGCTCCAGCCCGAAGTGGCCAACAAGATAAAGGAATGGTTCACGGTTCGCACCAACCCTGATGGCACCACCAGCGAAGGCCTGGGCGACTGGGACATCAGCCGCGACGCGCCCTACTTCGGCATCGAGATTCCTGATGCGCCGGGCAAGTACTTCTACGTGTGGCTCGATGCGCCGGTGGGTTACCTCGCCTCGCTCAAGAACCTGCTGGAAAAGCGCGGCGAGAACTACGACGCCTACATGGCCGACCCGCTGCTGGAGCAGTACCACTTCATCGGCAAGGACATCGTCACCTTCCACACGCTGTTCTGGCCCGCCATGCTGCACTTTTCTGGCCGCAAGACGCCTGACAACGTGTTCGCACACGGATTCCTGACCGTGAACAACGGCGAAAAAATGAGCAAGAGCCGTGGCACGGGCCTGGACCCGCTCAAGTACCTGCGCCTGTCCATGAACGCCGAGTGGCTGCGCTACTACCTGGCCGCCAAGCTGAGCGCGCGCAATGAAGACATCGACTTCAACGCCGAAGACTTCATGCTGCGCGTCAACAGCGACCTGATCGGCAAGTACGTGAACATTGCCAGCCGTGCGGCGGGCTTCTTGACCAAGCGCTTTGAGGGCAAACTGACCAGCGACTTTGACGCTGCTGGCAGCGCGCTGCTGGCCGAGGTGCGCGGCGCGCGCGAACCCATTGCCCAGATGTACGAAGCGCGCGAATTCGGCAAAGCCACCCGCGAAATCATGCTGCTGGCCGACCGCATCAACGCCTATGTGGATCAGAACAAGCCCTGGGACCTGGCCAAGGACGCCGCCAACAATGTGGCACTGCATCAGGTGTGCTCGGTGCTCATCAACGCGTTTGACGCCCTCACCCGCTACCTTGCCCCGGTGCTGCCCAGCCTCTCGCGCGCGGTGGAAGGCTTTGTGGGCCGCAGCATGACCCAGTGGGCCGTGGAGGGCAACGTGCAGGCCATCGCGCCGTATCAGCACCTGATGCAGCGCGTGACGCCCGAGCAGCTTGAGGCCTTGTTTGAGCCCCCGGCGCAGGCCGAACCCGCGCAGGCAGCGATTGAAGCCGCCGCAGCGCCCGGTGGCGAGGACCTGGCGCCCACCATCACCATCGACGACTTCACCAAGATCGACCTGCGCATTGCGCTGATCGTGAACTGCGAGCCGGTCGAAGGCTCCACCAAGCTGCTGCGCCTGACGCTGGACGTGGGCGAAGGCAAGACCCGTAACGTGTTCAGCGGCATTGCCAGCGCCTACCAGCCTGCCGACCTGATCGGCAAGCACACGGTGATGGTGGCCAACCTGGCCCCGCGCAAGATGAAGTTCGGCGTCTCCGAAGGCATGGTGCTCGCCGCCAGCCACGGCGACGAGAAGACCCACCCGGGCATCTACGTTCTCAACCCCTGGCCGGGCGCGACCCCGGGCATGCGTGTGCGCTGAGCGTGTGCGCCGCGCCCGTGCCCGTCAGCGCGCGGGCACCGGAGCCGCAGCCGTTGCCGCTGCCGTTGCCGTTGCCGCTGCCGTTGTATGGGGCCTAGGAGCCTGTCGGACTTGGAAATCGTCGGCTGCAAATCGACCGCAGCGGTCCATTTTTAACCGCCTTTTTGCCCCATAGCTCGGCTATGGGGCTGCAAATTCGGCAAAAACTGTCCTCGCTGGGGCCGATTTTCGCT
>NZ_JBKDRI010000201.1:0-35331 GCF_046341535.1 Acidovorax sp. | reverse complement strand
GCAGCGGGCGCCGGGAGCGCCCGACACCCCGGATGCCGGGGCAT
The DNA here is from genome assembly GCF_046341535.1 of Acidovorax sp. Classification (GTDB taxonomy): domain Bacteria; phylum Pseudomonadota; class Gammaproteobacteria; order Burkholderiales; family Burkholderiaceae_C; genus Acidovorax. The sequence goes on along the minus strand of NZ_JBKDRI010000201.1, from coordinate 35,287 downwards.
TTCGGCGAATTACGCATCATGGGAGAGTCGTAATTCCGCATGACGCAACGATGTCGGCGGAATGCGCAAAAACGCAAGCTTGATCAGCGTTGCCTTAGGTGCCAATATGATTCGGTCTTTCTTTGATCGCAGGCGGCAGTACTTTGTAGATTGGTGGCATGCCCCGATCACGCAAAAAGATAGAGCACTCGGAGCATTGGTTGGTGGTCTCGGCAGTTTCTGGATTGGTGTGCTTGGAAGGATTCTGCTCGGCCCCCTGCCGGTTTCCTTATCAACTATTGGTTGGTGGGCTTTGGGTTCGGTTGTAGTTGGAGTCATGCTCGCTATCATTTTTCCAAAGGTAACAACGTGCGTGTGCTTCCCATTTTCTGTATTTGGGGGTGGCAGTGGCACCTATTGAGTCGGCATCAACCAACTTGAATGCGTTGATGCGGTTCGAAGCTCTGCGCAAGGCTTCGACAGGCTCAGCCCGAACGGCTGGTTCAAGTTCAAAGGTGCCGACTCAATAACTCGGTTTCACCGAATGGCGTCTTATCCCTGAGCGTGGCGTAGCAGATGCGCGCGAGCTTGTTCGCCAGCGCGCAGATCAGCACCAGCGCATCCTCGCGAGGGTGATGCAGAGCTGCATTATGGGCCGCCCAGTTGTGCCCGACAATCGTGGCATGACGCTCTCCTCCCCCTGGCTCCACGAAGCCGTCGCCCGCATCGAAGCCGACTACCAGCGCAGTGCCGACACGCACCTGATTCCGCTGCGGCTGCCTGCCTTTGCAGTGCAGGGCATTGATCTGTACCTCAAGGACGAATCCACCCACCCCACGGGCAGCCTTAAGCACCGGCTGGCGCGGTCGCTGTTTTTGTATGCGCTGTGCAATGGCTGGGTGAATGAGGGTTCGACCATTGTTGAATCCTCCAGCGGCTCCACGGCGGTGAGCGAGGCGTACTTTGCCCGCCTGCTGGGGTTGCCGTTTGTGGCGGTGATGCCGCGCAGCACCTCGCCCGAGAAGGTGGCGCAGATCGAGTTCCATGGCGGGCGCTGCCATTTTGTGGACCGCGCTGGCGATGTGTACGACGCGGCCCGCGCCATTGCGCTGGAGACGGGCGGGCACTACATGGACCAGTTCACGTATGCCGAGCGCGCCACCGACTGGCGGGGCAACAACAACATTGCCGAGAGCATGTTTACGCAAATGGCGCGCGAGCGGCACGCGGTGCCGCGCTGGATTGTGGTGGGGGCGGGCACAGGCGGCACCAGCGCCACCATTGGGCGCTATGTGCGTTACCAGCGGCATGCCACCCAGGTGTGCGTGGCCGACCCGGCGGGGTCGGTGTTCAGCGCGTATCACCGCACGGGCGACGCGCAGCTCACGGCCCCCGGCTCGCGCATCGAAGGCATTGGGCGGCCGCGGGTGGAGCCGAGCTTTATCCGCACGCTGGTGGACCGCATGATCGAGGTGCCCGATGTGGATTCGGTGGCGGCCATGCGGGTGCTGTCGCAGCTGCTGGGGCGGCGGGTGGGGCCGTCCACCGGCACCAACTTTGTGGCCATGCTCGCGCTGGCCGGCGAGATGCGCGCGGCGGGCGAGCGCGGCTCGATCCTGTCGCTGCTGTGCGATGCGGGCGAACGGTACCTGCCCACGTATTTCAATCCCGATTGGGTGGCCCACTGCTTTGGCGACTGCAGTGCGGCCGAAGCACGGCTGCAGGCGCTGATGGGCTGACGAGCCTGGGCGCTACCGCAGCGGTGTTCACCAACATGCCTTCGCAGCACCACGCTCCAGTGTCCCCACTGGCAACCCGCCTGGCTGGGGGCGGCGCGGGCCCCTCGCGGCGGCAGGCGCTTGCGCTGGGGCTGGCGGGCGCTTTGGCCGCCCCGTGGCCGCGCAATGCCCATGCCCTGCCGCCGCGCGCGCTGCAGTTTCCGCGTGACCACGGCAGCCACCCCGATCTGCGCACGGAGTGGTGGTACATCACGGGGCACACCGTGGCGGCGGGGCGTGAGTGGGGGTTTCAGATCACGTTCTTCCGCTCGCGCGTGGATGTCACGCAAGGCATGCGCTCGGCCTTTGCGGCGCGCCAATTGTTGTTCGCCCATGCGGCGGTCACCGATCTGCAGGGCCAGAGGCTGCTGCACGACCAGCGCATTGCGCGGGCGGGCTTTGGCGTGGCACACGCCAGCGAGGCCGACACCGCGGTGCGTTTGCAGGACTGGAGCCTGGTGCGCAGCGATATCAACCCAGGCGCAGTCCCCGGGGCTACGGGGCCGCGCAGCCGCTACACGGCCCGCATCCAGGGCGAGCAGTTTGGGTTGCAATTGCAGTTTGACAGCACCCAGCCCGTGCTGCTGCAGGGCCGCGAGGGCCTGTCGCGCAAGGGGCCCGATGCCGCGCAGGCCAGCTACTACTACAGCCAGCCCCAGCTGACCGTGAGCGGCACCATCGCCCTGGGCGGCGAACGCCTGGCCGTCAACCCCGCGCAGGCGCGCGCCTGGATGGACCACGAGTGGAGCGAGGCCCTGCTGCACCCCGATGCACAAGGCTGGGACTGGATTGGCATGAACCTGCTGGATGGCAGCGCTTTGACGGCGTTTCGCCTGCGGCGCGCAGATGGCACGGCGCTGTGGGCTGGTGGCTCGTGGCGGGCAGGTAGCCAGGCGGCGGCCCAGGCCTTCGGCGCGAGCGAGGTGGAGTTCACGCCGCAGCGTTTTTGGACCAGCCCGCACAGCGGTGCGCGCTACCCCGTGCAATGGCGCGTGCAGACGCCGGCGGGCACGTTCGAGGTTCGCAGCCTGCTCGACAACCAGGAGCTCGACAGCAGTGCCTCCACCGGCGCAATCTATTGGGAAGGCCTGTCGGAGCTGCGCGAAGCCGCCAGCGGCAAGGTCGTGGGCCGTGGCTACCTGGAGATGACGGGGTATGCCAAGGCACTGAGACTCTAGGAGCCTGTCGGACTTGGAGCGTCGAAAGCGAAAATCGGCGAGAGCGAGGACAGTTTTTGCGGAATTTGCAGCCCCATAGCCGAGCTATGGGACAAAAAGGCGGTTCAAAATGGACCGCTGCGGTCGGTTTGCAGCCGACGATTTCCAAGTCCGACAGGCTCCTAGCCCGCATGTTTCACCAGGCCGCTCTTCCAGGTCCCGAGACGCCCAATGCATGCCCACTTTCTTGGCTTTGAGTGCCACATCCCATGGGGCGCGAGTGCGTCCCTGGTGAAATCGGCTGGCCAGGCGCAGCACCCCTGCGCCGCAAGCCGCACTTTGAGAGCAGGTTCATCTTGCTGATGGATGAATGCCCACCCTTCTCACCCTACACTGCACCCCATGTCTACCCGGTCCTCCTCACCCGCGTCACGCGGTGCTCCACGCTCCCTCACGGGCCTGCTGCCCTTTTTGCGGCCTTACCGTGGGCGCATCGCCGTCGCGGGCGTGTTTCTGGTGCTTGCCGCCTTGGCAACGCTGGCCTTTCCGATGGCGCTGCGCGGCCTCATCGATGGCGGTCTGATGGCGGACGACCGTGGCGCTCAAGCCATGGCTCTGCGCGAACACTTTGAAATGCTTTTTGCCGTGGCCGTTGCGCTGGGCGTGTTTTCCGCAGCGCGCTTTTACATGGTGAGCTGGCTGGGCGAACGCGTCACAGCAGACCTGCGCAATGCCGTGTACGGCCATGTGTTGCAGCAAAGCCCCGAGTTCTTTGAAACCACGCAGACCGGCGAGGTGCTGTCGCGCCTGACCACCGACACCACGCTGGTGCAGACGGTGGTGGGCTCGTCGCTGTCCATGGGGCTGCGCAATGCGGTCATGGGCGTGGGGGCGCTTGCCATGCTGGTGTGGAGCAACCCCTATGTGATGGCGCAGGTGCTTGCCGCCGTGGTGCTGGTGGTCTTGCCCACCATGTGGATCGGCCGCCGGGTGCGCCGCCTCTCGCGCGACAGCCAGGACCGTGTGGCCGATTCCAGCGCCATTGCTGCCGAGGTGCTCAACGCCATACCCGTAGTGCAAAGCTACGCGGCCGAGCCGCGCGAATCCGCCCGGTTTGGCCGCGCCACCGACAACGCGTTCCAGGTCGCGGTGCGGCGCAGCAGAGCGCGCGCGTTGCTGGTGGCCTTCATCATCATCGCCAACGCGGCGTTGTTGCTGTGGGGGCTGTATCGCGGCACGCAGGCCGTGCTGGCCGGGCAGATGACTGCCGGTCACCTGGGGCAAACCGTGGTGTATGTGATTTTGGTGGCGGGCTCGGTGGCCGTGCTTGGCGAGGTGTATGGCGACCTGCTGCGCGCGGCTGGCGCGACCGAGCGCCTGATGGAGCTTCTGGCCAGCCGCTCGCCAGTGGCCGACCCCGCCCAGCCGCAAGATCTGCCGCTTTCGGGCCAGGGGCTGATGGTGGAGTTTGACCGGGTGGAGTTTCACTATCCGTCGCGCCCTTCACACCCGGCGCTTCGCGGGTTTTCGCTCTCGCTGCGGCCCGGCGAAACCGTGGCCCTGGTGGGTGCCAGCGGGGCCGGAAAGACCACGGTGTTCCAACTGCTTCAGCGCTTTTATGACGTGTCCAGCGACCGGGGGCCAGACTCCCCGGCGGGCGCGGCCGGGGCTTCGATCCAGGGTGCACCCGCGCAGCCGACCCACGCAGATGGCACGGCCGCTCAAGACCGCCCAGGCAGCAGCCAGGCCATGGCGGCGGCCGCGTGCAGCGGTGCGATTCGCCTCAACGGCGTGGACATTCGCCAACTGCGCCTGTCCACCCTGCGCTCGGCCATCGGCACCGTGCCGCAGGACGCCGTGATCTTTTCGGCCACGGCGCTGGAGAACATCCGCTATGGCCGCCCCGATGCCAGCGAGGCCGAGGTCATTGCGGCTGCAAAGGCCGCGTTCGCGCATGACTTCATCACGGCTTTGCCCGAAGGCTACGACACCTTTCTGGGCGAGCGTGGCGTGCGCCTGTCCGGCGGTCAGCGGCAGCGAATCTCTATCGCCCGTGCCATGCTCAAGGACCCGCCCTTGCTGTTGCTCGATGAGGCCACCAGCGCCCTGGACGCCGAGAGCGAACGCATGGTGCAAGCCGCCCTGGATACCGCCATGCAGCGGCACACGGGACGGCGCACGACACTCGTCATTGCCCACCGGCTGGCCACGGTGCAAAACGCGGACCGCATCGTCGTGCTGGAGCACGGCCAGATCGTCGAAGAGGGAACCCATGCCGCGCTGATGGAGCATGCTGGCGTGTATGCGCGGCTGGCGGCGCTGCAGTTCACGGCCTGAGCCACTGCCCCGTGCACAGAAGCAGGCATCGGAAGGGATGCAGGGCGATCCGCGTCACCCACTAGCGTTCATGTCGTGTTATGCTACATTAAATATAGCAATAAAACCATGCCAGTCGCGCGCAACCCGTTGATTTTGTTAAGCAACAGCTTAGTGATGCCGCGATACCAGGCGATTCACTGCAGGGTTTCTTTGGCTGCGGCAGGTAGCGGCAACGGCAGCACCGCCACGCCATCGTCAAGAAGCGCCATGGCGTCTTCCACCGTGGCCTGGCCGCGGATGGCGCGCTCGGGCGCCTCGCCGTGGTGAATGCGCCGGGCTTCCTGCGCAAAGTCTTCGCCCACGTCTTCTGCGTTGCGCGCAAGGTGACGCGCTGCTCGCAACCACGCAGCCTGGATCGCCTGGGGAAGCGCTGGCACATCGCCACCATTGATGGAAACGCCCGCTATGGCGCGGTTGTGGCCCGTGTCGCCCGCACCGGATGCAGCGGCGCTGGTGTCACCACCATGGGGCGCGCGCTCAGCCTTCCGCACTGAAGGCATGTCTGCCGGTGGTCTAGCGCCAAGGTTCAGCCGTGGGGCGCTCAGGCGCTTTTCGACATGGCGGTCATCACACAGCGGACACTGCACAAGCTCGCGCTGCTTTTGCGACTGAAAGTCGCTCTCGGAGGCAAACCAACCCTCAAAGATGTGGCCCTGGCTGCACTGGAGATCGAGAACCTTCATGACGGATAGGCGCCTAATGTGCCGAGCGGGGCGGGATCAAGCGTGACGGCGCAGAAGATAACGATAAACAAAGCCAGGGAAAGCGAGCGTGAGGAACAGGGTACCGGTGACGACATAGAACTCCCAGCCCTGGGGCGCGATCTGTCCCGCGCGGCGCTCCAGCAAAAGGGCCAATCCGCCCACCAGCAGATAAAGCAAGAATAGTTCCAGCAGTCGCACCACGAGCTTCTTTTGCGGTAACGCCACCGGCCCGACCACGAACCAGCGGTGGTTCACGAACGGGAGATTGGCGGCAATCAGCGCCGCAATGATCACCAGCCAGACAGACGCAGTCAGAGACACGGCAATGCAAGCCCGAAAAAGAAATCAACACCGCGCATCCGCGCCGACCCATCTGCCGGGGCCAGGGCGCACCGCGGAGCCGCCCGGCAGTCGCGTCTGCCCGCACCAACACGCGCAGCACCGGCCAACGCGTGCGTCATGCCGTGCGCCTCATCAGGTCGCCAGTGCGCGCACCACGGCGTCGGCGCAAAGCGACATCAGGCCCCCTGGCAGCAGCCCCAGACCCAGCACCAGCGCGCCGTTGACCGACAACACCACGCGAACATCCAGCGGAGCGGAAACACGCGCGACCGTGAGGGGTGCATCAAAGTACATGACCTTGACCACGCGCAGATAGTAGAAGGCGCCGATCAGCGACATGATCACGGCGAACACGGCCAGCGCAATATAAAGCCCCTGCCCCGATGCAATGAGCGCCTGCAGCACGGCCAACTTGGCGTAGAAGCCGACCAGCGGGGGAATGCCCGCCATCGAAAACAGGCATACCGACATCACGCCCGCATACAGAGGATTGCGCTGGTTCAGGCCCGCAAAATCGGAAATCTCCTCACTCTCAAAGCCCTCGCGAGCCAGCAGCAGGATGACCCCAAATGCGGCCAGCGCGGTCAGCACATAGGTGATCACGTAGAACATCGATGCGCTGTAGGCGTTTTCGACGGCGGTGGCATCCACGTTGCCATTGATCACACCCGACATCAGGCCCAGCAGCACGAAACCCATCTGCGAGATGGTGGAGTAGGCCAGCATGCGCTTGAGGTTGGTCTGCGCAATGGCCGCAAGATTACCCACCAGCAATGAGCCAATCGCGAGCACGCCCATCATCTGCTGCCAGTCAATTGCCAGCGGAAGCAAGCCATCAACCAGGAGCCGGATCGTGATGGCAAACGCGGCGAGCTTCGGCGCGCTGCCAATCATCAATGTGGCAGAGGTGGGCGCGCCCTGATAGACGTCGGGCACCCACATGTGGAAAGGCACCACACCAAGCTTGAAGGCCAGCCCAGCCACCACAAACACCAGACCGAACACCAGCACCTGGTGGCGGATCTGGCCCGAATTGACAGCCTTGAACACCTGGCCAATATCGAGCGAGCCGGTGGCCCCATAGATCATGGACAGACCGTAGAGCAGGAAACCGCTGGCCATTGCGCCCAGAACGAAGTACTTCATGGCCGCCTCGGTGGCGGTTGCGTGGTCACGGCGCAGTGCCACCAGCGCATAGCTGGACAGCGTCATCAGCTCCAGCCCCAGGTAGATCACCAGAAAGTTGTTGCCGGAGATCATGATGAACATGCCCAGCAGCGCAAACATCGACAGGGTGAACAGCTCGCCGCCGTGCATCATCTGGCGGTCGGCGGCGTAGGGGCGGCTGTAGACCAGCGTCACCATCACAGCCACCGTGGCAAAGCACTTGAGCCAGTTGCCCATCGCGTCGCTCACGACCATGTTGCCAAAGCCATAAAACGTGTTGCCGCTGGTCGCATACATCGCCTGCAAAGCAGCCACCACCGCCAGGGTGAGCATGGTGAGCACATAGGTGCCCGTGCGGTATTTGCTCTTCACCCCCAGGTCGACCAGAGCAATCACACAGGCCATGGTCAAAAGCACAATCTCGGGGTAAATCGCAAGCCAGCTGATGTTGTCAATCATCTCGAATCTCTCAGTTCAGTCTGGTCTGGTCAGTTCAGCTTGGTCAGCGCGACATGCTTGAGCAACTCGGCCACGGAGGTGTCCATCACATCCGTGAAGGGACGCGGATACAGGCCCATGGCCAGCGTGGCAATAGCAAGCAGCGCCAACACCAGGAACTCGCGGCTGTCGATGTCTGTGAGGCCCCGGACGTTGTCGTTCTCCACAGGCCCGAGGTAGACGCGCTTGAACATCCAAAGGGTGTAGGCAGCACCAAAGATCAGGGCCGTGGCGGCCGCAAGACCGACCCAGAAGTTGGCCTTCACGGCACCGAGAATGACCATCCACTCCCCCACGAATCCAGCGGTTCCTGGCAGGCCGCAATTGGCCATGGCAAATAGCAATGCAAACGCGGTGAAGTTGGGCATGGTGTTGACCACCCCACCATAGGCCGCGATTTCACGCGAGTGCACGCGGTCATACAGCACGCCGATCGACAGGAACATGGCGCCCGACACGAAGCCGTGCGCAATCATCTGCACCAGGCCACCCGATACGCCCAGCGGGTTGAAGATAAAGAAACCGAGCGTGACAAAGCCCATGTGCGCCACCGACGAGTACGCCACCAGCTTCTTCATGTCCTTTTGGACCATGGCCACCAGGCCCACATAGATCACGGCCACCAGCGATAGCGCGATCATGAGCCACGCCCATTCGCGCGAGGCGTCAGGCGCAATCGGCATGGAAAAACGCAGGAAGCCGTACGCACCCAGTTTCAGCATGATGGCAGCCAACACGGCCGAACCCCCGGTGGGCGCTTCGACGTGCACATCGGGCAACCAGGTATGAACAGGCCACATCGGCACCTTGACGGCAAAGGCGGCAAAAAAGGCGAAGAAAAGCAGCGCCTGCGCCGTGCGCCCTAGCGGCAACTGGTGCCAGGTGGCAATGTCAAAACTGCCGCCGGACTGGTTGTACAGGAAGATCAGCGCAACCAGCATGAGCAGCGAGCCGAGCAGCGTGTACAGGAAGAACTTGAAGGCGGCGTAAATCTTGTTGGGGCCACCCCAGATCCCGATGATGAGGTACATCGGGATCAACGTGGCTTCAAAGAACACATAGAACAGGATGCCGTCGAGGGCACTGAACACACCAATCATCAGACCCGACAGGATCAGAAAGGCACCCATGTACTGGTTGACGCGTTCCGTGATCGACTCCCATGAGGCAATCACCACAATCACGGTGATGAACGCAGTCAGCGGCACGAACCAGAAAGAAATACCATCGACGCCCAGGTGGTAGTTCACGTTGAACCGCTCGATCCACGCAGCCTTTTCCACGAACTGCATTGCAGCGGTACCCAGCTTGAAGCCGTCGTACAGCGGCACCGTCACCAACACGCCGATCAACGCACCGAGCAGAGCAATCCAGCGCACCGCACGGGCGTGCTCATCCCGGCCCAGAGCAAGGAGCACGGTACCGAAAACAATCGGCGTCCAGATGGCGAGACTCAACAGACCCATTTTTTTGTTTTCCTTATTTGATGAGCCGCACGAGCGCATCGCCCCAGACAAACCAGGTCATCAGCGCAAACACCCCGAGAATCATCACCAGCGCGTAATGGAAGACGAAGCCGGTCTGGATCCAGCGCACAACACCGGAGACACTGCGGACCAGCTTCCAGGAACCATTGACCAGTGCACCATCGATGATGGCCTGATCCCCGCCCTTCCAAAGCCCCAGACCCAGCGCGCGCGCGCCACGCGCCAGGATGTGCTCGTTGATCCAGTCAAGGTAGTACTTGTTTTCCAGCAACGTATACAGCGGCTGTACCCGCGCCTTGATGGCGGCAGGCAATGCAGGGTTGACCATGTACATGTAGTAAGCAGCCGCCACCCCAGCCAGCGCCAGCCAGAACGGTGCGGTTTGCAGACCATGCAGCGCCATCGCCTCCGGGCTGTGGAACATCTCGGCCAGCTTGGCCATGGCGGGGTGCTTGGCGGCATCCACAAAGATCACGCCCTTGAAGAACTCCCCAAACAGCATGGGCTCGATGAAAAAGAAACCGACTGCTACCGACGGGATGGCCAGCAGGACGAGGGGTAGCGTTACGACCCAGGGTGACTCATGGGGTTCATGGTGATGGTGGTCACCATGCCCGTGGTGATCGCCATGGTGAGCGTCCGGGTTTTGATCGAAGCGCTCCTTGCCATGGAAAACCAGGAAATACATCCGGAACGAATAGAAAGCCGTGATGAAGACCCCAGCGAGCACGGCAAAGTGTGCAAAACCGGCGGCAGGCAACTGGCTAAAGTGCACCGCTTCGATGATGCTGTCCTTGGAGTAGAACCCCGAGAACATCGGCGTACCGATCAATGCCAGCGAACCGAGCAGCGATGTGATCCAGGTAATTCGCATGTATTTGCGCACACCGCCCATCCAGCGGATGTCCTGGTTATGGTGCATGCCCATGATGACCGAACCCGCGCCGAGGAACAGCAGGGCCTTGAAGAATGCATGCGTCATCAAATGGAACACGGCCACCGAGTAGGCCGATGCCCCCAGGGCCACGGTCATGTAACCCAGCTGGGACAGCGTGGAGTAGGCCACCACGCGCTTGATGTCGTTTTGGATGATGCCGAGAAAGCCCATGAACAGCGCCGTGATGGCACCGATGACAAGGATGAGGTTCAGTGCCGTGTCGGACAGCTCGAACAATGGCGACATCCGCGCGACCATGAAGATGCCCGCCGTCACCATCGTCGCCGCATGGATCAGGGCAGAAATGGGTGTGGGGCCTTCCATCGAATCGGGCAACCACACGTGAAGCGGAAACTGCGCGCTCTTGCCCATGGCCCCGATGAACAGGCAAATGCAGATCACCGTGATCAGCATCCAGTCTGTGCCAGGGAACGCAATGCCCCCAAGCTCACCCGACTTGGCAAAGACCTCGCCGTAGTTCAAGCTACCCGCATAGGCAGCAATCAGGCCAATGCCCAAAATGAAGCCAAAGTCGCCCACGCGGTTGACCAGGAAGGCCTTCATGTTCGCGAAGATGGCCGAAGGCTTGTTGAACCAGAAACCGATCAGCAAATACGACACCAGGCCCACGGCCTCCCAGCCGAAGAACAACTGCAACAGGTTGTTGCTCATCACCAGCATGAGCATGGAGAAGGTGAACAGGGAGATGTAAGCAAAGAAGCGGTTGTAGCCTTCGTCCTCTTCCATGTAGCCAATGGTGTAGATGTGCACCATCAGCGACACGAACGTCACGACCACCATCATCATGGCGGTCAGGCTGTCGACAAGGAAACCCACTTCCATCTTCAGGCCACCCACGACCATCCAGGTGTAGAGCGTCTCGTTGAAGTAAGCACCGTCAACCGCCACGCTCTTGAGCGTCATGGCAGATAAAACGAAAGAGATCAGCACGCCCAAAATCGTGAGGGTATGGCTGAGGCGGCGACCAATCCGGTTGCCGCCGAAGGTGGTGCCGAAAACGCCGGCCAGCAGCGCGCCCGCCAGCGGGGCGAGCGGAACCGCCACAAGCGTTGATGCAGAGAGGGTTTGACTCATTCTTGAGGACCTTGCGAATACCGGTGGCTCATCAACCCTTGAGGGTGTTGAGGTCTTCAGCGTTGATGCTGGTCTTATTGCGGAACAGCAGCACCAGGATGGCCAGCCCGATCGCCGATTCGGCCGCAGCCACGGTCAGGATGAAGAAGACGAACACCTGCCCGTGCATGTCACCGAGGTAGTACGAAAACGCCACGAAATTCATGTTGACCGCCAGCAGCATCAGTTCGATGGCCATCAGCAGCACAATGAGGTTCTTACGGTTGAGGAAGATGCCGATCACGGAAAGCGCAAACAGCATCGCTCCCAAAGAGAGGAAATGGCCCAGCGTCAGCGTCATGCTTTCTTCTCCTCGGCTACGGCCTGTGCAGGCTCTTGCGCCGGCGGCTTTTGCGTTGCGGCGACCTTGATCACTTCAAGACGGTCGCTGGCGCGCACACGGATCTGCATCGAAGCATTGATCGCCTTGCTGTCCTTGCGCTGGCGCAGCGTCAGGGCAATGGCCGCAATCATGGCGACCAACAAAATCACGGCTGCAATTTCAACGGGGTAGAGATACTCGGTGTACAGGAGCTTGCCAAGCGACTTGGTGTTCGAGTACTGCACCGCCTGCCCTGCTGCGTCGACGACAGGCGCGAAGGCCTTGGGCTCCTCCATCCCGCGAAAGCCACCCATCAGCACCGCAGCCATTTCAAGGGCGATCAATGCACCGACCGTTGCCGCCAGCGGAAAGTGCTTCCAAAACCCCTTGCGCACGGTGTCGATATGAATATCAAGCATCATCACAACGAAGAGGAACAGCACCATCACCGCGCCCAGGTAAACAAGGACCAGCGCAATCGCCAGGAACTCTGCCTTGAGCAGCAGCCACACTGCGGCTGCCTGCGAGAACGCAAGGATGAGATAGAGCACTGCATGCACGGGATTGCGCGCAGTGATCACCCGGAAAGCCGCAAACAGCAGCACGACCGAGAAGAGGTAGAAGAAACCGGTCTTGGCGTCCATGAATCGGGTCTTTATAGAAGTTCTGGCAGGAAGGCAGTACCCAGCGCCGTTCAGCGGTACTTGGCGTCGGCAGCCTTGGCCGCAGCAATCTCACCTTCATACCGGTCACCCACGGCCAGCAACATGTCCTTCGTGAAATACAGATCACCGCGCTTTTCGCCGTGGTATTCGAGGATCTGCGTCTCGACGATGGAATCGACCGGGCAGCTCTCTTCACAGAAGCCACAGAAGATGCACTTGGTCAGGTCGATGTCATAGCGCGTGGTACGGCGCGAGCCGTCTTCGCGCACATCGGACTCGATGGTGATCGCCAGTGCCGGACACACGGCCTCACAGAGCTTGCAGGCGATGCAGCGTTCTTCGCCGTTCTCGTAGCGGCGCAACGCATGCAGCCCGCGAAAACGCGGTGACAGGGGCGTCTTTTCTTCCGGAAACTGGACGGTCACCTTTCGACGGAAGGCATACCGGCCGGTCAGGGCCATCCCTTTGAGCAGCTCCACCAGCATGAAGCTCTTGAAGAAGTCTTTGAGCGAGAAGGGAGCAGCAGCAGCAACAGCAGTCATTTCGCGTTCCGCCTATTTCCAGATATTCCAGGGCGAGAGCAGCCACCCGCCAACAATGAGCAAATACACCAGGGTCACTGGGATGAAGATCTTCCAGCCCAGACGCATGATCTGGTCATACCGGAAGCGGGGAAAGGTTGCCCGGATCCAGATGAACATCGAAACCACAAGAAACGTCTTGAGACCCAGCCAGATCCAGCCAGGAATCGCGTTGAAAACGGCGCTGTCGATCGGGGGCAGCCAGCCGCCCAGGAACATGATGGCGGCCAGAATTGACACCAGCCACATGCTGGCGTACTCAGCCAGGAAGAAGATGGCAAACCCCATGCCCGAATACTCCACCATGTGGCCGGCAACAATCTCTGCCTCACCCTCGACAACGTCGAAAGGATGGCGGTTGGTTTCCGCAACGCCTGAAATCAGGTACACGAGGAAGATGGGCAAGAGCGGAAGCCAGTTCCAGGACAGGAAAGTCAAACCTTCCTCAGCGGCCATGCCCCTGCCTTGGCTCATCACGATTTCCGTCAGGTTCATGCTGCCAGACACCATGATGACCACCAGGAAACAAAACCCCATGGCGATTTCGTAGCTCACCATTTGGGCCGATGCGCGCAGCGCACCCAGGAAGGCGTACTTCGAGTTGGACGCCCAACCAGCAATGATCACCCCGTACACCTCAATGGAGGTGATGGCCATGACCAACAGCAGGCCCGCGTTCACGTTGGCCAAGGCCACATCCGGTCCAAATGGAATCACAACCCAGGCTGCCAGGGCAGGCATGATGGCCATGATCGGGCCGAGCACGAACAGGCCTTTGCTCGCCGCAGCGGGCTGAATGATTTCCTTGGTCAGCAGCTTGAGCGCATCCGCAATCGGCTGAAGCAGACCGAAGGGCCCCACGCGGTTGGGCCCGTAGCGAACCTGCATGAAGCCCAGCAGCTTGCGCTCCCACAGCGTGAGATAGGCCACAGCGCCCATCAGCGGAGCAAGAATGCAGACGATCTTGATCAGGATCCACAGAACCGGCCAGGCCATGGCAGACCACCAGCCGAACGGAAGGAGGTTCAAGCCCCCGTTGTAAAGCGCGTCGATCATGCGGCCACTCCTTCACGGGCCAGGCGGGCGTCTGCGGTCATTTGCAGCGAGGGCGAACGACGCACCAGACCATCGAGCTGGTAGATGGACGCAACAACCGGGTCGCCCGATGCAGCTACCCGGGCGGGCGCAGCGCTGACGGCGTTCGACAGTTGGGCCTCGGGGATGTGAGTCATCGCGCCCGCAGGGGCGTTCGTGGCACGCACCAGCACGTCGGTCGAGGTTTCAAAATCAAAACCGGCAACACCCAGAAGGTTCGCGAGCACGCGCAGCACCTTCCAGGCAGGGCGAGTGTCGCCCAGCGGACGCACAACGGCGTGGAAGCTTTGCAAACGGCCCTCGGCGTTCACAAACGTGCCCGAAGTTTCGGTGAACGGCGCAATCGGTAGCAGCACGTCGCTGAATTCAAGGTTGCACTTGAAGGGGCTCAAGGTGACAACCATCTGCGCATGCGACAGCGCCTGGGCAGCTTGCTGACCAGCGGCCGAATCCAACACAGGCTCGGTGTTGAGCAACAACGCCGCCTTGAGGCCACCAGCCAGCATGTGGCCGGCATCCATGCCGCCGTTGACGGGGTAGGCTCCAGCAAACTGGGCGCCCACGGTGTTGGCCGCTTCCGTGAGATAGCCCACCGATGCGCCAGTCTGCAAGCCAATCCAGTTGGCGATTGACAAAAGCTCACGGGCCTGCGCGTGGTGGGCAGCAGCGTTACCAAGCAACACCGCTTTGCGTTCTCCACCCAACAGGGACCGTGCGATGGCTTGTGCATTTTCGTCGGCCACTGCTGCGCCTAGAGGGGCAGCAACGCCCTTTTCTTGGGCGACCGCCGAAGCAATGCCCCCCAGCACCGAAACCCAGTGCGCTGCCGGCTGGACCACCGAAAGATGGAGCGGCATGGCCCACTGGGGTTCCTGGGAGCCAACCGATATCACCTGCGCGCCATGTCGGGCAGCCTGTCGCACACGTTGCGCAAACAGGGGGTGATCCTTGCGGAGGTTGGACCCCACAACCAGTACGCGTTGCAGGCGAGACAGCGACGCAACCGAAGTCCCGAGCCAGCGAATACCTTCAGGCGCCGCGAACTCTGCATTGCGCAGGCGGTAGTCAATGTTGTCGCTGCCCAGGCCACGCACCAGGCAAGCGGCAAGGTACAGCTCTTCAAGCGTGCTGTGCGGGCTCACAAGCGCCCCGATGCTCTGGTCACCGTGGTCGTTTCTGATGTTCTTGATGCCATTGGCAACGTACTCAAGCGCCGTTTGCCAGTCCACCGTCTGCCACACCCCGCCTTGCTTGAGCATGGGCTGCGTCAGCCTGTCTTCACTATTGAGCGCCTCGTACGAGAACCGGTCCCGGTCAGCGATCCAGCATTCGTTGACCGCTTCGTTCTCGAGCGGCAGCACCCGCAGAACCTGGTGGTTCTTGACCTGAACAACGAGGTTTGACCCCGTCGAGTCGTGGGGGCTCACCGAGCGGCGGCGGGAGAGCTCCCATGTCCGCGCGCTGTACCGGAAGGGCTTGCTGGTCAGGGCACCCACCGGGCAGATATCGATCATGTTGCCCGACAGTTCGGAGTCCACCGTATCGCCGGTCACCGTCGTGATTTCGGAATGCTCCCCGCGGTGGATCATGCCGAGCTCCATCACACCGGCCACTTCCTGGCCGAAACGCACACAGCGGGTGCAATGGATGCAGCGACTCATCTCCTGCATGGAGATCAGCGGGCCAACGTCCTTGGTGGGAACGACACGCTTTTCTTCAGCGTATCGCGATGATGATCCGCCATAACCCACGGCAAGATCCTGCAGCTGGCATTCGCCGCCCTGGTCGCAAATGGGGCAATCCAGCGGGTGGTTGATGAGCAAAAACTCCATGACCGACTGCTGCGCCTTGAGCGCTTTGTCGCTTTTGGTCCGGACGATCATCCCCTGCGTCACGGGCGTGGCACAGGCGGGCATGGGCTTGGGCGCCTTTTCTACCTCGACCAGGCACATGCGGCAGTTGGCAGCGATGGAGAGCTTCTTGTGATAGCAGAAGTGGGGGATGTAGGTGCCCGCCTTTTCCGCCGCGTGCATCACCATGCAACCTTCGGCGACCTCGACCTTCTGACCGTCTAGTTCTATTTCAACCATATGTTTTCCCGCGATCAGACCGGTGTCGCGGCGTGCGACGCTCCGCTCTGGATCATTGCCTCAAACTCGGGACGGAAGTGTTTGATCATGGCGCGGACCGGCATTGCGGCCGCATCCCCCAGAGCACAGATGGTGCGCCCCTGAATGTTGTCGGCCACCGAGTTGAGCAGATCAAGATCGGCTTCACGCCCGTGGCCGTGTTGGATGCGATCGATCACCCGCCACATCCAGCCCGTACCTTCGCGACAGGGCGTGCATTGGCCACAGGACTCGTGCATGTAGAAATACGACAACCGAAGCAGGCTTTCCACCATGCAGCGCGAATCGTCCATCACGATGACCGCCCCCGAACCCAGCATGGAACCGGCCTTGGCAATGGAGTCATAGTCCATCGTGCACTCCATCATGATGGACGCAGGCAGCACAGGCGAGGATGAGCCGCCAGGGATCACCGCCTTGAGCTGGCGTCCCTTTCGCACGCCACCGGCCAGTTCGAGCAACCTGGAAAAGGGCGTGCCCATGGGTATTTCATAGTTGCCCGGCTTCTCCACATCACCAGACACCGAAAAAATTTTCGTGCCTCCGTTGTTCGGCTTTCCACACGCAAGGTATGCACTTCCGCCATTGCGGATGATCCAAGGCACGGCAGCGAAGGTTTCGGTGTTGTTGATCGTCGTTGGCTTGCCGTACAGACCAAAGCTGGCCGGGAAAGGCGGCTTGAAACGAGGCTGCCCTTTTTTTCCCTCCAGAGACTCAAGCAAGGCCGTTTCTTCGCCACAGATGTACGCGCCAAATCCGTGCGCGGCATGCAACTGAAAGCTGAAACTGCTGCCCAGGATCTTGTCGCCCAGGTACCCCGCGGCACGCGCTTCTTCCAGCGCCTCTTCGAACCGGTCGTAGGTCTGGAAAATTTCGCCGTGGATGTAGTTGTATCCGACCGAAATGCCCATCGCGTAGGCCGCGATGATCATGCCTTCAATCACGATATGCGGATTGAACTGGAGGATGTCCCGGTCCTTGCAGGTACCCGGCTCGCCTTCATCAGAGTTGCAAACCAGGTACTTTTGCCCAGGGAATGAGCGGGGCATGAAGCTCCATTTGAGCCCGGTCGGAAACCCAGCGCCGCCACGGCCGCGCAGAGCGGATTCCTTGACGGTCGCAATCACCTGGTCCTGCGTCAGGCCTTCCGATCCGTCCTTGCCGAGAATGCGACGCAGCGCCTGATAGCCACCCCGGGCCTCGTAGTCTTTGAGGCTCCAGTTGGTACCGTCCAGTCCGGCATAGATCTGCGGCTCAATATGGCGCCCGTGAAAACAGGTCTGTACGCCGGTCGCCTGGAACTGGGAAAGAATTTGTGCTGCGGTGGTCATCACTCGCCCTTTACCTGGGTCGCCGATACAGGTTCGGTGGTGCTGCGAAGCCCGTCGATGAGTTCGTCCAGCTTGCCGTTGTCCATGAAACTGCACATGGAGCGGTCGTTCACCAGCATCACGGGGGCATCGGCACACGCGCCAAGGCACTCGGATTGCTGAAGGGTGAACAGGCCATCTGCGGTGGTCTCGCCCGCCGAAATGCCGAGCTTTTGCTCAAGATGCCGCAGTGCTTTTTGTCCGTCGCGCAGCTGGCAAGGCAGGTTGGTGCACACATTCAGCTTGAACGCACCCACCGGCCGCTGGTTATACATGTTGTAGAAGGTAGTCACTTCGCGCACGGCAATTTGCGGCATGCCCAGGTACTCGGCAATGACCGCCTCGCTGTCTGCGCTGACAAAGCCCTGTTCCTGCTGAACGATCGCCAGGCACGCCATGACGGCCGACTGCTTTTGATCTGCGGGGTACTTGGCCACTTCACGGGCAAAGCGTGCGCGCGTCGCTTCGGTAATCATCGGTCAATCTCTCCGAACACGATATCCATGGTGCCAATGATGGCCACGGCGTCCGCGATCATGTGGCCGCGCGCCATCTCGTCCAGCGTTGCCAGATGGGCGAAACCAGGCGCGCGGATTTTCAAGCGGTAAGGCTTGTTGGCGCCATCACTCACGATGTAAATCCCGAACTCGCCCTTGGGATGCTCTACCGCGGCATAGGCCTCGCCTTCGGGCACGCGAAACCCTTCGGTGAAGAGCTTGAAATGGTGGATCAGCTCCTCCATGTTGGCCTTCATCGACTCACGCGCTGGCGGTGCGACTTTGTGGTTGTCGGTGATCACCGGGCCAGGGTTGGCACGCAGCCAGTCCACGCACTGCTTGATGATGCGGTTGGATTCGCGCATCTCCTGCACACGCACCAGATAGCGGTCATAGCAGTCGCCTGTCTTGCCAACTGGCACGTCGAACTGCACGCGGTCGTACACATCGTAGGGCTGGGCCTTGCGCAGGTCCCAGGCAATTCCGGAACCACGCAGCATCGGGCCTGTCATTCCCAGGTTCAATGCACGCTCGGGCGACACCACACCAATGCCCACGGTGCGCTGCTTCCAGATGCGATTGTCGGTCAGCAGGGTTTCGTATTCGTCCACACAGGCAGGAAACCGGCGCGTGAAATCATCGATGAAATCCAGCAGCGAACCTTGTCGGTTCTGGTTCATCGCCTCCAGCGCCTTGGCGTTCTTGATCTTGCTGACCTTGTACTGCGGCATGCTGTCGGGCAGGTCGCGATAGACGCCACCGGGGCGGAAGTACGCCGCGTGCATCCGTGCGCCCGAGACCGCTTCGTACATGTCAAAGAGATCTTCCCGCTCACGGAACGTGTAGATCAGGATGGTCGAGCTGCCGCAATCATTGCCGTGCGACCCCAGCCACATGAGGTGGTTCAGCAGGCGCGTGATCTCGGAGAACATGACGCGGATGTACTGCGCTCGCTCTGGCACTTGGAGTCCCAGCAGCTTTTCGATGGCCAAGCAGTAGGCATGCTCGTTGCACATCATGGAAACGTAGTCCAGCCGATCCATGTAGGGAAGCGACTGGATGTATGTCTTGTGCTCTGCCAGCTTTTCTGTGGCGCGATGAAGCAGGCCAATGTGGGGATCTGCGCGCTGGACCACCTCGCCATCGAGTTCCAGCACGAGGCGCAACACACCATGCGCGGCCGGATGCTGCGGCCCGAAGTTCAGGGAATAGTTCTTGATTTCAGCCATGACGAATCACAGGAGACGCAACGCGGCTCAGTGCAGGCCTCCATATTTGTCTTCGCGGATGATGCGCGGGGTGATTTCGCGAGGCTCGATGGTCACTGGCTCGTAAATCACACGTTTCTGATCGGCGTCGTACCGCATCTCGACATGCCCCGACAAAGGGAAGTCCTTGCGGAACGGATGCCCGATGAAGCCGTAGTCAGTCAGGATGCGGCGCAGGTCGTTGTGACCATCAAACACGATCCCGAAAAGATCGAAGGCCTCGCGCTCGTACCAGTTGGCAGAGTTCCAAAGGCCCGCCACCGACGGAACCATCGGGAAGTCGTCATCGCTGCAAAACACTTTCACTCGCACGCGCTGATTGAGACTCACCGACAACAGATGCGACACCACGCCGTATCGCGGCCCCTCATTGGGCATGTCGCCGTAGGAGGAGTAATCCACCCCGCACAGGTCAATGAGCTGTTCAAACCGGCAGTCTTGCGCGTCGCGCAGCAGTTGCATCGCCTCCAGGTAGTCCGACGCCGCAACCACCACCGTCACCTCATCGAGCGCCACACTCACTTCACGCACCCTGGAGCCCAGCGCGGCGACGATGTTGTCTTTGAGCTTGTCAGGCCGAATGGCAAATACGGACATCATCAACCCTTCAGACACGCGCAATGGTGTTGGTGCGACGGATCTTCTGCTGCAGCTGAATGATCCCGTAGATCAGCGCTTCTGCCGTGGGTGGACAACCTGGCACATACACGTCCACCGGCACAATGCGATCACATCCACGCACGACCGAATAGCTGTAGTGGTAATAGCCGCCACCGTTGGCGCAAGAGCCCATGGACAGAACCCAGCGGGGCTCTGACATCTGGTCATACACCTTGCGCAACGCGGGTGCCATCTTGTTGCACAGCGTGCCCGCAACGATCATCAAGTCAGACTGACGGGGGCTTGCACGGAAAACCTCTGCACCGAACCGCCCGATGTCGTAGCGCGCAGCAGCCGCATGCATCATCTCCACGGCGCAGCACGCCAGACCAAAGGTCATGGGCCAGAGCGAGCCAGTTTTGGCCCAGTTCACCACCGAGTCGTAACTCGTGGTGATGAAGCCCTCCTTCATTACGCCTTCAATCATTGCATCGTCCTTGTTGCATCCGGCTCATTCCCAATCAAGCGCACCCTTTTTCCACTCATAGGCGAACCCAACAACCAAAATGGCCAGGAAGATGACCACTGCCACGAAACCAGTCATACCGACGTCGTGCAGGGCAATGGCCCACGGAAACAGGAAGGCGATTTCAAGATCGAAAAGAATGAAGAGGATGGCCACAAGGTAGTAGCGCACGTCAAACTTCATGCGCGCGTCTTCGAAAGCCTCGAAGCCGCACTCGTAAGGGGAGTTTTTGGCATCATCCGGCCGGTTCGGACCGAGGATGTAACCTAGCGCCAAGGGGACAACGCCAACAGCGATGCCAACCAAGATGAACAAGAGGACGGGGAGGTACTGATCGAGATTCATCTTGAGGAAGAGCCCACCGCTTTGTGCCAGCCAGGCGCCCTGCGCGGGAACGTGAGGGCAGGCCTTTGTTTGGTGCCGTCGGCGAGACTCGAACTCGCACAGCTTTCGCCACTACCCCCTCAAGATAGCGTGTCTACCAATTTCACCACGACGGCTGAGTTTTCTGCTTCTGGATGGCATGAGGACCTTGCGGTTTTGGCTTTCCAGACAGTCCAACATTTTACCCCGGAAAAACCCTGCTCCAAGCGCGAGCAGGTTTTTTCGTGAAGTTTATTTGGTCGGAATTTGCGCTGCGCCAGAAGCCGCTACCGCAGGGGCCATCGCGGCGTCAGAGGCCGGCGTGACCGGTGCGGGAGCCGCTGCAGGCGTTTCCAGCACACTACCGGAGCCTGCAGGCCTCGCGTTGCCAAAATAGGCCAGCGCGAGGGTCGCCACAAAGAACACAGAAGCAAGCACCGCAGTGGTCCGCGACAGGAAGTTCGCACTTCCGCTGGCGCCAAACAGGCTGCCCGAACTACCGCCGCCAAAGGCCGCGCCCATGTCTGCACCCTTACCGTGCTGGATGAGGATCAGTCCAATCATCCCGAGGGCCGTCAACATCTGTACAGCCAGCACCACATTCACAATAACGTTCATTGCCTGTTCACTCCTGATTGAATAACTCGGGCAGCCTACGCACTAGCGCGCTGCATGGATGATCTGCAAAAAGTCGGCCGCCTTGAGCGACGCGCCGCCAATGAGCCCGCCGTCAACGTCCGGCTGGGCGAGCAGTTGCGCTGCGTTGGCGGCGTTCATGCTTCCGCCGTAGAGCAGTCGAATACGGTCGGGATGTTCGCTGGCAGCGGCCACTTGGGTACGCAACACGGCGTGGACCGCCTGGGCCTGTTCTGGCGATGCAGTGCGCCCCGTGCCAACGGCCCAGACAGGCTCGTACGCCACCACAATCTCGCTGATGCAATGGCCGTTAAGGTGAATAACTGCCGCGAGTTGACGCTTGACCACGGCCTCGGTGTCACCCGCTTCGAACTCTTGCAGCGTCTCGCCCACGCACACAATGGGCGTGATGCCAGCGGCCAGAGCACGTTGCGCCTTGCGTGACACCACAACGTCGGATTCGCCGTGATACTGCCGGCGCTCGGAATGCCCCACCAGCACGTAACGGACTCCAAATTCCTTGAGCATCGATGCAGATACCTCGCCGGTATAGGCTCCTGACTCATGCACAGACACGTCCTGTGCAGCCACTGCGATCGCCGAGCCGGAGACGAGTCTTTCCACCTGAGCAAGATAGGGTGCAGGTACGGCAACCGCGACATCACATTGCGCCTGGTTCAGACCATCCACGACCGCTGTCAGCAACGACTTGTTGGCGGTCAAATTACCGTTCATCTTCCAGTTGCCTGCGATGAGTTTTTTCTTGGAGTGCATTGTTGCTACCACGTCAAAACGATTTTGCCGGTGTGCTCACCGGATTCCATCAGGGCATGCGCCTTGGCCGCTTCAGCCGCAGCAAACGTGCAGTGAATCACGGGCTTGACCACCCCCGCCGCCAGCAGTGGCCACACGCGCTCCCGAAGGGCGCGCGCAATCTCGCCCTTGAATGCAACGGACCGCGGTCGCAGCGTGGAGCCCGTGATGGTCAGGCGGCGACGCAGCAAATGCCCCGCGTTAAACCCACTCTTGACGCCACCCTGGACTGCAATCACCACGATGCGCCCATCCTCGGCAAGGCATTCCACCTCGCGGGCCACATAATCACCAGCCACCATGTCAAGCACCACGTCCACCCCTTTGCCGCCGGTGATGCGCATGGCTTCGGCCACGAAATCCTGCGACCTGTAATTGATCGCATGGTGCGCACCGATCGACAGGCATGCGGCGCACTTGGCATCGCTGCCAGCCGTTGCGACCACCGTCGCACCGAATGCGCGTGCGAGCTGAATGGCCGTCACGCCAATGCCACTGGTACCGCCCTGGATCAGCAAGCTCTCGCCCGGCTTGAGCCGCCCCTGGTCAAACACGTTGCTCCACACAGTAAAAAACGTTTCGGGCAGCGATGCGGCCTCGACATCACTCAGGCCGTCGGGTACCGGTAGACACTGGGCGACCGGGGCAACGCACCACTGCGCATATCCTCCCCCGGCCACCAGGGCGCAGACACGGTCACCCACGCGAATGCCAGCCGCAGCCAATTCAGAGGCATCACCAGACTCCACGACCCCGGCAACCTCCAGCCCCGGCAGGTCCGACGCACCAGGCTGCGGGGCATACTGGCCAAGGCGCTGCAGAACATCGGGTCGATTGATGCCGCTCGCGCTCACGCGGATGAGCAGCTCGCCCGGGCCAGCCTGCGGTACAGGCCGCTCGACAAGGCGCAGGACGTCTGGCGCTCCAAATGAGCTGATTTCTACCGCGTGCATCAAGCCGCTCATGATTTCTTCGAAAGATTTTAGGGCGTCGCGCCTGATAGGCTTACATCAATTGCTATTCATTAAATAGCAAACCTTGACGAAAGAATCTACATTCATCAGCCAGCCTCCTTGCAGGGCTGGCCCACCGACGTCACAACCCGTTACTGCTGTTGCTGCTGCTGTTGCTGCTCGGCAGGGTGGCGCTCGCGGCGGGGTTCGCGGTCACCGCGCTCAGCCGGTGCCGGGCGGTCGCTGCCACCCGCCGGACGGTCCGCCAGCACCTTCATGGACAGCTTCACGCGACCCTTTTCGTCCGTCTCCATGACCTTGACCTTGACGATCTGGCCCTCAGTCAGATAGTCGGAAACCTTTTCCACGCGCTCGTGGGCGATTTGGCTGATATGCAGGAGGCCATCCTTGCCAGGCAGCAGGTTCACCAGTGCCCCAAAATCAAGGATCTTGGTAACAGGGCCTTCATAGATCTTGCCGATCTCGACTTCCGCGGTGATTTGTTCGATGCGGCGCTTGGCCTCATCGGCCTTGGCACTGTCGGTGGCGGCGATCGTGATCGTGCCGTCCTCTTCGATGTTGATCTGGCAGCCTGTTTCCTCGGTCAGTGCACGGATCACAGAACCGCCCTTGCCGATCACATCGCGGATCTTCTCAGGGTTGATCTTCATGGTGTACAGCTTGGGAGCGAAGTTTGACACCTCGGTCTTGGCTTCACCCATGGCTTCCTGCATCTTGCCAAGGATGTGGATCCGGGCTTCCTTGGCCTGCGCCAGGGCGACCTGCATGATCTCCTTGGTAATGCCCTGGATCTTGATGTCCATCTGCAAAGCCGTGATGCCTGCCGTGGTACCAGCGACCTTGAAATCCATGTCGCCCAGGTGATCTTCGTCGCCCAGAATGTCCGTCAGAACAGCAAAACGGTTGGCATCCTTGATCAATCCCATCGCGATGCCCGCGACGTGAGCCTTCATGGGCACGCCAGCGTCCATCAGCGACAGGCAGCCGCCACACACCGAAGCCATTGACGAAGAACCATTGGACTCGGTGATCTCCGACACGACACGCATCGTGTAGGGAAACTCTTCCTTGGTCGGCAGCACGGCGACCAGCGCGCGCTTTGCCAGACGGCCGTGCCCGATTTCGCGCCGCTTGGTCGAGCCCATGCGACCGACTTCGCCGGTTGCGAAGGGAGGCATGTTGTAGTGCATCATGAAGCGGTCCTCGTACTCACCGGCCAGCGCATCAATGCGCTGCGCATCGCGCTCGGTGCCAAGCGTCGTCACCACCAGGGCCTGGGTTTCGCCGCGCGTGAACAGGGACGAACCATGGGCGCGCGGCAGTACGCCTCCGCGGATTTCAATGGGGCGCACCGTGCGGGTGTCGCGACCGTCGATACGGGGTTCACCCGCGAGGATCTGGCTGCGAACGATACCGGCTTCGATATCAAACAGCATGCCCTCGACCTTCACTGCATCGAATTCCACGCCCTCAGCTTTCAACGCCGCCATCACAGACGCATAGGCCTCACGGCAGGCCTGGGTGCGGGCTTGCTTGTTGCGAATCTGATAGGCCGCGCTCAACTTGTCGCCCGCCAGCGTACCCACCTTGGCAATCAGGGCCTCGTCTTTGGCAGGGGCTTCCCACTGCCACACCGGCTTGCCCGCTTCGCGAACCAGCTCATGAATGGCGTTGATGGCCACGTTACCCTGCTGGTGGCCAAACACCACCGCGCCCAGCATGACCTCTTCAGACAACTGCTGCGCCTCGGACTCCACCATCAACACGGCCGCTTCGGTACCTGCAACGACCAGGTCCATCTGCGAATTCTTGCGCGCCGTCTGCCCGGGGTTCAGCACATACTCGCCATTGATATACCCCACGCGGGCAGCACCAATCGGGCCGTTGAACGGAATACCCGAAATGGCGAGGGCCGCGCTCGTCGCGATCAGTGCGGCAATGTCAGCATCCACCTCTGGGTTGAGCGAAACCGTGTGAACCACCACATGGACTTCGTTGAAGAAACCTTCGGGAAACAGCGGGCGGATCGGACGGTCGATCAGGCGACTGGTCAGGGTTTCATGCTCGCTCGGCTTGGCTTCGCGCTTGAAGAAGCTGCCGGGGATCTTGCCCGCAGCGTAAGTCTTTTCGATGTAATCCACCGTCAGCGGAAAGAAGTCTTGGCCGGGCTTGGCCGACTTCGATGCCACCACCGTCGCGAGCACCACGGTATCGTCAATGTTGACGAGCACGGCGCCAGAAGCCTGGCGCGCGATTTCACCAGTTTCCATGATGACGGTCTTGTCACCCCACTGGAACGTCTTGGTGATCTTGTTGAAAATGCTCATATTCAGCTCCTAATTTGTTAACTGGCAGCGAGCTGCCAGAGTGAGACAGGAGACCAATTCAGAACACGATGCCATTCCAGTGGTGCCACGCGCCTCAACCCGGCATGGCACCATTGGAATGACACAGCTTCGCTCTGTTTAGCGTCTCCGAAGTAAAAAACGCCTGAGCTAGCGGACTAACCCAGGCGTTTTTGCGCGCAGTACGGCTTACTTGCGCAGACCCAGCTTGGCGATCAGCGCCGTGTAGCGGTCAGCGTCCTTGGCCTTCAGATAGTCCAGCAGCTTGCGACGACGGCTCACCATGCGCAGCAGGCCACGACGACCGTGGTGGTCCTTGGCATGCGTCTTGAAGTGGGGGGTCAATTCGTTGATGCGAGCGGTCAGCAGGGCCACTTGCACTTCTGGGCTGCCGGTATCGTTGGCGGCACGGGCGTTGGCCTTGACTACTTCGGCCTTGATGGAGGATGCGATCATGGTTTTTCCTAATTTGAGGCCGAACGCAAAGCGCCGGCCCGTGGTTTTTACTTGCGCCAGCAGCTGGAAGGGCCGAAGGCGTGCGTCTTGCACCATGCAAAACCGGCAAATTATAGCCTCTGGAACAATTTGACCTTGCCAACCAACGTGCAATCCAGAAAACTCGCGCTCACCCTCCCAGCCACCTCACACCGAAAGCCTCCGATGACACAGGCCTATGCAAACTCAGCGTGCAGACTTGTCAGCCCTCCTCAAAAGAGCCTCTTTTGTTCCCTATCGGCTATCGCACTCGCCTTGTGCCTGATGGCGAGCCCCGAAATCGCAATGGCCAAAACCACCCAGGACGGCAAACCGGCCTCGACCAGCCGAACCGTGAAGAAAAAAGGCGCGGGCAAGCCCCCCGCCCAACAAAGCTCCTCAGACGAAACACGCGCCGAACGCGATCGCAGGATGTACCGGGAGTGCAAGGGCTTGCCTAACGCCGGGGCCTGCAGAGGCTACACGCAGTAGGCGCCAGACGAGGTGCCCCCCCCAAAGCTGCCGCTCGTCATCAATCGAGCGCCACTCGTCAAGCGCGAACGCACCGCATCAGAACAATCTAAATAGTATTCAAGCCATGCAGATCCTGCACTACTCATCGCCCCCTCGCTCTCAGCGGAACAACCGTAAGACGAGTTCACCGCAAGCCACCCAGGGGTTCACCGTCATTGAGTTGATGGTCGTCGTCTCTATCGTGGCAATTCTTTTGGCTCTGGCAGCACCCAGTTTTTCCCCCATCATTGAGCGGTGGCGCGTGCAACAGACGATCAAAGGCCTTGAATCGACTCTTTATTTCGCACGCTCAGAAGCGATCAAACGGGGGGGCAATGTCTCCATCCGCAAGCACCCCACCGGCACCGACGGATGCTTACTTGCCTCGGGCAACGCAGACTGGGATTGCGGATGGTTCGTGTTTATCGACACCAACAGCAATGGTGTCCAGGATGCAGATGAAGATACCTTGCAAAGCTTTAACACTCCACCAAACATCGACGTGACGCGCACTGCCACCTCTGCAAGCATCCAGTTTGACCGTTGGGGACGAGTCTCAGGCCCCTTTATCGGCTTCAGTCTGGTTCCCCACGGCAAAAACATCTCTGACGTGGCCGCTCGCGGCCTGTGCATGAGTTCCGGGGGGCGTATTCGCACCATAAAACCCGAAGATATGCCATGCACCTCCGGCTAACCCCCATGCAGAAAATTGCCCAACCTCAGCAGCGCGGCATCACACTGATCGAGTCCCTGGTCGCCATCGCGGTTGCCGCGCTGGGTATTCTTGGCGTCATCGGTGCGCAAATGCGAACTCTCAGCGACACACAAACCAGCGTGTACCGTGCGCAAGCGGTCCGCGCGATTGAAGACCTGAGCGAGCGCATGAGAAACCACCCCAATGCGTTGGTAAATATTGGTAGCTACCGCATTGGATGGCGAGTTGGCCCCGCCCCCACCCCTCAAGCCGCGAAACTTTGTGAAGGAGTTACTGAATGCACACCAGCAGAGTTTGCAGCTTATGACTTGCGCGAATGGAAACGCAGCCTGGAGCGCAGCCTTCCGCTGGGAGACGCCACCGTCTTTTTTGCGCCAGCCGAACCCACCGCCGGTAGCCGCCGCCAGCTGGGCGTGTTGATCCGCTGGCGCGAGAACGAGCGCAGCACCAACAACGCTTACCTCGCAGACTTGCTGACCACCGCAGCTAGTTTAGGCGGGGGTGCTGGCACACCTGCCTGCAACGCCAGTGCCTCTTCCTCGCCCAGGTACGCCTGTCACCTTCAATACATCCCAGTTAGCAGTCGCTGTGCCCCTTACTTTACGGGCGCCGCCGTGCAGTACTCCTGCCCTGGCCCCAAGCCCTGAACATGGTTGACCGCAGCCGCTTTTTCTTTTCTTAGGTGAACCTTGCATGAAATATTCCACATCAAGACCCAACACCCAGCACGGCGTGACGTTGGTCGAGCTGCTGGTTGGCATCACGATTGGCTTGTTCACGATCGCCGTGGCGATGGGCGCGCTCATGGTGTCTCGTGTCGTCACAGGCAGCGTGAGTGATGTCAGCGATCTTCAGCAGCAAGCCTCGCACGCATTCCGCGTGATTGGCTCGCAGTTGCGACAGACAGGCTCCATCAGGCTCAAGCTTTCGGCGAACAAATTGGATTCCGATACCAGCCCACCACTGGTGGGGGAGCCCGTGGCGTTTGAGACCGACTTTTCCGATGGGACCAACACGTTCACCCTGGCGACTGATTCACTCAGTGGCCTGGATTCACCGACTGCTAGCGAATACACGCTCACCACCGGCCACCGCAACTTCGCGGAACTCGTGTACTTACGCGCAGACACGACCGCGCCACCAGGCCCGGAATCCGTACTGCGCAACTGCCTGGGGGAGGGGGGTACACCGGCCCTGATTCAAAGCCAGTTTGTCTTGAACGTCGCAACCAACGAATTGCGCTGCGCTGCTAACGGCCAGGAGCAGCCCATTGTTCGGAATGTCGCCAACTTCCAGGTCCGCTACCTGATGCAGACTGCGGCAGGCACGGGCAACCCTAATCTGCGTTATGTCAACGCTGCTACTGTGGGTGCTCCAGGCGCGCCGGGCTGGGCCCAGGTCTTTGCGGTGGAAGTGTGCCTGGTGCTCTACGGCACAGAAAGACTCAATCTGCCCGCAGGCAGCACGTACACAGACTGCGACGGCGCCACTGCAGTGGACCTGACCGCACTGACAGAGCCTCGGAACCAGCGCGCGCACATGGTGTTCCGCAACATCTACCAACTGCGCAGCCAGGGGCTGACAGGCTAACTACCAAACCGCACATTGCAATGCAACGCATGCACTTACCCCCCCCTCCTTCCCCAAAGCAGAAGCATCAAAGCGGCATAGCACTGATTGTCGTATTGATTTTCGTCATGCTCTCGATGCTTTTGGCTTTATGGGCTTCTCGCACGTCGATGTTCAGCGAACTCGTGGTCGGCAACGACGCCGATTACCAGAGGGCTTTTGAGGCCGCGCAGGCTTTAATCCAAGACGCCGAGCTCGATATCCGTGGCGAAAAGGCGGATGGCAGCGATTGCCGGATTCCCACCGCCACCGCATGCCGCGCAGGCAACCCTGCCCTGGCACAAATACCGCTAGAGGCAAAGGATGCGGCAGCGTTGTGGGCCGATTTGGAGAGTATCACCACTGGCCCTCGCTGCTTGAATGCACTTTGCTTGAAGCGCATAGGACGACAGGATTTTTGGAACAATGCCAGCGACAAAACAGACCCTTTGGTCGATTTCACGCTGGCTGAAATGGCTACCAATACCGTGGGTTCGCGGTATGGTCAATATAGCGGTGCTCCACTAAGCTCCAACCCCGACGAGCCCAAAGGGAATCCAATATTGCACGATCGCTCTGCCAACAACCGCGGCGGATGGTATTGGATAGAGGTGTTGCCTTATATACCGGATCCGGACAAATCCACGTTGATTGCCAATGGTTCAAAACACCTGGTTCTGCACATGAACCCTGGCGTAGTGTACCGTATTACCGCCCTCGCGTATGGGCGCAAGGTAAGACGGGTCGGAGGCGTCGACGTACCTGTCACCCAGGTCGTGCTGCAGCAAACCTTCGCGCGCAACAAGCTTAAAGACTAATTTCCATTTAGAAAACGCCAGCCTTTAGGCGCCTGATACAAACGCCAAAATTAACCGCCCTCATTCGATCAGGAGCACATCATGCCCCGAACTACTCGCACCCGTACACATTTTAAAAAGAACCTGATTGCCATGGCGGTAGGCGCCGCGCTCGCGCCCCATGCCAGTTGGGCATTGGATTTTGCACAGTCGCCACCAGGCACCAAAGAGTCTTTTGTGGCGCCTAACATCATCCTCTCGCTTGACGATTCAGGCAGTATGATACTCAGGGATATGTTTGGAGGCACCAAAACCCGCTACCAGGTACTCAAGGAGACACTGATAGATGTTTTCAGCGATACCAATTTGCTTCCTGACGGAAAAATCCGTTTCGCCTGGCAGGCTATGAATAACTGCACGGCAGGGGCTATCGATTTGGGTACCGGGGCGGCCACAGCCACCAGCAACAATGTCATGCGGAGGCTGAATCCGACCCATCGCTCGAATTTCATCTCCTACATGAACAATTTCTCCGTTTGTGGCGCGACGCCTACGCACAAAATGACGGATCACGCAGACCAATATATGCGTGCCCCACTGCACAAAAATGGCCCTTGGGCGTCTGTACCAGGAACCACCAGCGCGCCTTATTTGGGCTGTCGGCGTAACTTCCACATCCTGTTCACCGATGGCGGATGGAACACGGGCCAACGGAGCACTTCCCCCCCCAACTTTGACAACCAAAATACTACTCTCCCAGACGGCACGTCATACAGCAACTTGAACGCAAACACCCGGGTCTATCGGGACACCGAAAATACCAGTACCATTGCCGACTGGGCCTTTAGAAGCTGGTCATCCCCACTGCAATCCAGCGGTCTGACAGGGGCCCCCATCCCACGATCTGACTACAACACAGCTCCGGCCACTGAGACATTTAAGAACCGAGTGACCAACGTCACCACCACCATTGATAAGTATTGGAATCCACGCCACAACCCCGCTACTTGGCCACACATGGTCACCTACACCATTGGCTTTAGCGGAGATGCGCTTCCCCAAAATAACTACAACGACGCTGGTGATCACCAGGGAGCGATCACAACGCCCTCTTCTATGCTGCCGTATGAATATGACGGAAGTTTTGCCGAATATGCCAATGGCGCTTACGCATGGAAGGCTGCATCCAAAGACAGAGGCCACGACATGTGGCATGCCGCATTGAATGGTCGAGGCCGCTTTTATGCGGTGGAAAAGGGCGAAGACCTGGCCGAAGCGTTTCGATCGATCATCGATGACATTAGCTACTCCACTGAGCCTGGTCTCGGCTCGACTGCTACCAGCGGCAGCAACTCCTCGCGAAACGACATTGCCAAGTATATTGCCGGCTACGTGCCGGCAGATGCCTGGAAGGGTTATGTTAACGCTGAAACGGTGAAGCCAGATGGAACCACCGTCCCTGCCGCTGGCTGGTCTGGACAAAGCACCGCGGATAAGCTTGATGCGACGGGATTCAATGTCGATGCACGTGTTGTTCTGAGCTACAGTATTCAGATTGTTAACTCTGTGACCGGGCAGGAGAAAGGCGGCGTTCCTTTCAAATGGGCCACTGACGAAACCAATCTGAGCACAGCACAAAAGGCTTTTCTGAACCTCAATAATGAGGGCAGCAGCGATTCCTTGGGACAGGACCGGCTGAACTACATCCGCGGTGATCGCACCAAGGAGGGCGGAGGCAACCCCTTCCGACAAAGAAAATCGCGCCAGGGCGATATTGTGAATTCGGAGGTGTGGTACACCGGAGCGCCCTCGAGTAATTACGCTTGGAAAGGCTACGCGGCCTTTACTGCGGCGAATAAAACCCGCCTGCCCATGATCTACGTGGGTGGCAACGACGGCATGTTGCATGGCTTTTCGGGAACAGACGGCACTGAAAAGCTGGCCTACGTGCCCAAGGGGGTGATCCCCGCTGTGGGGCGCCTGGCAGACGTCGACTACGATGAAAATCATCGCTATTATGTAGATGGCTCTGCCATGAGTGGTGATGTGGATGTCAACGGAGGTGTTGATGTCGGCGAGCCTGGCTACAGCACTTATGTTCCTGACTGGCGCACCATGCTGGTGGGCACTTTGGGTGCCGGTGGCAAAGGCTACTTTGTGCTGAACATCACCAACCCAAGCAACTTTACGGAAGCCAATGCCCAAAACATCGTGGTGATGGACAAAACCCGGCATGCGAGCGAATCCGTGGCGACGGTCGCGGCTTGCGAAGACGTAACCATTACGCCGGTGGCGAACAAAGAGGCTTGTTTGGCAGCAGCTGATATGGGTCACATCTTCGCCAAGCCTGTGCTCGACGAAAACAACCCACAGCGCACCTCGCAAATTGCGCGATTGAACAACAACCGCTGGGCGGCGGTGATGGGCAACGGCTACAACAGCAAGAGCGAAAGGCCCGTGCTGCTGGTGCAATACCTGGACGGTGACCGAAAACTGTTGCGGCTGGTCGCAACCGGCACGACTGCGACTGGCAGTAGCGCCAACACAACCGAGAATGGTCTTTCTGCACCGCGCCTGCTGGACATCAATGGGGACGGTCGTCCTGATGTGGCGTATGCCGGTGACCTCAAGGGCAACATGTGGAAGTTTTTGATTGCAGACAGTAATGACAGCAATTGGGGCGTGGCGCTCTGGGGTAGCGCAGCCAATACCACGACCAACCACACCACCAACGGCGTGCCGCTTTTCTCGGCCAAGGGCGGTACCGAGACCTCCCCCAATTCACGCACGCTACCGCAGCCCATCACTGTGGCACCCATCGTGCGCGCGAACGACCGCAAGAAGCAAGTCACTGAGTCTGGCGTGACAAAAATGGTGAACGTTACCGGGGTAATGGTGGCGTTTGGCACCGGGCGCAACATCACCAATGACGATCCCCAAAACACTAACAAGCAAACGCTTTACTCCGTGCTGGATAACACGAGTTACAAGCTGATCGGTGTCAAGAAAGACCGCGTCGCAGTATGCACCGACACCTTGGACGCAGACTGCAAGGCACTACTGAAAACGGCGGATGACTTACCGAAATCCGTGATCCAAGCAAATTTGGTTTCTCGCAATGTTTCTTCCACGTCGGTGTTTTCAAGGTCTGGACATAAGTTCTGGACTATCGATGCCTCCACCACGCTGAATTGGTCGACCAACCAAGGCTGGTTCATGGATCTGCCCGAGTCACGCGAACGGCTGCTCAAGCCCCTGGAGTTTTATGACAGCGGCAACATTTTGTCGGCGTTCTCGCAAATCCCTACCAGGAGTGCGCTTGACGCCAGCACAGAGAGCTGCGACGTCGCCTCAGTGATTAAAGGATCTCAGTTCTGGTCCCTGATCAACATCATGGACGGCAAGCGACCAAGCGTGCAGATTATGGATACCAATGGGGATGGCAAATACGTCCTGACCTCTGACAAGGAAGCTTCGCGTGTGTCAGTGGCCGCGGGCTCTCACACATTGGTTCGACGCGGCAACAAAATTCGTCTCACTGGCAAAAAGCAGGATGGTTCTGATGAACATCTGGACAACGCAACGCTCCCAGAGCAGAGCTTGCGCCCAAGCTGGCGGCAATTGCGTTAAGCTTTGACGCCATCAGGAGAGCTTTGTTTATGAAACGACATCAAAAGGGCTTTACGCTCATCGAAATCATGATTGCGGTGGCCATTGTTGGTGTTCTAGCTGCCGTCGCGATGCCGAACTACATCGAAATCATCAGCCGTGGACACCGGGCGGACGCCCGTGCCGGTTTGTTGCAGGCGCGGCAATGGCTTGAGCGAGCATCGACCGCCACGGGCACCTACCCTCTGACGCTTCCGACGGAGCTCACATGGTCAACTGACTCCACGAAACGCTACACCATTGGGTTTCTGGGGGTGAATTCCAATGCCGCGTTCACCCTGGTCGCGACCCGAAAAGATCCAGGTCCTCAGTCAAGCGACCGCTGCGGCGATTTCACCTTGACCCATACGGGAACGCGCAATGCCATTAACCGCGGAGCAGGCACTACTGCCGCCGAGTGCTGGAACCGATAGCCTCTGAGCTACCATCCTGAGGGTCATGTTTCATAAAGCGCCCTCCCACATCCACCAAGCGCTTGGGCTCGCTGCCCAGGCGCTTTGTGTTTCCAACCCCAACCCGCGTGTTGGCTGCGTGCTGGTGTCTCCCGGCGGCGAGGTGATTGGCCAGGGCTCCACCCAGCGCGCGGGCGGGCCGCATGCCGAAGTGATGGCCCTGCGCGATGCCAACGACCGAGGACTGGATACGACAGGTGCCACCGCCTACGTCACGCTGGAGCCCTGCTCCCACCACGGACGCACTGGACCCTGCTGCGATGCGCTGGTGCAGGCCGGTATTGCCAGGGTGGTTGCGTCATTGACGGACCCGAACCCCCTGGTGGGCGGCCGCGGATTTGACCGGCTGCGCGCGGCGGGGGTGGATGTGGTGGTGGGCCCTGGGGCCGAAGAATCTCGCGAACTGAACATCGGTTTTTTCAGCCGCATGGTGAGGGGCACGCCGTGGGTGCGGCTGAAGGTTGCCAGCTCCCTCGACGGCACCACCGCGCTGAACAATGGCGCCAGCCAGTGGATCACGTCACGCGCCGCGCGGGCCGATGGGCATGCGTGGCGGGCCAGGGCGTGCGCCGTGTTGACCGGCATTGGCACGGTGCTGGATGACAACCCCCGGCTTGATGTCCGCGACGCACCCTCGCCGCGCCAGCCCCACGTGGTGGTGGTGGACAGCCGCTTGCAGTTGCCTGCTAACGCCCATGTGCTGATGGAGGGGCGCGATTGCTATGTCTATACAGCCTTCGACGACAAAGCCCGGAAGGCCGAATTGCAGGCCCGTGGGGCCACGGTGATCCGCTTGCCCAATGCAAGCGGCAAGGTGGATCTTTCGGCCATGCTGCTGGACCTTGGCAAGCGTGGCATCAACGAGCTGCATGTCGAGGCCGGGCACAAGCTCAATGGCTCTTTGGTCCGGGAAGGCCTGGTCGATGAACTGCTGTTGTACCTAGCGCCACGGCTTTTGGGCGCGGGACGGGGCATGGCAGACTTTGGCCCGCTCACGGCGTTGGCTGATGGCCTGGCGCTGGACTTCAAGTCGGTGGCCCACCTGGGCGCAGACCTGCGCATCGTGGCGCGCATGCAGGGGCGCGATACTTTTTAACCTAAAAACGGCAGTTGACCGCTTGTCATCTTGGCGCACACCGCGTGGACTCGGGCCTTGGGTTGTTTTTGCAGCTTCACCTTTGGGGTGACAGCGCTATGCACTTGCCAGCACCGCTTTTGGAGCGCCATGCGGTGTTGCTCCTCCTTGCAGGCACGAGCCTGCCGCGTCATCGCGCCTTGCCTGGCGCCCCAACAGCAGCGCTGGCAAATGCATC
>NZ_JBKDRI010000200.1:0-4642 GCF_046341535.1 Acidovorax sp. | reverse complement strand
GCATGATGAGCGTATATCTGGGGTGCCGGTCGGGTTTGTTGCGTTGAAATGGCCGGACTGGGGGTGAATATCGGGGTTTCTCTGCCCGGTTTCTGTGCGATTACGGAACCCGGGGGATTGGGGTCACGGATTCAGGATTACTGCAACGGTTGTGGCTCAGCCCGTCACCACAGCCAGCGGCCTGGTCTACCAGTCCATCAAAGACGGCACCGGCGACTCCCCCAAGGCCACCGACACGGTCAAGGTGCACTACCGCGGCACCTTCCTGGATGGCAAGGAGTTCGACAGCTCCTACAGGCGTGGCGAACCCACCGAGTTCCCGCTCAACCGCGTGATCCCCTGCTGGACCGAAGGCGTGCAGCGCATGAAGCCCGGCGGCAAGGCCAAGCTGACCTGCCCGCCCGGCATTGCCTACGGGGCCGGCGGCGCCGGTGGCGTGATCCCGCCCAACGCCACGCTGAACTTCGAGGTCGAGCTGGTGTCCGTACGTCGCTGACCAGACTCCGACCGCTGCAAACAAAAAAGCCGCCCGGGGCCATGGCCCCAGGCGGCTTTTTTTGTGGGCAGTGCGCTCAGGCGCACCCTCCATCACACCTCGGTGACGAACTGCTCGCGCGGGCGGCGCACCTTCTTGAGGTTGACCAGCCAGTCGCCCTCATCGGCACGGTAGCCCAGCGGCAAGATGGCCACGCTGCGCAAGTTGCGCGCACCCAGGTCCAGGATTTCGTCCAGGGCCTTGGGGTCGAAACCTTCCATGGGGGTGGAATCCACACCTTCAAAGGCCGCAGCCATCAGCGCAGCACTCAGGCCAATGTAAGCCTGGCGGGCCGCATGCTGGAAGTTCACCTCGGCATCGCGCTGCGGGTACATGCCCAGCAGCATCTGGCGGTAGTTTTCCCAGCCTTCGTTCTTGAAACCCCGCTGCTCGTTGGTCAGGTCAAACATCATGTTGATGCGATCGGCTGTGTAGTTGTCCCACGCCGCAAACACCAGCAGGTGCGAGCCATCGGTAATCTGAGCCTGGTTCCACGCAATGGGCAGGATGCGGGCACGCACCGCCGGGTCGGTCACCACGATGATCTCAAACGGCTGCAAGCCGCTGGAGGTGGGCGCGAGGCGCGCGGCTTCCAGGATGCGGTCCACCTTGTCCTGAGGTACTTTCTTAGCCGGATTCATCTTCTTGGTAGCGTAGCGCCACTGCAGCTTGAGCAACAGTGACTGCGCGGTATCGGTGTCGTGGGCAGTGGTCATGATGGGCGTCCTTGAAGATGGATAAGTGAAACACAGCGAAACAAGCGGGCCCGTCAAAGATACTCCAGGAAACCACTGCATCCCCCCCCCCGCGGGGCCGCGCCTTGGCGGTGCTGACCGTCGGGCCGCGGCGTACACTCCGCCCATTCTGCTTTCGCGCGGTGACTGCATTCAACGGCCCTGAAGTGCGCCCCGCAGAGCGACCCTCTATGAGCGAACCCGATCTGTCCTTTCTTGATCCCGCCGGTCGCAGCCCCGCGCAAACGGCAACGGTCGCCCTGCAGCGCGTCGAACGCCCATGGTTCACTGCGGGCGATCGGCCTGTTGCCTCAACACAGGATCTCGTAGCCGAACTGCGCGCCTACCAGGCCGAACTGGAAAATCAGAACAAAGTTCTGAGCTACAGCCAGACGGTGGCCGAGAGCGCCTATGAGCGCTTTGAGACCCTGTTTGCCAGCGTGCCGCTTGCACTGATGGTGGTCGATGAGCACGACCTGGTGCTGCAAGCCAACTCCATGGCGCACCGGTTGTTCCAGCCCAGCGAGCACGACCGCCCCCTGTCTGCACTGATGCCTTTTGTGCGCGAGCAAGACGTGGACCGCGTGCGCGAGGCCTTTACCGTGGCGCGCCAAGCGGGCCATGGCGAAGTCAAGGAAATCGTCTTTGCCATCAGCCCCGATAGCCGCATCACCGGCGACTTGCACATTGCACACATTGAGCCCCCCCAGGACGGCGGCCCACCGCTGACACAGTTTCTGTGCGCGGTGATTGATCAAGGCCCCCTGCTGGCAGAGCGCAACGCCCTGCAGCGGAGTACGCAGGCCCTGCAACAGCGCAATGAGCAGTTGTTTGCCAGCGAAAAACGGCTGGAGGCGGTCATCAACTCGGCGCTGGACGCCATAGTCTGCGTGGACCAGCACCAGCGCATCACCGTGTTCAACCCCACGGCGGCAGCGCTGTTTCAGTGCAGCGCCAGCGATGCGCTGGGCAGCGGGCTGCAGCGCTTTTTACCCGATGCTCCGCGTGCGCTGGCGCTTGCAAAGCTCAACACGCAGGCCCTGCTGGGGGAGATGACCGCGCTCACGGTGACTGGCAAGGAACTGGCCGTGGAGGTAAGCGTCTCGTTCGAGCGCCACGCCGACGGCGAAACCACCACCGTCTTCGCGCGCGACCTGACCGGTCGCAAGAAGGCCGAGGCGCACCGCAGCGAGCTCGAAGCGCAGCTGCGCGAGTCGCAGAAGATGCAGGCGGTCGGCACCATGGCAGGCGGCATTGCACACGATTTCAACAACATCCTGGGCGCCATCCTGGGCAATGTGGAACTGGCCAAGGCCGACTGCGCGGCAGGCTCGCCGGTGCTCGAGAGCTTGACGGAGATCGACAAGGCAGGCCGACGCGCACGCAACCTGGTGCGCCAGATCCTCACATTCAGCCGCAACGAGCCGCCGCAGCGCACCGTGGTCTCGCTGGCCGATATTGCGCACGAAACCGAACGCCTGCTGCGCGTCACACTGCCACCCGGTATCGCGCTGCACATGCGGCTGTCGCCCGGGCTGCCACCTGTGCTGGCAGACGCAACGCAGGTGGAACAGGCGCTCATCAACCTGTGCACCAATGCCATCCATGCGATCGACAACGAACGCGGTGCGATCCATGTCGATGCGCTCGCCGTTGAGCCAGACCAGCGACTGAGCGAACGTCTTGCCCTGATGCCGGGCAACTATGTCGCGTTGACCGTGAGCGACAACGGCCCTGGCATGGAGGCCGCTACGCTCGAGCGCATCTTTGAGCCATTTTTCACGACCAAGCCGGTGGGCCAGGGCACCGGGCTGGGTCTGGCCGTGGTGCACGGCGTCATGCGCACGCATCAAGGCGCGGTGGACGTGCACAGCGTGCCGGGCCAGGGCAGTCGCTTCACGCTGTACTTTCAGGCAGCGCCTGCGGGGGCAAGCCTGCCCGCCCCGGTTGCCGAGTCGGTGGCCGCAGGTGCCTTTGCCAGCGCGGCGGATCTTGCCGCGACCGGCCAAGCCCCAGGATCGGCGCGCGTTGCGGATAGCCAAGAGCGCCAGCGGCATGTGATGTACGTGGATGACGACGAGGCACTCGTCTTTTTAGTGCAGCGGCTGCTGCGCAGGCGCGGCTACCTGGTGAGCGGATTTACCGACCCCCACGCTGCCACCGCCGCGCTGCGCGCCGAACCGCAGCGCTATGACCTGCTGGTGACCGACTACAACATGCCCGGCTTTTGTGGGGTGGACCTGGTGCGCGAGGCGCGGCGGATACGACCTGGCCTGCCCGTCGCGCTGGCATCGGGCTACGTCACCACCGAGATCGAGCAGGCAGCGCTGGCCGAAGGGGCACGCGCCCTCATCCACAAACCCAACGATGTGGAAGAACTCTGCGCCACGGTGCAACGGCTGGTGGCGGGCGACGATGCAGCGGCTTGAACCCGGCATCTCCCTTGCCCAACCCACCGCTTCCTCGGCCTCTGTGCCGCATGTGCACGCTGTGTTTGAAGACGCCGACCTGCTGTTGCTGCACAAGCCCGCAGGCCTGCTGTGCGTGCCCGGGCGGGGCCCGGACAAGCAAGATTGCCTGAGCGCCCGGACGCAGCAGCGCTGGCCGCGGGCGCTCATCGTGCATCGGCTCGATCAGGCGACGTCGGGGCTGGTGCTGATGGCGCGGCACCCAGAGGCCCAGCGCCGCTTGAGCCAGGCGTTTGCCGAGTGCCAGGTGTCCAAGCACTACGAGGCGATCGTGCACGGGAAGATGCACGCCGATAGCGATCCCGCTGCAACCCCATCGGGCTGGCAACTCATCGATCTGCCCATCGCCGCCGACTGGCAGCGTCGCCCCCTGCGCGTGATTGACCACCATGCAGGTAAGCGCAGCCAGACACGCTGGCGCACCATCCAATGGGACGAGGCCACCGATACCACCCGCGTCGAACTGGCCCCGTTGACCGGCCGAATCCACCAGCTCCGAGTGCACCTGGCCGCTGTGGGACATGCCATCCTGGGCGATACGCTGTATGCAGCGCCGGCCATACAGGCGATGTCGCCCCGCCTGCTGCTGCACGCGCGCAGCCTGGCATTCACG
The DNA here is from genome assembly GCF_046341535.1 of Acidovorax sp. Classification (GTDB taxonomy): domain Bacteria; phylum Pseudomonadota; class Gammaproteobacteria; order Burkholderiales; family Burkholderiaceae_C; genus Acidovorax. The sequence goes on along the minus strand of NZ_JBKDRI010000200.1, from coordinate 292 downwards.
CACCCCTTCACCGGGGAAGCTATCGCATTCACCTGCCCGGCCAGTTTTTGACGTGGCGTCTGAAGGGTGCAAGGCCCTTCGGGTATCTGCGCACCACTGCCGACGGGCTGCGCTGGCGCGTGCCGATCATGATCCGACACGCGCTGGATGCTCTAGCCCGAATATTTCACGGCAATTGGTCGAAGGCGGAGCGAAGCGAGTTTTTCTGTTGATTTTGGGCTGCCAAGTGCTCTGGCCAGGGCTTTGATGTGCTGCAAAAGGCTATGGCGTGGTAACCAGGCACACCGGCCCC
>NZ_JBKDRI010000199.1:0-28098 GCF_046341535.1 Acidovorax sp. | reverse complement strand
CTGCAAATCGACCGCAGCGGTCCATTTTTAACCGCCTTTTTGCCCCATAGCTCGGCTATGGGGCTGCAAATTCGGCAAAAACTGTCCTCGCTGGGGCCGATTTTCGCTTTCGACGCTCCAAGTCCGACAGGCTCCTAGGCGGCGCACCGGCTCCTGGGGGTCAAGCCGACAGCCCGCTATTGCGGCACATAGTCAGACGGGTACTTGAGCGAATCGACCAGCAGGTGCGGCATGCGCATGCCCAGGTTGATGCCCCGCGGCGCAATGGGCTGCGTAAACCATTTGTCGTACAGGCGATGCAGCTCGCGCGTCTGGATCAGGCGGCGCAGCTCGGCATCCACCACCGCCTTGAGCTCCGGGTTGTTGCGCTCAAACGCCACCGCATAAGGCTCGATGGTCATGGGTTTGCCGATGACCTTCAGGTCCTCGGGCCGCGAATGGCTTGCGCGCAGCCCGAACAGCAGCACATCGTCCATCGCAAAGCCATCGACCTTGCCGCTCACGACCCAGCCAAAGCCTTCGGCGTGGTCCTTGGCGGGTTCGATGCGCACGCGCACCGACTTGTTGGCGGCCTCGCGCGCCAGCGAGTCGATGTTGGTGGTGCCCGACGTGGACGCCAGCACCTTGCCCTCCAGGTCCTCGATGCGCTCATACGGCTTGCTGCTGAGCACCACAATGCGCGACGAGGCAATGAAGTGCGCAATGGTGAACGCCACCCGCTGGCGGCGCGCCGCCGTGTTGGTGGTGGATCCGCACTCCAGGTCCACCTCGCCCTTTTCAATCGCATCAAAACGGCTGCTGGAGGTGACCATGCGGTACGTGGTACGCAGCTCGCGCAGCTTCAGGTGCCGCGCAAGCGCCTGGACGATGTAGTGGCACACATCCACGCTGTAACCCATGGGCACCCCATTGGCCACGTACGACATGGGCAGCGACGACTCGCGGTGGCCAATCACCACCACACCGCTGGCCTGGATGCGCTGCAGCGTGGTGCCCGATGCCGGGGGCGACGCGGCAGGCTGCGCGGGCTGGGCCATGGCTGCCATGGCCGGGGCCAGCAGACAGCAAATCGCCCCCAAGGCCTTTGCGCCCATGCACTGCCTCACCCGGGTCATCATGTTTGTCATCGCTTTCCCTTTCGTCCAGGAGCCCGTCAGACCCGCCAGGAGGTCATGTCAAAAAGCGGCTGCCCGCGCGCAAGCCCCCCCACACGCGGACAGCCTCAGAATGCCGGTGCCGCATCACAGTACGCGTGACGGGCCAGGGCCGACGCCAGCACCACCGAAGGGTTCACCAGCGCAACACCCTGCAGCCGCGGCTGCTCTGACAGCGCCAGAGGTATTTCGGTGCAGCCCATGATCAGCGTGGACACGCCATACCGTTCTCGCATCCCGATCGACACTGACTCAAAACACTGGCGTGCCAGCGGATAGTTGCCCGCCTTCACGCCGTCGTAGATGCCCTGCATGAGCTGCTCGCGCCCGGCGTCAGTGGGCACATAGCAGGCGATGTGTGCACGCTCGAGCTCGCGCTGGTACAGCCCCGCGTCATACGTACCCTGTGTGGCCAGCAGCCCTACGCCCTGCACCTGGCGTGCTGACAGCTCCGCCACCACTTCCTGCACCCCGTGCAGCACCACCATCTGCGGAAACCGCTGCTGCAAGATGCCGTGCCAGGCATGGGCCGTGTTGCACGCAATGGCCACCACACGCGCGCCCAGTGCGGCCAGCCGCCCCGTGGCCTGCAGCATGGGGTCTGCCGGCTGGTGCGCGCCAGGGCGCGTGTCGTGCAGCGCCGTGGTGCGGTCGGGTATGGGCACCTGGGCCAGCCAGTGCTCAGGGTAGGCCTGGTCGTGTACCGGTATGCCCAGCAACTCCATGCGGCGGGTGCATGCCTGCACGAACAGCCGTACAAAGTCAGCACCCGCCGCAGGCCCCATCCCCCCCAGGATTCCTACCACCTGCGGCGCTTGCGGGCGTCTTGCACACACATCAGACATGCTTGCCCCGAACTACTGTGCAGGCTTGTCGCTTTGCGCCGTCAGGTTGTCACGCAGTTCCTTGCTCATGGCCAGGTTCAGGTTCTGGCCCCGTGGCGGAATGGGTGACATGAACCACTTGTTGTAGAGCTTCTCGAAATCGCCCGACTTCATCATCCCGCCGATCACGCCATTGACCAGCGCCTGAAACTGCGGGTCATCCTTGCGCATCATGCAGGCGTAGGGCTCCACTTGCAGAGAATCGCCCACCACCACCCAGTCGGCCGGGTTGCGGGTGTTGCCCATCAGGCCAAACAGCAGGATGTCGTCCATCGCAAACGCCTCGGCGCGGCCGCTGTCCACCAACAGGAGCGAGTCGTCGTGGTCCTTGCCCAGCACGATGTCCATGTCCAGGTTGTTGTCGCGGTTGTACTTGCGCATCACCTGCGCGTTGGTGGTACCCGAGGTGCTGGCCACTTTCTTTTTGGCCAGGTCGGCGTAGTTCTTGACGCCCGAGGACTTCTTGGTGAGCAAACGCGTGCCGGTGTAGAAGTGGTTGATGGCGAACTGCACGTCTTTGCCGCGCGCCGTGTTGTTGGTGGTGGAGCCACACTCCAGATCAATCGTGCCGTTGGTCAGCAGCGGAATGCGGTTTGCCGACGTGACGGCCTGCAGCTCAACCTTGATGGCGGGGTTGTTCAGGCGTTTCTTCACGGCGTCTACCACTGCATTGGAGAGGTCCACCGAAAAGCCCACAGGCGCGCCCGGGCCCGACAGGTAGCTAAACGGCACCGAGGATTCACGGTAGGACAGCGTGATCTTGCCGGAGTCGGCAATCTTCTTGAGCGTATCGGCATTGGCCACGGTGCTGGCCAGCAGGCCCGTGGCAATGATGGCGGCAGAAGTGATGGCAGAAAGCTTCATGGGAACCCCTTGCGTAAAAAAGTGCGAGTCAGTGAAGGCAAAAAATGCGGAACGCATCTGCACTGTAGGAATTCATGCGGCCCTTGCACAATTCATTTGCACGGGGTGCCTATGACTAAAAGTTATGCCGTGGCAGGGACGACATTTTTTGCACCCCACCGATTCCTTTTTGGTGGACTGGCGGCTGTGAACAACCCTCCGGCACAGTGCGGCGAGGTGCTGGCATAACCTGATGGCATGGGGGCACATGGCATCGGCATTGTTCAATCGCCAGCCCCCGCCATACATTGGGTTGCATCCAACTACAAGGCAAAAGCAATCTATGCAGGTATGTGTCCTCGGCGCGGGCATCGTGGGCCTGGCCACCGCGTACGAACTCCACCAGCGCGGGCTGCAAGTCACCGTGATCGACCAGGCTCAGCCCGGCGCTGGCGCCAGCGGCGGCAACGGCGCGCAACTGAGCTACAGCTACGTGCAGCCGCTGGCGGACGCCAGCCTCTGGCGCCAGTTGCCCCAGCTGCTGCTCTCACGGAACTCGCCCCTGAAACTGCGCCTGCAGTGGGACGCGCACCAGTGGCGCTGGGGGCTTGATTTTTTGCGGGCCTGCAACCGCGCCACATCGGAACGCAGCACGCAGCATCTTCTGGCGCTGGCCGCATTGAGCCGCCACCGTTTTGAAGCCATGCTTGAGGCAGAGCAACTGGCGTGCGACTTCTCGCGCACCGGCAAGCTGGTGCTCTACGACACCCCCGCAGGCCTGGCCGCCGCCCGTCGGCAACTGGACCTGCAGCGCCCCTGGGGCAGCGCGCAAGAGGCCGTCTCGGCCCAGCAGTGCGTGGATATCGAACCCGCCCTGGCCCACTACCAGCACCGCATCGCGGGCGCTATCCACACGCCCAGCGAGTGCGCGGCCGATTGCCTGGCGGTATGCCAGGGCCTGCACCGCTTGCTGTCAGCGCGCGGGGTGCGTTTTGTGCTGGGCACGCGCGTGCAGGGGTTTGTGCGGGGCAGGGTGCGGGGCGCGCCCAGCATCAGTGCCGTGCGCACCAGCGCGGGCAACATCGAGGCCCAGCAATTTGTGCTGGCCCTGGGCAGCGCCAGCCACCAGACCGCGAAGACGCTGGGCTTTGGCCTGCCGATCTACCCGCTCAAGGGCTACAGCATCACGCTGGACATTGCCAGCGCCCTGGGCTTGGCCCCGCGTGTCAACGTGACCGATGCCGCACGCAAGGTGGTGTTTGCCCGCATCGGCCAGCGACTGCGCGTGGCGGGCATGGCCGAGCTGGTGGGCCACGACGACCGCATTCCACCCGAGCGCATTCACAACCTGCGCGAAGCCACCCAGGCGCTGTTTCCGGGCTGCAGCAGCTTCACTGACATGCACCCCTGGACGGGCATGCGCCCAGCCACACCCACTGGCGTACCACTGGTCGGGCGGCACGCCCGGGCCCCGGCCAATCTGCTGCTCAATACCGGCCACGGTGCGCTGGGCTTCACGCTGGCCTTTGGCACGGCAGCGCAGGTGGCCGAGCTGCTGGCACCGGGTACCTGAGCCGCACCAGCGCCTGGCAGCGGCCGTGCCCGCAGGGCGCTAGGAGCCTGTCGGACTTGGAAATCGTCGGCTGCAAATCGACCGCAGCGGTCCATTTTTAACCGCCTTTTTGCCCCATAGCTCGGCGATGGGGCTGCAAATTCGGCAAAAACTGTCCTCGCTCTCGCCGATTTTCGCTTTCGACGCTCCAAGTCCGACAGGCTCCTAGCCCACCGACTCCATCGTCTCGACCACCGCGCGGCGCATGCACTGCGTCATGGCGCTGGCCAGCAGCGAACTGGGGCGGTTTACCGTGCGCAATGACGTAATGGGCACCGCAATGTGGGGCGCCAGGGCCAGCACATCGACCTTGCTGCGGTCGGCCGATGCGGCCGTGCAGGTATCCACCACCGCCACCGCATGGCCGTGGTGCGCCAGGGCCAATGCTGCGTGGTAGGTCTGCACGGTGATGGAGGTCTGCAGGCCCACCCCCGTCTCGCGGCAGGCATGGCTGACCACGGTGCCGATGGGATCGCGCACATCCAGGTGCACCACTGGCGTATCGCCCAGGTCCGTCAGGTGCACCACGCCCGCGCTCACCAGCGGCGCATCCAGCATACCCTTGGGCGCCACGCACACCATGCGGCTATCGGCCAGGTGCTCCTGCGCCAGCGCGGGGTGGGTAATGCCGCTGAACACAAAGCCCACGTCGGCCTCTTGCAGCACCAGGGCCGACACGATCTGCGGCGAATGCAGCGCGTCGATGGTGATCTTCACGTCCGGGTGCTTTTGGCGGAAGAACCGCAACGCGCGCGGCAGCACCTCGTAGCTCAGCGCCAGAACGCTCAGGATGTGAATCTCCCCCTCGCGCTGGTCGCCCTTGAGGCTTTTGGCCAGACGCTGCACATCGTCGAGCTGGGTGAACAGGCGCTCAATGTGCGGGTACAGGGTCTGCGCCTCGGCGGTGGGCACCAGCTTGCCCTTGAGGCGATGAAACAACGGAAACCCCAGCTGCAATTCAGCATGGGCAAGGATGCGACTGACCGCAGGCTGCGTGACGTTGATGAGGCGCGCCGCCGCGCTCACGCTGCCGGTGAGCATCACCGCGTTGAAAACTTCGATGTGGCGAAGGCGCATGGGCTAGTAACGAGTTGAAGGTGTCTTTTGCAAGTCAGCCAAGACTTTAGGTAGCTTGTCACGATGCAAGGAATGGGCCGAATGCGCAATCCTTGCATCCCCCCATTGCAGTGCCCGCCGCTACAACGACATCGACGGCCGCTGCGCCATGGCCGCGCGCCAGCGCAACAGGTGCGGGTGCTGCTCACCCGGCTTGTGCTTGACCACGCGGGCAAAGTCCACCGCCACCACGGCGGTGATGTCGGCCACACTGAAGCGGTCAGCGGCAATGAAGTTGCGGCCCGCCAGACGCTCGTCAAGCAGGTCAAAAAACTGCCCCACGCGCACCAGCCCCCGCTCGGCCAGGGCCGGAATCTGGGGGTAATTCACCGCGCCCGGCAAAGCCCGGTTGGCCATCGCCGGGGAACTGTTGCGCAGCGCCTCGGCAATCGCCATCAGGCCCTCAAACTCCATGCGCCAGTTCCAACTGGCGATCTCGGCCTTTTCGGCGGGGGTGGTGCCCAGCAGGGGCGGATCGGGCCAGCGCGCCTCCACATAGGCCGTGATCGCCGCGTTGTCGGCCAGCACCAGGCCCAGGTCGCCTTCGGTGCGCAGTGCGGGCACGGTGCACTGCGGGTTGATGCGGCGATAGGCATCGCCCAGTTGCTCGCCGCTTTTCAGATCCACCTGCACCGTGGTGTGGGCCACCCCTTTTTCAGCCAGCAGGATGCGCGCGCGGCGCGGGCTGGGAGCGGTAGCGCAGTCGTACAAAGTGATCATGGAGCGGCGCCTTGCAATGCAGTCAGGTGGCTGGCGACGAAGCAGCAGCAGCCTCGATCTTGTCCTGCGTCTTGGTGTCAAAGTCGCTGGCCTCATGCCGCTCGCGCAGCTGGCTGCCCGGATCGCCCTGAACACGGTTGACCTTGCGCCCCCGCTGCACCGCCGGGCGCTTGGCCACCTGCTCGGCCCAGCGCACCACATGGGTGTACTCGTGCACCTGCAAAAACTCGTCCGCGTTGTAGGCTTGGCCTTTGACCAGCAGGCCATACCAGGGCCAGATAGCGATATCGGCCACCGTGTAGTCATCGCCCGCCACATACTCGGTCACGGCCAGGCGCTGGTTCAACACATCCAACTGGCGCTTGGCCTCCATCGCATAGCGGTCAATCGCGTACTCGATCTTGGCCGGCGCATAGGCATAAAAATGCCCAAACCCGCCCCCTACAAACGGCGCACTGCCCATCTGCCAAAACAGCCACGACAGGCACTCGGCCCGCGCCGCGCCCTGGGTGGGCAAGAAGGCGCTGCCAAACTTCTCGGCCAGGTACATCAGGATGGCGCCGGACTCGAACACCCGCACCGGATTGGCCGGGTCGGTGCGGTCCAGCAGGGCCGGGATCTTGGAGTTGGGGTTTACCGCCACAAACCCGCTGCCAAACTGCTCGCCCTCATTGATGCGGATCAGCCACGCGTCGTACTCCGCCCCGCTGTGGCCCAGCGCCAGCAGCTCTTCCAGCATCACGGTCACCTTCACGCCGTTGGGCGTGCCCAGCGAATACAGCTGCAGCGGGTGGTGGCCCACAGGCAGTTCCTTATCGTGCGTAGCCCCGGCAATGGGCCGATTGATGCTGGCAAACTGGCCGCCGTTTTCTTTGTTCCATTGCCAGATGGCGGGGGGGGTGTAGGGGGTGGGGGTGGACATGGGGGCTCCAGGAAAATGGGGGGAAAGTGGCGAAACTGCCAGCCGTTGTCGGATGAGTTTAGCGATGCGATTTGTTCGCCGCTGCGCTGGACGAATGTCCCGCCTAGGGGGTGCTCCGAGAATTCAATCGCGGACTCCGCCATTGGACTTTTCCAGCTACGGGTATTGAATAGTTCGAATACATCGGCTTCGGGCGTCCGACGGCACACACAGCGGCTTCAATAAGTTCAGGGGGAGGCCGAAAGCAATGCACGACGAAGACAGTCACCGCCTCCGGCTAGCCCCCTATAAACTGGCATCGTTACCTGCGCACTAAGGCCACAAAGTCCGCAACCATGAAACCATTTTTTCCGGCGAATGACGGAGATCAGACAGATGCTTACTCACCTACACATCAAGAACTTTAAAGCCTGGAAAGATACAGGGCCAATTCGATTGGCACCGCTTACCGTGCTCTTCGGGGCTAACAGTGCGGGCAAAAGTAGTCTCGGCCACCTCCTGCTAGCGTTGCAGCAAACGGCGCGCTCGACCGACCGCAAGCGCGCTCTACACCTGGGCGATACCTCGTCTCTCATCGATTTGGGAACTTTCACAGATTGCCTACATGGCCATGATGCAAAACAGGCCCTGTCATTTGAGCTGGGTTGGATCTTGCCAAAGGGTTTGGATGTCCGCGACCCCTTGCAACCCGATTCCCGCTTCCAAGGGGACCGCATGCGGTTGGATGTGAGCATGGTGGCAAACAAAGCGCAGCAACCAGAAGTTCAGGCATTGCACTATGCGCTGTCGTCTGGCGACAGAGAGGTGATTGACGTTAGTCTTGAGCGCGACGACAGGCGCAAGCTCAACCTAACGTCAACTCAATATGGTTTCAAGATGGCCGACGGTCGAAAATGGCCTTTGGAGGAGCCCGAGAAGTTCTATCGACTGTCAGACACCAGTATGGCAAGGTACAAGAACGCTGGCTTTCTAGCTGATTTCGCGTTGGCCGCTGAGAGTATGCTGGAGCGAATCTCCTATTTGGGACCGTTGCGCAGCCATCCCCAACGCATCTATCAGTGGTCAGGTGACACGCCAGCCAGCGTGGGGCAACTGGGTGAGTACGCCGTGGCAGCGATTCTCGCAGCACAAGGTGAGGGCCGCCGTCTCAATCGCCAGTCTGGACATCACACCAAAGGCTTTGCGGAGTTCATAGCGGCATGGCTCAAAGATCTCGGTGTCATTGACGACTTTGCTGTCAGACCCGTGGCTGTGGGGCGCAAAGAGTACGAGGTGCTAGTAAAGACCCACAACAAAGCCTCTGAGGTAAAGATCACCGATGTGGGTTTTGGCATCTCTCAAGTGCTGCCAGCGTTGGTGCAGGCCTTCTACTGCCCACCGCATTCCACCGTATGGATGGAACAACCTGAGATTCACTTGCATCCGCAAGTTCAGGCTGAGTTGGCCGACGTCTTCATTTCAGCGACCCAAGCCCGTGAGGATGGAAAGCCGCGAGACGTGCAGTTGATTGTAGAAAGTCACTCGGAGCACTTTCTAAACCGCTTGCAGCGGCGAGTAGCCGAAGGAATGATCAAGCCGACAGACGTGGCAGTGTACTTCTGCCGTCGTGCCGGATCGGCTACCGAACTAGAGCCACTGAGGTTGAACATGTTCGGCGAGATTGAGAACTGGCCAGAACACTTCTTTGGTGATGAGATGGCGGATATCGCGGGCCGAGCCCTAGCGGCGATGCAAAAGAAAAAGGAGCTAATGCAACAAGGCAGCGTGCAATGAAAGCAGTAATCGATACCAACGTACTCTTGGTCGCCAATAACCAGCATGACCAAGTATCTGAGGACTGTGTCATTGCTTGCGTGACGCGACTGCAATTGCTTCAACGATCAGGCGTTGTCGTCATCGACGATGGCTACCGCATTGTGGGTGAGTACCATCGCAAAACTAGCCTGAGGCCCGCGAAAGGGGTCGGAGATAAATTTTTGAAGTGGATGCTTCAGCACAGCGGAACACCCAAGGTAGAGCAGGTTACGCTGAACGAGACGGAAGAAAACAACTTTGCTGAATTCCCCGATCCTGCGTTGGCGCAACTATTTGACCCATCGGATCGCAAGTTCGCCGCCGTGGCCCACGCCCACCCCGAAAAACCCACAGTTTGGCAAGCTGCGGACTGCAAATGGTTGGAATGGTGGCCAGCCCTGAGAGCCAAGGGTGTTGAGGTCGATTTCCTGTGCCCAGAAGTCTGCACGGTTTACCAAAAGAAATTCCCCGACAAGCCCGCGCCCCAGTTGCCGGGCTGAGTGCCATGGATGATGACTTTTTTCGCTTCCCGCACACCCCGCACTTGGCTTGGCTGGGTAAGAACACTCCGCGCGATGACAAGGTACTCTCACCTACTGAGGTGCAAGCTTTATTGGCGAGCGACGTGGTGGTGGAGGAAAAGCTAGATGGGGCCAACCTGGGCCTTTCTCTTGCCACAAACAATACCCTACGCGCCCAAAACCGTGGCCAGTATTTGGCAGAGCCGCACTCCGGACAGTTCGCCCGCTTACCCTCATGGCTGGCCCTGCATGGCGAAGCGGTGCGCAGCGTTCTGACCCCCCACATCATTGTGTTTGGCGAGTGGTGTGCCGCACGCCATACGCTGGACTATCCGGGACTGCCCGATTGGTTCTTACTATTTGATGTGTATGACCGGGGCGCTGGTCGTTTTTGGAGTAGTGCACGCCGTAATGCGCTGGCAAAGTCGGCGGGGCTGGCTACGCCTCCTCAGGTCGCGTGCGGGCGGCACACAGTCGTCTCCCTGGAAAAGCTAGTGGCCACGCGCCCCAGCCACTATCGGGAGGGTCCCCTTGAAGGCTTGATCATTCGCCGAGAATCTGGACGGTGGTGTGACTGCAGAGCGAAACTCGTTCGCGCGGACTTCACGCAGGACATTGAGGCCCATTGGAGTAGACGTGCAATCGAATGGAATCGGGTGCACTTCTTGAACGACACCGACGGTAACAAGATTTCGTGACCTGGACGCGCGAGATTGATCGTCAGCCTGCACGTGGATTCAAAGGGTGCAGTTTCTGCTTGGCGACTCCATGCCTCAATGCGCCCTATCCCAATTAGCCCCCACTCCCACCTCTGCCAGCAACGGCACCTTCAGCGCCGCCACCTCCGCCATCAGGCGCGGGATGTGGGTCTTGAGCCAGTCCACTTCGCTTTCGGGTAACTCGAACACCAGTTCGTCGTGCACCTGCATGATCATCTGGATGCTGGGCTTGCGCGCGTCTAGCTCTTTTTGCACGGCCACCATGGCCAGCTTGATGAGGTCGGCGGCAGTGCCCTGCATCGGCGCGTTGATGGCCGCGCGTTCGGCACCGGCGCGGCGGGGGCCGTTGGGGGAGTTGATTTCGGGCAGGTAAAGGCGGCGGCCGAACACGGTTTCGACATAGCCCATGGACTTGGCGGCGGCCTTGGTGTCGTCCATGTACTGCTTCACGCCGGGGTAGCGCTGAAAGTACTTGTCGATGTAGGCGGCGGCGGCCTTTGTCTCGATGCCTAAGTTTTTGGCTAGGCCAAAACTGCTCATGCCGTAGATGAGGCCAAAGTTGATGACCTTGGCGTAGCGGCGTTGCTCGCTGGTGACCTGCGCGACCTCCACACCAAACACTTCGGCGGCGGTGGCGCGGTGTACGTCCAGCCCGGCGTGGAAGGCGTGCAGCAGCGAGTGGTCGCCACTCAGGTGGGCCATGATGCGTAGCTCGATCTGGGAGTAGTCGGCACTCGCAATCACCCGGCCTGCGGGGGCAACAAAGGCCTCGCGCACGCGGCGGCCTTCCGCCGTGCGGATAGGGATGTTCTGCAGATTGGGGTCGTTGCTGGACAGCCGCCCGGTCACCGCCACGGCCTGCGCGTAGTGGGTGTGCACGCGCCCGGTGCGCGGCAGGGCGAGCTGGGCCAGCTTGTCGGTGTAGGTGCCTTTGAGCTTGCTCAAGGACCGGTGCTCCAGCAGCTTGGCGGGCAGGGGGTAGTCCTCGGCCAGCTTTTCCAGCACTTCTTCGTCGGTGCTGCGGGCGCCGGTGGCGGTTTTCTTGACCACGGGCATGCCCAGCTTGTCGAAGAAGATTTCGCCGAGCTGCTTGGGGCTGCTCAGGTTGAAGGGCTGGCCGGCAATCTCATAGGCCTCGGTTTCAAGCTGCAGGATGCGCTGGCCCAGCTCGTGGCTTTGTGCGGCCAGCGTGGGCGCATCAATCAGCACGCCGTTGCGCTCGATGCGGTACAGGGCCTCGCTGCTTTCCATTTCCAGTTGGTAGATGAAACGCAGCTTGTCATCGGCCTGCAGCAGGGGCCACAGGGCGTTGTGCACGTCCAGAGTCTGGTCGGAGTCTTCGCACGAATAGGCAGCGGCTTTGTCCACAGGCACCTGGGCAAAGGAGATCTGGTGCGCGCCCTTGCCACACAGGTCTTCGTAGCTGATGCCCTTGCGGCCGGTGTGGCGCTCGGCCAGGCTGGTCAGGTTGTGGGGCTTGTGCACTTCAAGCACGTAGCTTTGCAGCATGGTGTCGTGCGCGTAGCCCTGCACTTCGATGCCGTGGTTGGCAAACACATGGCGGTCGTACTTGATGTGCTGGCCCAGCTTGGGGTGCCTGGGGTCTTGCAGCCAGGGCTTGAGGCGGGCAAGCACCGCATCCAGCGGCAATTGCGCGGGCGCGTCAGGGCCTTCGTGGCGCAGGGGGATGTAGGCCGCCTCGCCGGGCTGCACGCTGAAGCTGATGCCGACGATCTGCGCGCGCATTTCGTCGAGCGAGTCGGTCTCGGTGTCCAGCGCCACCAAAGGGGCTTGCTGCAGGCGCTCCAGCCACTGGTCAAAGTCGGCCCAATTCAGGATGGTGTCGTACACCACAGTGCGTTCCTGGGCTTGCTGCGCAACGCTGCTGGCCGAGTGGTCGGCAAACAGGTCGCCGCTGTGGCCCGGCAGGGCCACGGTGGAAGTGGGTGCAGCGGCAGGCGTTTGGCCACCCAGGGCGCGGGCCAGGCCCTTGAAACCGTATTTTTCATAAAAGGTGCGCAGGGCGTCCGTCTGCGGTTCGCCGATGGCAACCGTATCCAGTGCGGGCAAGCCCGGCACGTGTTCGGCCAGGTCGCAGTCAGTCTTGATGGTGACAAGCTGGCGGCCCGTGGGCAGCCATTGCAGGGTGCTGCGCAGGTTCTCGCCCGCCACGCCTTTGATCTCGCCCGCGCGCTCCATCAGTGCGTCGAGCGAGCCGTATTCCATGAGCCACTTGGCGGCGGTCTTGGGGCCTACCTTGGGCACTCCGGGCACGTTGTCCACCGCGTCACCCACCAGGGTCTGAAAATCCACCATCAGTCGGGGGGGCACGCCAAACTCGGCGGTCACGCCGGCCACATCGCGGCGCTTGCCGTTCATGGTGTCGATGATGGTGATGTGCTCGTCCACCAGTTGGCTCAGGTCCTTGTCGCCACTGGACACCACCACCTCGATGCCCTGCTGGGCAGCCGTCACCGCCAGGGTGCCGATCACGTCGTCCGCCTCGACGCCGGTGATGGCCAGCACGGACCAGCCCAACAGGCGCACCACGTCGTGGATGGGGTCGATCTGCGCGCGCAGGTCGTCGGGCATGGGCGCGCGGTGGGCCTTGTAGTCGGGGTAGATCGCGTCGCGGAAGGTGGGGCCGGAGGCATCAAAAACGCAGGCCGCGTAGTCGGCACGCACCTCTTTGCGCAGCGCCTGCATCATGTTGATGATGCCGCGGATGGCGCCCGTGGCTGGGCTGGTGGGGTCGCCCGGCACGGCCCGCAGGTCGGGCATGGCATGGTAGGCGCGGTACAGGTAGCTGGAGCCGTCCACCAGCAAAAGGGTCTTTTTATCGCTCATGCAGTCGATTGTGCACAGAGACAGCGCGGCCATGCGCATACGGGGTCGCACCGGGGGACGGGGTTAGCCCGCCTGCCCTGCCGCAGCCGCTTGGGTTCCAATCGCTGCTGTTCGGGTTGGCGCAAGGAGTGATGTGTTGAACAAGTCTGTCAAAAAATTCGGGCTGGGCGCGCTGCTGGCCCTGGCGGTTGCGGGTGCTGTGGGCTGGTTCAGCCTGGACAAGGAAACCCGCGGCCTGCTCAAGACCGTGCCTACCAACCGCGACCTGCTGTTCTGGAGCGTGCCACAGCGCGACGCCGCGTTCCGTGCGCTGGACCGCATTGCGCTGCTGGCCAAGTGGCGCGTGGTGGAGCCCGCCAGCACACCGCGTCCGCTGCCCGTTGGCGCACCGCTGCCCCGCCTGCCCGATATCGACGCCTACATGGCCGAGCAGCGCAGCAGCGCACTGCTGATCGTGCACCACGGCAAGCTGCGCCTGGAACGCTACGGCCTGGGTTTTGACGCCAACGGGCGGTGGACCAGCTTTTCGGTGGCCAAGTCATTCACCTCTGTCCTGGTGGGCGCAGCGCTGCAAGACGGCCACATCAAAAGTATGGATGACAAGGTCAGTGCCTACATTCCGCACATGAAGGGGTCTGCCTATGACGATGTGAGTGTGCGCCAACTGCTCACCATGACATCGGGCGTGCGCTGGAACGAAAACTACAGCGATCCGGCATCCGATGTGGCGCAGTTCAACCGCCAGACGCCCGACGAGCCGGGCGTGGATGCGCTGGTGAGCTACCTGCGCAAGTTGCCGCGAGAGGCCCCTGCGGGCGAGCGCTGGCTGTACAGCACGGGCGAGACGAATCTGGTGGGCATCCTGGTGAGCCAGGCCACCGGCAAGCCGCTGTCGCAGTACCTGGAAGAAAAGATCTGGAAGCCCGCTGGCATGGAGCAAAAGGCCACCTGGATCCTGAACAAGACCGGCCAGGAGATCAGCGGCTGCTGCATCCAGGCGGCTGCGCGCGACTATGCCCGCTTCGGCCTGTTCATCCTGGACGGTGCACTGGCGGGCGGCAAGCGCACCGTGCCCGAGGGCTGGCTTGAGCAGGCCACAAGCAAGCGCGCCGACATTGGCCAGCCGGGCCGTGGCTATGGCTACCAGTGGTGGACGTACGACGACGGCAGCGTTGCCGCGCGCGGTATCTTCGGCCAGGGCATCTTCATCGACCCGCAACGCAAGCTGGTGATTGTCTCCAACGCCAACTGGGCGGGCGGCGCAAGCGATCCCGCCGCCCGCCAGGCACGCGAGGCCTTCTACCAGGCGGTACAAAAGGCGGTGGACCTTGAGGCCGCGCAGGCAAAGTAGCCCGCACCGGGGCATGCGCGAGGCGCCTGGGCCCGGGCACGCCGCCTACAATCGGGCCCATGCGCGTCGCTCACACCCTTTTGCTGCTGGCCCTGTCCAGCGCCTGTGCCTTTGCTCAAAATACTGCTCCCGATGCCTCCCAGGGCAACTCTGGCGGGCGCGATCCGCTAGCGACCCCGGAGCAATCGCCCGGCCGCCTGAATCAGCGCACGCAGCGCATCCAGGTGGAAGACGCAGGCAGCCGCGTGGACGAAGTGCGCGTGGGCGGCCAGACGCAGAGCATCTCGGTGCAGCCCAAGTCTGGCGACATGCCCAGCTACGAAGTGCAGTCGCCCGATGGCGCCCGCAGCCGCGCTGGTGCCCGCAATGGCGCCGAAACCAATACGGCTCCACGCGTGTGGAACGTGCTCAAGTTCTAACAGGCAGCAAAGCGCCTGCGCCGCAGGCCCTGCATGCAGGGCCCCCTGCACTTTGCCGAGCTGCGACGCGCCTTTTTCCCATTTTCCAGACCCCGTAAGCAATGGCTGTCTTTACCGAAGTCTCGAGCGAAGAAGCGCGCAAACTGCTGCGCCGTTTGCAACTGGGCGAGCTGGTGGCGCTGCGCGGCATCGAGGGTGGCATCGAGAACACCAACTACTTTCTGACCAGCGAGCAGGGCGAATTCGTGCTTACGCTGTTTGAGCGCCTCACCGCCGAGCAGCTGCCGTTTTACCTGCACCTGATGAAGCACCTGGCGCATGGCGGCATCCCTGTGCCCGACCCGCGCGCTGACGCCCATGGCGACATCCTGCACACCGTGTGTGGCAAACCTGCGGCCGTGGTCAACAAGTTGCGCGGCAAGAGCCAGCTGGCCCCGCAGGCGGCGCACTGCGCTGCGGTGGGCAACATGCTGGCGCGCATGCACCTGGCCGGGCGCGACTTTGAACGCCGCCAACCCAACCTGCGCGGCCTGCCCTGGTGGAACGACACTGTTCCCCTGGTACTGCCGCACATCGACCCGGAACAGGCCGCGCTGTTGCGCGCCGAGCTGGCCTACCAGAACCATCTGGCGGCCACCGCCGCCTATGCGGCCCTGCCCCGCGGCCCGGTGCATGCCGACCTGTTTCGCGACAACGTGATGTTCGATGGCGAGGAGCTGACCGGCTTTTTTGACTTCTACTTTGCTGGCGTGGACACCTTGTTGTTCGACCTGGCCGTGTGCCTGAACGACTGGTGCATCGACCTGCCCACGGGCCAGCACGACGCCGATCGCGCAGCGCAGATGCTCCAGGCCTACCAGGCCGTGCGCCCCCTGACTGCCGCCGAGCGCGAGCTGCTGTCCGGCATGCTGCGCGCTGGCGCCCTGCGCTTTTGGATCTCGCGCCTGTGGGACTTTTACCTGCCGCGCGAGGCGTCGATGCTCAAACCGCACGACCCTACGCATTTTGAGCGCGTGCTGCGGGGCCGCATTGCCCGGCCCGTTCACGTGGGCTGAAACCACGACCGTAGTGGCTCTGTATGCCTGCCGCCCAACGGAGGCCGGCGGCATCTTCGGGAGTGGCGAACGCCGGTGCGCGGGATGCTGCTTTCCCCTTCCAGTGACCAGATGAGGACGGTGGGGTAAATTCCCGAACATCGCGCCACACAGCGCCGCAATCGCCGACCTGCACCCCGCCCCCTTTTCTGATCGCATTCAATGAAACTGCACATCGTTCCCGCACGCACCGGCATGGCCTGGGTCAAGCTGGGTATCCAGGCGTTTTGGCGGCAGCCGCTGGCGCTGGTGGCGCTTTTTTTCATGACCATGGCGGCGATGTCCCTGGCCACCATGATCCCGCTGGTGGGCCCTGCGGTAGCCCTGGCACTGCTGCCTTCGGCCACGCTGGCCATGATGGTGGCGGCGGCCGAGGCCACCCAGGGTCGATTTCCCATGCCTACCGTGCTGCTGGTGGCCTTTCGCACGGGCAAGCAGCGCCTGCGCGACATGTTGGTGCTGGGCGCGCTGTATGCGGTGGGCTTTCTGGCGGTGATGGGCTTGTCGGCCCTGCTCGATGGGGGGCAGTTTGCGCAGGTGTATTTGGCTGGGGCGCCGCTGACCAAGGAAGTCGCCCAGGACCCGGCATTTCAGCGCGCCATGTACCTGGCGATGGCGCTGTACCTGCCGCTGTCGCTGCTCTTTTGGCATGCCCCCGGCCTGGTGCACTGGCACGGGGTGCCGCCGGTCAAGGCCTTGTTCTTCAGCGGGGTGGCGTGCGTGCGCAACATGGGCGCATTCACCGTGTACGGGCTGGGCTGGCTGGGCGTGTTCCTGGTGGGCGGCGTGGCAGTGGCGCTGGTGTCCACGTTTTTGACGCTGGCCGGGCTGGATGCCAGCGTAGCGGGCGGCATCATGGTGGGTGCGGCGCTGATCCTGGCTGCGATGTTCTTCACCTCGGTGGTGTTCACGTTCCGCGATTGCTTTGATGCGCCCCTGCCCCCTTCGCCCGCGCCAGAACCGCAGACGGGTGATGAGCCGGGACCTCCGCCCTCCGACTCCAACTGACTCAAGCAGAATCAATAAAACAGCCTGGCTGCCCCGTCAGGGCAGCCAGGCTGCTTGCTTGATCGCTTGCTTGCGCGCGCGGCATGACTGCCAGCGCGCGTCGCCTGAATTTTCGGTGCCTTAGCTGCCGATCACGCCGCCATCGTTTTTGGTGATGACGATGGTGGCCGACCGGGGTCGCTTGCCTGCGCCGTAGCCCGCATTGGAAGGCCACTGGCTGGTGTACTTGGCAGGGTCGCCCACGTCCGCCATGGCAGTGGTCTCACCGGGGTGCTGGATGTTCACGAAGATGGTCTTGCCGTCGGGCGTTTCGGCCAGGCCTGTAATTTCGCAGCCCTTGGGGCCCACCAGAAAGCGCTTGAGCGTGGTCTCGGTGGCTGCCTTGCCCACAGGGGTTACCACATCCATCTTGCTGCCGTCGGCCTTGGTGTAGGTCAGCGTCTTCCGGCTGCCATCGCCCACCTGCCCGGGCACTGCGGCCAGCATCATGCAGTTGGTCACATCGGTGTAGGCGCCATCGTCCGTCTGGATCCAGCAGATGCCCGTGGCCTTGCTGAAGACCAGACCATCGGGGCTGGAGAAATCCTGGTCGGCCGTCAGCGACGACAGGTTGACCATGGCCTTATCAGAACCCGCCTCGGCGCCGAACAGGTACACATCCCAGGTAAACCCAGTCACGGCGGCTTCTTCTTTCATGCGCACCAGGTGGCCATTGGGGTTGCCGTTTTGGGCCGTGGTGCCCTTCATATCGGTATAGGCACGCGGATTGGCGGCATCGGGCACGTACTGGCTGCCGGTGGGATTGATGCTGCGGTTGCTGTTGTTGGTCAGCGTGAAGTAGATCTCGCCGTTGGCGGGGTTCACCGCGTTCCATTCGGGGCGGTCCATCTTTGTGGCACCCACGGCGTCTGCCGCAAGGCGGGTGTTGATGCAGATGTCGGCCACGTCCTCAAACTTGTAGGCCGCATAGCTGGCGATGGCGGCATTCGTCAAAGCCAACTCCACCCAGGTGCCCGTGCCGTCGGCGTTGAATTTGGCCACGTACAGCTTGCCGCTGTCGAGGTACTTGTCGCCCACCGCCAGTCGGTCGGCAGCGCTGGCGTCAGCGGCATTCCACAGCGCGGTGGATACGAACTTGTAGATGTACTCGCCCCGTGAGTCATCTCCCATGTACACGGTGACGGGCTTGCCCGCCTCCACCTTGCCAAATGCGGCGCTCTCGTGCGCAAAGCGGCCCAGGCCGGTGCGCTTTTTGGCCACGCGGGACTTGTCATAGGCGTCGATCTCTACGATGTAGCCCATGCCGTTCATCTCGTTACGGTAGTCATCGCTGCCGTTGGCCGATGTGCCGGTTTTGCTGATGTTCCAGCGCTGGTACTTGTCTTCGGCACCGCCGGTTTCCCAGCCGTGGCGCGACGCGGCACCCTGGTTGCGGCCATAGCGCTTGAGCGCGGTCACGGTCTTGTCGTTGCCGCGGGCTGCGTCATCGGTGGCGCTGCGGGTGAAGTAGCCAAACCAGTTTTCTTCGCCGGTGAGGAACGTGCCCCAGGGCGTCTTGCCGGTGCCGCAGTTGTTGAGCGTGCCGCGAGTCATGGTGCCGTTGGCTGAGTACTTGGTCACCACCTGTGCGCTGCCACGGGCGGGGCCGGCAATCTCGATGGGGGTGAGCGAGGTCAGGCGGAAGTTCTGTGCCGAGCTGGGCACATAGGCCCACTTGCCGCCGGCCTTGGCCACTTCGATCACGGCAATCCCGTGGATGTCGGTTTCCTTGTCCACTTCGGCGGCGGGACGCGGCAGTGTGCTGGTGCCGCCGTTGGCATGCAGGAAGAACGACGAGAGCTTTTCGTCGGTCGTCGCTTCGTGGTTGATGGCCAGCAGGCCGCGCTCGGTGGCGTTGTCGTTGCGTTTGCCGTCACCACCCAGGCCAAACCATTCCATGCCGTCGTGGTGGTCGCCTGCACGCTTGTCAAAGTCGGAGTCGGTGCCGTCGTTCTTGTAGGCGGCCACGCCTGCCGCCAGCGGGTCGCCCAGCGCAAACAGCACGCTGGCGGTATAGCCAGCGGGCACCAGCAACGTGTCGGCCAGGCTTTTGGGCACGGCACCAAAGTCCAGGAGCTTGGGGGCCGCCGGTGGTGGCGTCACGGCAGAGTCATTGCTACCGCCACAGGCCGACACGCCGAAACCAGCCAGCATGGCGGTGCCCACGGATCCCACCCCGCCACGCAGCAGGCCGCGGCGCGAAAGACGGGCGCCCAGCACGGCGTCAAACGTGGGGTTGGCAGAGGGGTTGGAGTTCTCGTTGTTGAAGTCGATAGCCAGCTCGGGGGTATCTGCGCGGTGATTCATCGGAGGTCCTTGGGTTGTGGGTTGCAAAACCGGATGAGCGTAAAAACCGCAGATGACACACCCATGAACGTTTGATGGCGATTGAGTGACACACCCACCAGCTCGCACCCTGTCGCGTCCACCCGGCGCGGCCTGCCATGCTCAGCCTTTGCCCACCCTGCCATCCACGCGATCAGGCAGGCTTCGGAGCATCTGCCAGGCCTGCCGCACCGTGCCCTGGAACCACCACCCCAGCCCGCACATGCCGTACAGCGAAAGCGACGCTGGAAAGTTCACGTCGCGCATCAGCCCCAGGACTGCCGGATCCTTCAGGTACCAATAGATGGCGTAACAACCATCGACCGTGAACCATGTGAGGAACGCAGCCAGCGCAAGCAGGCGCCACTGCCGGAGCATGAGCACGCGCAGGCTCCAGGGGGCCGTGGCATAGGCCAGCAGCGCCATGATGAAGCTGATCGGGTAGTCCCAGTCGGGGGCGGGCGTGAACTCGGCCCCCAGCAGCAGCAAGGCGATGCCCAACGCCAGAGTGACCAGTTTCCAGGGTCTGCGGTACTCCCCCCACTGGGTGCGCCACGACAGGGCCGGTGGCAAGCTCATGGGCCAGCGCTCACTCCACTACCGTCAGTTTGGCCACGCTCAGCGCCAGCCACTTGGTGCCATGGCGCGGAAAGTTCACCTGCGCCCGCGCATCGTCGCCCGTGCCTTCGATGGCCAGCACCTTGCCCTCGCCAAACTTGGTGTGGAACACCGCGAGCCCGGCGCGCAAGCCGTGCGAAGGGGTGGCCTTCTGCACCGGCACTGGCGGGCTGGCAAACATCTCAGATTTGATACCAAAATTGCCACTTGCGCTTGCCCCGTATGGTCTGAATGCTCCTACATTAGGAGCAACATTGCCAAAGCCCTGCTGCCTGGGCGTGATCCACTTGAGCGCGGCCTCGGGCAGTTCGTCAAAAAAACGGCTCTTGATGTTGTAGCGCGTCTGGCCGTGCAGCATGCGGGTTTGCGAATGGCTCAGGTACAGGCGCTTGCGTGCGCGGGTGATGGCCACGTACATCAGGCGGCGCTCTTCCTCCAGACCATCGCGGTCGCTGGCGGAGTTCTCGTGCGGAAACAGGCCTTCCTCCATGCCGCCGATGAACACGGCGTCAAACTCCAGCCCCTTGCTGGCATGCACGGTCATGAGCTGCACGGCGTCTTGCCCGGCCTGCGCCTGGTTGTCGCCGGCCTCCAGCGCGGCGTGGGTCAGGAAGGCAGCCAGGGGTGAGAGCGTCTCGCCTGTGTCGGCATCCACGATACCGGCCACGGCAGGTTGTAGGGGTTCATCCAGCAACGGGGCGTCGGGGTCCAGACCCTGGCTGACCGCGCTCTGGGAGAGCGGCGTGCCATGCTCATCCAGCGGCAGGGCCACCGCATCGCGGCCAAAGCCTTCCTGGGTGACAAAACTCTCGGCGGCGTTGACCAGTTCTTCGAGGTTCTCGATGCGGTCGGTGCCCTCTTTTTCGAGCCGGAAGTGCTCAATCAAGCCGCTGGATTCGAGCATCTGCTCGATGATGCCGCGCAGGTTCAGGCCTTCGGTCTGCTCGCGCAGCACGTCGATCCTGGCCACAAAGGCCTTGAAATTGGTGCCCGCCTTGCCGGGGACGGCGCTCACCGCATCGTGCAGCGAGCAACCGGCGGTGCGGGCCGCGTCCTGCAACACCTCGATGCTGCGCGCACCGATGCCGCGCGGCGGGAAGTTGACCACCCGCAAGAAGCTGGTGTCGTCGTTGGGGTTCTCCAACAGGCGCAGGTAGGCCAGCGCGTGCTTGATTTCGGCGCGCTCAAAAAACCGCAGGCCGCCATACACGCGGTAGGGCACGCTGGCGTTGAACAACGCCGATTCGATCACCCGGCTTTGCGCGTTGCTGCGGTAGAGCACGGCGACTTCCTTGCGCTCAAAGCCGTCGCTTCTCACCAGTTGTTTGATCTCGTCCACCATCCACTGCGCCTCGGCCAGGTCCGAGCTGGCTTCGTACACGCGCACTGGCTCACCCGCGCCCTGGGTGGTGCGAAGGTTCTTGCCCAGGCGGCGGCTGTTGTGGCTGATGAGGGCGTTGGCCGAATCCAGGATGTTGCTGTAGCTGCGGTAGTTCTGCTCGAGCTTGATCTGCTGGCGCACATCGAACTCACGCACAAAGTCGGCCATGTTGCCCACGCGCGCACCGCGAAAGGCGTAGATGCTCTGATCATCATCACCCACCGCAATCACGCTGCCGCGCGCCTCAAAGCGCCCGCCCACATCGTTGCCCGCCAGTTGCTTGAGCCAGGCGTACTGCAGCTTGTTGGTGTCCTGGAACTCGTCCACCAGGATGTGCGCGAAGCGGCGCTGGTAATGCTCGCGGATGGGGTCGTTGTCCCGCAACAGCTCGTAGCTGCGCAGCATCAGCTCGCCAAAGTCCACCACGCCTTCGCGCTGGCATTGATCCTCGTACAACTGGTAGATCTCGACCTTCTTGCGGCTGTCGCTGTCGTGCGCGGGCACATCTGCGGGGCGCATGCCCTCTTCCTTGCAGCTGGCAATGAAGTAGGCCAGCTGCTTGGGCGGAAAGCGCTCGTCGTCCACGTTGTGTTGCTTGCACAGGCGCTTGACGGCCGAGAGCTGATCCTGGGTATCCAGAATTTGGAACGCCTGCGGCAGCCCCGCCGCCTTGTGATGCGCGCGCAGCAGACGGTTGCACAGGCCGTGGAAGGTGCCGATCCACATCCCGCGCACATTCACCGGCAGCATGGCCGACAGGCGGGCCACCATCTCCTTGGCAGCCTTGTTGGTGAAGGTCACCGCCAGAATGCCGCCCGGCGTGGCATAGCCGTTTTGCAGCAACCAGGCGATGCGGGTGGTCAGCACGCGGGTCTTGCCCGAACCCGCCCCCGCCAGAATGAGCGCGTGCCCGGCAGGCAGCGTGACGGCAGCAAGCTGTTCAGGGTTGAGGTGGGCCAGAAGGGGCGATGCGGCCGATGGCGCACCACCGGCAGGGGACGCCGGGGTATCCGGCGCACCCGAAAACGGGTCTTGTGGGAACATGCAGCATTGTAGAAAGTACCCCAGCAACAGCCCACTGCGCCATGAAAAACATTGCCCTGACACTGACCGCCGCCGCAGCGCTGGCCCATGCCCCCCATGCCCTGGCGCAGGCCGGTTGCAGCAGCGACGGTGCCGCGCGGCCGGCGGTGATTCTTGAGCGATTCATCAGCGCCGACTGCGCCGAGTGCTGGTCCACACCCGCCTTGCCTGCGGCCAACGATGGTGTGCGGACCGTCGCGCTGCACTGGATCGTTCCCGGCGCTGCCGGTGACGATGCCCCCCTGTCGGCCGCAGCCATACGCGACGCGCTGCTGCGCCTGGCCGACCTGGGCCGTGCGCCTGTGCCGGGCACCGACGTACATGTCGCCGCAGTGACAGCTCCACCGTTGGGCACCGTGAGGGTGGCCAGTGGCCCGCCGGTCAATGACTACCTGGGCGCATCGATTGCGTGGCAGCCCCCGAAGGCAGGCTTGCAAAACAGCGGCCCCTGGCAGTACCACCTGCTGCTGGTAGAAGCCATCGCACCGGGCACCGAGGGCACTGCGAGCGCTCGCAACCTGGTGCGAAACAGACTCCAGGGCACGTGGGAAAAGGCAAACTTGCAATCAAAACAGAAGCAATCACCCTGGATGGAGATGCGGGCCATGCGCATCCCTGAAGGCGCAAAACCGGAGCGCCTGTTCATGGTGGGCTGGGTGCAGAACGCGCAGGGGCAAGCCGTGGCGGCGGCCCAATCCGCATGCCGCTGATGCCGCAGCGCTTGTGACGCCGACCCGGCAGGTCGGTACAATCAGACACCGGGCCCAAGTTTCTTGACGCCCGGTTTTTTGTGCCTGCGCACCGCAGGGTCCGGAGTCAATTTCACGTTGCCTCCTGCAAAGCCGGTCTGACAGCCAAGCGCCCGCCGCGACCGAAATCGTTCGGTAGCGTCCTTGGAGGGAGCTTGGAATCTCATGGAAATCTTCGACTACGACAACATCCTGCTGCTGCCGCGCAAGTGCCGGGTGGAAAGCCGCTCGGAATGCGACGCCAGCGTGGAGCTGGGCGGCCGCGCGTTTCGCATCCCGGCGGTACCGGCCAACATGAAAACGGTGGTGGACGAATCCATTTGCATCTGGTTGGCGCAAAACGGCTACTTCTACGTGATGCACCGATTCGATCTGGACAACGTTCAGTTCGTCAAGGACATGCATGCCCGGGGCTGCTACGCATCGATCTCGCTGGGGGTCAAAAAGCCGGACTACGACACCGTGGACCAGTTGGTCGCGCTGGGCCTCTCGCCCGAGTACATCACCATCGACATTGCCCATGGCCATGCCGACAGCGTGAAGAACATGATCGGCTACCTCAAACAACAGCTGCCCAAGTCATTCGTGATTGCCGGCAATGTGGCCACGCCAGAAGCCATCATCGACCTGGAAAACTGGGGTGCAGACGCGACCAAGGTGGGCGTGGGCCCCGGCAAGGTGTGCATCACCAAACTCAAAACCGGCTTTGGCACGGGGGGCTGGCAGCTCAGCGCGCTCAAATGGTGTGCCCGTGTGGCCACCAAACCCATCATTGCCGATGGCGGCATCCGCAGCCATGGCGACATTGCCAAGAGCATCCGCTTTGGCGCAACCATGGTGATGATCGGCGCGCTGTTTGCTGGCCACGAGGAGTCGCCCGGCAGGACGGTAGAGGTCGACGGCGAGCTGTTCAAGGAGTACTACGGCTCAGCCAGTGACTTCAACAAGGGCGAGTACAAGCACGTCGAAGGCAAGCGCATTCTGGAACCCATCAAGGGCAAGCTGGCGAACACGCTGGTGGAGATGGAGCAGGACGTGCAAAGCTCCATCAGCTACGCCGGCGGCAAAAAGCTCATGGATATCCGCAAGGTCAACTACGTGATTCTGGGCGGCGACAACGCAGGCGAACACCTGCTGATGTGATGGCCTCTGCGGTGCCGGACGCCGCAGGCTGGAGCCTTCAGCTGCGCAGCAGGTTCAGCGCCATGTGGTGCAGGTCGTGCCCCGGCTGTACCAGCGCGTCGAGAATGCTGAAATGATGCAGCCCCGGCAGCACCACGCTGCGCGGCACACAGTGGCTACCCCATGCGTTCTGCATGAGCTGATTCTGCCGCTGGAATTCGGGGCTCTCGTCGCCCCCAACGGCACAGAACAACTGGCCCGAAGGCGGCTCGAGCAGCCGGGCTGGGCTGCATTGCAGAACCTGCTGTTCTGTGAGGTGCAGCGCCGCCTGAAGAAAGGGGGTGTACATCAGTGGCTCCAGGTCGTGCACCCCCGAGATGGACAGCGCGTTGCGCACCAGGCCATCGGGCAGATCCGCCCCGATCATGGGCCACACGCTGGTCAAGAGCATGGCGGCCAGCTGGCCACCCGCCGAATGCCCAGCCACCGTGATGCGACGCGGGTCGCCTCCATGGCTTTCGGCGTTGCGCCACACCCAGGCCAGCGCCGTTTCCATTTGGCGACCAATGTGCGGCACGGTGACCGGCGCTTGCGGTGTACCGGGGCACAGCGCGTAGTTCACCACCACCACGCAGAAACCGGCCTGGGTAAAGGCTGGTGCCACGAACGAATGGTCTGACTTGTCCAGCGATCGCCAGTAGCCGCCATGGATGAAAACAAGCACCGGAGCCGCGCCCGCGGCTCCGCGGCCAGGGGGAAATACATCCAGCGTCTCCCCCAAGCCCGGTCCGTATGGCACATTGAGCACGCACGGCTGCGCCGCACGCACGGCGGCCGACTCGCGCGCCCAGCGGTCCAGGTAATCGGCATGGTCAGGCACCAGAGCACGGTTGTTGTACATGCGCTCCAGCCAGGCGGGATCGTGCAGGGGCAGGGTCATCGATAACTCCTGTGTCTGCGGCATCATCTTGGTATTTGGCAGACACTGCAAGGTCGGTGACAGACTGCCGGCCTGAAAACACCCATGATTCACAAATCGCCAACAGACAAAGATCACGACTCATGACCACAGCACCGCTTCGCATCGCCGTTCTGGGTATTGGACTGATGGGCCGGCCTATGGCACTGCGGCTGCAGGAAGCAGGTCACGAAGTCCACGCATGGAACCGCACACTCGCCAAGGCCGAGCCCCTGGGGGCCTTTGGCATCCATGTCCACGCCAGCTTGGCCGACGCTGTGCGCCATGCGGACGTCGTGGTGAGCCTGCTCGAAAACGGCCCTGTGGTCGGCCATGTGCTGTTCGGGCTGGGCGCAGCCCAGGCGATGCGGCGCGGCGCGCTCTTCATCGACATGGCATCCATCCAGCCCAGTGAGGCACGCGATCACGCAGCGCGCCTTGGTGAGATGGGCCTGTCCCACCTGGACGCCCCGGTGTCCGGAGGCACGGTAGGCGCCGAGAACGGCACGCTGGCCATCCTGGTGGGCGGGCGTCCCGCAGACTTTGCGCGCGCACAGCCCGTGTTCGCGGCCTTTGGCAGGGCCACGCTGGTGGGCCCCCATGGCGCGGGCCAGCTCACCAAGCTGGCCAACCAGATGATTGTGGGCATCACCATCGGCGCTGTGGCAGAAGCCCTGCTCTTTGCAGCCAAGGGTGGGGCCGACATGGCGAAGGTGCGAGAGGCCATCAGCGGTGGCTTTGCCGACAGCCGGATTCTCCAGTTGCACGGCCAGCGCATGGTGGAGCGAGATTTCGCGCCGCATGGCCGCATGACCGTGCAGCTCAAGGACATGCGCAACGCTCTGGCCACGGCCCACGAGATCGGCTTCGACGCCCCGATCACGGCGTTGTTTGAGCGTCTGTACGCCGAAGGCGTGGAGCACGGCCTGGGCGAACTGGACCACAGCGGCCTCTTTGTGGAACTGGCCAGCCGCAATGCGATGCAATAACCTTGTGCAGGCTTGCCAACAATCCAAAAATTGCGGCATAATCCAAGGCTCTGCCGCAACGCAGTACGATCAAAGTTTGGGTTCTTAGCTCAGTTGGTAGAGCAGCGGACTCTTAATCCGTAGGTCGAGTGTTCGAGTCACTCAGGACCCACCAAACCTGAAGCCCCGGCGTCTGAAAAGATGTCGGGGCTTTGCACTTTTGGTGGCGGCCTTGCTTGTGGTTCGTTGGCAGGGGTGCCGGGCGCTCGGCTGTTGTCATCGCATGGTCCATGACTGCGGACCCGCATGGCCAGTGCGGTGCAACGCTTAGCATCATGGTTGCCATGCAGACCCACCGCTGTACCGCCACGCCATCGCCCTGCCCGACCGCTTCACGATGAACCCACACGCCCGGACGTTATGGCGCGCGCCCCAGTGGGCCCTGGCTGCACTGCTGGCGGTTCTTGGCATGCTCGGCCCGTTTTCCGTCGATACCTATCTTCCTGCGTTTTCTGGCATTGCCAGGTCACTGGGCGCCACGCCGGTGGAGATGCAGCAAACGCTGTCGGCCTACCTGTTCGGCTTTGCATTCATGAGTCTCTTTCATGGTGCGCTGGCCGACAGCTTCGGGCGCAGGCCGGTGGTGCTGTGCGGACTTGCCATGTTCACGCTGGCTTCGGCGGGCTGCGCCATGTCGCAGACGATCGGCCAGCTCATCGCCTTCAGGGCGATGCAGGGTCTGTCGACCGGTGCGGGTATCGTGGTGTCGCGGGCCATCATCCGCGACATGTTCCCACCCGCACGGGCTCAACAGGTCATGAGCCAGGTCACCATCTATTTCGGGGTGGCTCCGGCGGTTGCTCCCATCGTGGGAGGCTGGCTGTTTGTGCATGCGGGCTGGCACAGCATCTTCTGGTTTCTTACCGCGGTGGGAGTCGCCCTGTGGATCGCAAATTTCCGGCTGCTGCCTGAAACACTGCAGCCCGAGCTACGCCAGCCCTTCAACGTGCCGCATCTGATGCGCGGCTACTGGCAACTGGGCTCCAACCCGCGCTTTGTGCTGCTGACGCTGGCCAGCGGGGTGCCGTTCAATGGCATGTTCCTGTACGTGCTGGCGGCACCCGCCTTTCTGGGCAACCACCTCGGGCTGGCACCGACCCAGTTTTTCTGGTTCTTTGTCATCACCGTCTCGGGCATCATGGGTGGCGCGTGGCTGAGCGGGCGTCTGGCGGGCAAGATTGCGCCCAAGCGTCAAATCCGCCACGGTTTCGTCATCATGGCCAGCGTGGCCGTGTGCAACCTGGC
Organism: Acidovorax sp.; assembly: GCF_046341535.1. Lineage (GTDB taxonomy): Bacteria > Pseudomonadota > Gammaproteobacteria > Burkholderiales > Burkholderiaceae_C > Acidovorax. The sequence continues at coordinate 546 of NZ_JBKDRI010000199.1, read as the reverse complement.
TGCCAACCTGCTGCTGCCGGCGCACGCCACGTGGGCGCTGGCGCCCGTTGCGGTGTTTGCATTGGGTTGGGCGCTGATGGTTCCGGTGGTCACCCTGCTGGTGCTGGACCTGCATCCCGAGCGCCGGGGAATGGCTTCATCCATGCAAGCCTTTGTCGGCTCCACAGCCAACGGACTGGTGGCCGGTGCGCTGGTACCGCTGGTCATGCATTCCACAGTGTTGCTCGCGCTATCGTCCTTGCTGATGATGTGCGTGGGTCTGTTCGCCTGGATCTACCTTTGCCATCGCTGGCCCGACGTTGGGAGCTACTCGACCGCTGTCGTTTAAGCCTAAAAACGGCAGTTGACCGCTTGTAATCTTGGCGCACACCGCATGGACTCGGGCCCTGCGTTGTTTTCGCAGCCTCACCTTTGGGGTGACAGCGCTATGCACTTGCCAGCACCGCTTTTGGAGCGCCATGCGGTGTTGCTCCTCCTTGCAGGCACGAGCCTGCCGCGTCATCGCGCCTTGCCTGGCGCCCCAACAGCAGCGCTGGCAAATGCATC
>NZ_JBKDRI010000198.1:0-2710 GCF_046341535.1 Acidovorax sp. | reverse complement strand
CAGATCGTGGCCGTGACGCACCAGTGGGGCGACTACTACACGCAGCGCGTGCGCGCCGTGCAGCAGGGCGCCTGGACCAGCGCCAGCCTGTGGGGCGGTGTGCGCGAGGGCATGATCCGCGTCGGCGACTTTGGCCCCCGGGTGCCCGCTGCCGTGCAAAAGGACGTGCTGGCAGCGCAGAAGGCCATTGGCGAGGGGCGCCTGCAGCCGTTTCGCGCCGGCAAGACCCCGGTGCGCGACAACGAGGGCCGTGAGGTGATTGCCGCCGGGCAGGCCCTGACCGACCCTCAGATCCAGCAGATGAACTGGCTGGTCGAAGGCGTGCAGGGCAAGGTTGCGCGCTGACCCGCGCCAGGAAGGGGGCGCCCACGGCGTCTTTTTTGCGGCACGGATGCGCGGCCCCCAGCCGGCAGGCTAAGCTTGACGCCATGCGTGTTTACCGCTCAGCCCTTTTGCGTTTTGCCGAAGATGGATCGGCCCTGTACGACCAGGATGGTCTGCTGGCCGTGGCACCCGATGCGGAGGGCCGCGAGCGGGTGGTGGCTGCCGGTCCCTGGCAGGCCCTTGCTGCCCAGCATGCAGGCCTTCCCGTCACGCACCTGCCGGGCCGGATCATTGCGCCGGGTTTTGTGGACATGCACATCCACTTTCCGCAAACCGATGTGATCGGCTCGCCTGCGGATGGCTTGCTGCCCTGGCTGGAGCGCTACACATTTCCGCATGAAGCGCGGTTTGCCGATGCTGCCTATGCCGAGCAGGTGGCAGATTTCTTCATGGCCGAGTTGCTGCGCAACGGCGTGACCACGGCGCTCACCTTCGCCACATCCCATCCCGCGTCGGTGGATGCACTGTTTGGCGCAGCGCAGCGCCACGGCATGCGCATGATCACCGGCAAGGTGCTGCAGGACCGCCACTCGCCCGATGGCGTGCGCGACGAAACGCAGCAGAGCCTGCTGGACACGGAATCGCTCATCAGGCGCTGGCACGGTGTGGACCGCCTGGGCTATGCCATCACGCCGCGCTTTGCGCCTGCCAGCACGCCCGAGCAGCTGCGCGGCGCGGGTGAGCTGGCGGCGCGCTACCCGGATGTGTGGATCCAGTCGCATGTGGCCGAAAACCGGGACGAGATCCGCTGGGCGCGCGAGCTGTTTCCGGCATCGCGCAGCTACCTGGCGATCTATGACGACTTCGGCCTGATGCGCGAGCGCGCGGTGTACGCGCACTGCATCCATATCGATGATGACGACCGCGCCCTGATGCGTGACACCGGGGCGGTGGCTGCTGTCAGCCCCACCAGCAACCTTTTTCTGGGCAGTGGCTTTTTTGACTATGCGGGTGCCGACCGTGTGGGCTTTGGCTACGGGCTGGCCAGCGACGTGGGCGGTGGCACCAGCTTCAGCCCCTTCCACACCATGCTGGCGGCCTACTACGTGGGACGAGAAGGTCAGACCAAGCCGGGGCTTTGCCTATCGCCCGAGCGCCTGTGGTGGCAGCACACGGCTGGCGCGGCGCGCGCGCTGGGTCTGGGGGGCGTGGTGGGCAACCTGCAGCCTGGCTGCGAGGCGGATTTTGTGGTGCTCAACCCATCGGCCACGCCGCTGCTGGCGCGCAGGACACAGCAGGCCAGCAGCCTGGCGGAGCTGTTGTTTGCACTGATCGTGATCGGCGATGACCGGGTCGTGGAGCAAACCGTGATTTCTCAAGCAAAATACCCCCCACGCGCTCGACGTTCAAGCGCCAACAGCTACGACTTTAATAGCGCCCGGCGGCGGTACGCTCGCGGGGCCCAGCGCAGGGGCATCACGATGAGCATCAAGAGCGACAAATGGATTCGCCGCATGGCTGCAGAGCACGGCATGATCGAACCGTTCGAGCCCGGCCAGGTGCGTGAGGTCGAGGGCCGCAAGATCATCAGCTACGGCACCAGCAGCTACGGCTACGACATCCGCTGCGCGCCCGAATTCAAGGTCTTCACCAACATCCACAGCACGGTGGTGGACCCGAAGAATTTCGACGAAAAGAGCTTCGTGGATTTCGAGGGAGACAGCTGCATCATCCCGCCCAACAGCTTTGCGCTGGCGCGCACGATGGAATACTTTCGCATCCCGCGCAACGTGCTGACCATCTGCCTGGGCAAGAGCACCTATGCCCGCTGCGGCATCATCGTGAATGTGACGCCGTTCGAGCCCGAGTGGGAAGGCTATGTGACGCTGGAGTTTTCCAACACCACACCCCTGCCGGCCCGCATCTACGCGGGCGAAGGCTGCGCGCAGGTCCTGTTCTTCGAGAGCGACCCGGACGACGTGTGCGAGGTCAGCTACCGTGACCGCGGTGGCAAGTACCAGGGCCAGGTCGGCGTGACCCTGCCCAAGGCCTGACGCCCTCGGTGGCTCGTCAGGGCCGCCAGCGCCCTTGCGTCCGTCGCCGGGTCGAACCCCATTGCGTCAACCAGGGGGCGGCTCACCGAGCCCGCATGGACTGGCCTGCGCGTGATCTCAATGATGGATGCTGTCAGAGCCTGTGGCGATCACGCTGGCCCCCCCCGAGATCGTGGAAAGGCTCTCAGGCAGCCCGAGTTCGACACGAAGCGCTGTAAGTACTTGATCTATATAGATCGCGTTCGCGAATTGCCACTACAAGAGGCTTAATTGGGGGTCTGGATTGGGGTTCTTGACGTTCAGTGCGGCAAGCGTGCTGGCTTGCTCTCGGG
>NZ_JBKDRI010000197.1:0-29265 GCF_046341535.1 Acidovorax sp. | reverse complement strand
TGGTGGTTCGGGAAGGTGCCGTCGACCTCACAGTGCAACGGCACGACATCGCAGCCGATGCCCTCGAGAACGCGCGGCCCGATCCCGCCGGCGATGCCGTTGCCAGCGTCGACCACCACCTTGAGCCGGCGCTCGCTTTGCACGTCGCTCGTGATGCGCTCGACGTAGTCGTCGACGACGTCGGTCGCCTGCAGGCCGCCGACGCCGCTGGTGAAGCGCTCTTCGACGATCGTCCGGTACAGCGCCTGGATCGCATCCTCGGCGAGCGTTTCGCCGCCAATCACGATCTTGAATCCGTTGTACTCGGGCGGATTGTGGCTGCCGGTCACCATCACCCCGGACCCGGCATTGAGATGGTAGGTGGCGAAATACAGCACCGGGGTCGGCACCGCCCCGATGTCGATGACGTCGCAACCCGACTGCCGAAGGCCCTTGATCAGCTCGGCCGCCATTTCCGGGCCGGACAACCGGCCATCGCGGCCGACCACGATCTCGGAAAGGCCTCGATCGCGCACCGTGGACCCGATCGCGCGACCGATCAGTCGCGCCGTCTCCGCGGTGAGCGTGTCGCCGACCACGCCGCGGATGTCGTAGGCGCGGAAGATGCTGCGGTCGACGACCGCTTCGCCGGCCGGCCCGGGAGCCGCCGGCTTGGGCTTCGGCACCGCCGCGGCGGGGCCCCGCACGGGCGCAGCCGGCGCCAGCACCAGCGGCGCCTCGTCCGGCTCCTTCGCCACCGGCCGCAGCCTTTCCAGCAGCCCGATTGCGGCGGTGGCGACCTGCGGGATCTTCTTGCCGCTGGCCCGCGCGCGCAGCGCGGCCAGCAGCGCGCCGAGCAGCAGCAGCAGTAGGCCCGCCGCGCCCTGCAGGCCCACGTTGCGCGAATCGATCAGCGGCAGCACAGCGCCGAGCTTGAACAGCTCCGGCTCCTGCAGGCCGACCGCGAGGATGCTCTGCGGGATGGGCACCGGTGCCGCCTCGCTGCCGCCGCCGCTGCCGCCGGAGAGCGCAACCTCGGTGCCGAGCAATCCCTGCCTCAGGACCAGGCGCCCGCCACCGAAGGACAGCGACTGCAGCGGCTCGACCAGCGCGTCCGCCGGAACCGCCGTGTAGGCGTAGCCCAGCAGCCGCTGGTCGTCGCGCACCGACTGGGCGAGCGCCAGGACCGGCTTGCCCGGGGCGTCCCTGGCGATCTGCGCCCGCGCCATGCCGCTGTCACGCGCCTCGGCGAGCATGTTGGCGCGGCTGTAGCCGAATTTCTGCAAGTCGGCCTCGACCAGCTGCGGCAGTTCCGGCGGGTAGAACTCGATCCACGCCGCCTGCGGGCGCAAGTGGCGGAAGCGGGCCGTGGCCGCCGGCCAGTCGGCGCCTGCCGCGGCGTCGCGCAGGACCGGGTCGGCGAGCACCGTGCGCAGGCCGTCCTGCATGGCGGCCACGTCGGCGGTCAACCCGGCCACCAGCCGCTCGCGAGCGTCGAGCAGGTTGGCCTCGATGGCGTTCTCGCGCCCGACCTGGACTGCCTGAAGCAGGCTGACCGCGCCCGCCGCCAGCGACAGCGCCATGGCCACCGTCAGCCCGAGCAGGCGCACGGCCGGGCGGCCGGCTTCGCGGGCGAGGGCGGCTTGGAGTGCGGTCTGCTTGCGTGCCACGCGATGCGGGTCCTTGGCGATTGACGACCGGGGCGGCCGCGGCGCGGGGTCGGCAACACGTCAGTCGCGTCCGGTGTGGCCGAAGCCGCCGTCGCCGCGCTGGCTTGCGGCGAAAACGTCCACCGCCCGGAACCGGGCCCGCGCGACGGGCACCACGACCAGTTGTGCGATGCGATCTCCCGGGCGGATGGTAAACGGGACGTGAGAGCGGTTCCAGCACGAGATCATCAGCGGGCCCTGGTAATCGGAGTCGATCAGCCCCACCAGGTTGCCCAGTACCAGTCCGTGCCGGTGGCCCAGACCCGAGCGCGGCAGGACCACCGCTGCATGCCCGGGGTCGGCGAGATGGATGGCGATCCCCGACGAGACCAGGGCCGTCGCCCCCGGCGCGAGTTCCAGCGGGGCGTCGAGGCAGGCGCGAAGGTCCATGCCGGCGCTGCCGGGCGTGGCGTGGGCCGGCAGCGGCCACTCGCTGCCGATCCGCGCGTCGAGCACCCTGAGTTCGACCTCGATCACGTGCGTCCCCCGAAGCCGGCCCGGGCCGCAACTCGCTGCGCGAGCAGTTCCACCAGCCGCGCGGCGAGCACCGGCTTGGGCGCCCGCCCGAGGTCGAGCCGGAATCCGTCGCCGCCCAGCACGACCAGCGCGTTCTCCTCGGCCTCGAACCCCTCGCCCGGCACGCCGACCCGGTTGGCGCACACCAGGTCCAGCCGCTTGCGCGACAGCTTGCCGCGCGCGTGCGCCTCGACATCCGCGGTTTCGGCGGCGAAACCGACCGTGAACGGCCGATCGGGCAGCGAAGCGACTGCAGCGAGGATGTCCTCGGTGTGTTCCAGCGCGAGCGCTGGTGGCGGCCGCCCCTCCACTTTCTTGATCTTGTCCGCGACGCGGTGCAGTGGACGGAAGTCGGCAACCGCGGCGGCGCCGACATAGACGTCGGCGCCGGTAGCCGCGGCCAGCACGGCGGCGTGCATCTCGCGCGCGCTGCGCACGTCGATGCGCTGCACCCGCGGCGGCGTCGCCAGGTGGACCGGGCCGGCGACGAGACGCACCTGCGCGCCGGCGGCCGCAGCCGCGCCGGCGATGGCGAAACCCATGCGCCCGGAACTGCGGTTGCCGATGAAGCGCACCGGATCGAGGTCCTCGAAGGTCGGTCCGGCGCTGACCACCACCACGCGACCGGTCAGCGGGCCGGGCGCGCGCGCGGCAGCGAGGCGCTCGACGATGGCCGGCGGCTCGAGCAGGCGACCCGGGCCGGACTCCCCGCAGGCCTGGTCGCCGCGACCCGGCCCGAGCATCACCGCGCCGCGCGCCGCCAGCGTGCCGACGTTGGCCTGGGTCGCAGGATGGAGCCACATCTGCTGGTTCATCGCCGGCGCGACGAACAGCGGCGCGGCGGTGGCGAGGCACAGGGTGGACAGCAGGTCCTCGGCCAGCCCGTGGGCGAGCCGCGCGATGATGCCGGCGCTGGCCGGTGCGACCAGCACCAGGTCGGCCCAGCGCGCGAGTTCGATGTGCCCCATCGCGGCTTCCGCCGCCGGGTCCCAGATCTCGTCGCGGACCGGGTGGCCGCTGAGCGCCTGGAAGGTCAACGGGGTGACGAACCGCCGCGCACCGGCGGTCATCACCACGCGCACCTCGGCGCCAGCCTCGCGCAGTCGGCGCACCAGGTCGGCCGCCTTGTAGGCGGCGATACCGCCGCTGACGCCGAGCAGGACGCGGGCGCCCTCGAGCGAACCCATGTAAGCGATCTCCGACGCAATGCCGCGGCGCAAGCCTACCGCAATACGCGCCGCCGGCCGGCCGACGCGCGCCGGCGCCGGAGCGAGGATGGGCCATGCGAATCCACGACCTGCCCGCCCACGACCGCCCGCGCGAGCGGCTCGCCCGCCTCGGACCCGCCGCGCTGTCGGACGCGGAACTGCTCGCGCTGTTCCTGCGCACCGGCCACCGTGGCGCCAGCGCGCTCGACCTCGCGCGCGCGCTGATCGTGCGCTTCGGCGGGCTGGCGGGCTTGCTTGGCGCCGGCGAGTCCGACGTCACCGCGGCGCCGGGCATCGGTCCGGCCAAGCATGCGCAACTGCGCGCCGCGGCGGAACTGTCGCGCCGCGCGCTGGAATCGGCCTGCGCGCGCGGCGCCACGCTCTCCAGCCCACGCGACAGCGCGGCCTTCCTGCGCGCCTGGCTGCGGCCGTACCCCTACGAGGTGTTCGCCTGCATATTCCTCGACAACCGGCACCGCGTGATCGCCACCGAGGAGATGTTCCGCGGCACCATCGACGGCGCCTCGGTCCACCCGCGCGAGGTCGTGCGCCGCGCACTGGCCCACAATGCGGCAGCGGTGATCTGCGCCCACAATCACCCTTCGGGCGTCGCGGAGCCCAGCGCCGCCGACGTCGCCATCACCCGCCGCCTGGCCGATGCCCTGGCCCTGATCGACGTCCGCGTGCTGGACCACTTCGTGGTCGGCGATGAACAGCCGCTGTCGATGGCGGAGCGCGGGTTGCTGTGACTCCAGTGCCACGACCCCGCCGCGGCGCTGGCCGGCTCGGTGGGAGCGGCGCCCGCACCGCGGGCTTCTCGAGCGGTCGCACCTCCCTCCCTACCCGATTCCCTTCACAATTCCCCCCCCCCTATACTCCAGACAACCCAGCCGCCGCCCGACCGCGCGTGATCACCGGACTTGCCGAGGAGTTCCCGCCAGACGCGGTCGAGCGCGAGTTGCCCGACCCGGAGAGCGCACGGCGCCTGATCGCCGAGCGGAGGCCCGACGTGCCGCACCTCCTGCGGCGGCGGCGCGCGCTCTACCAGGGCGCGTACGGAGATGGTGCGCAGGCCTACCTGGATCGCGCGGAGAACGCGGTGCTGCTGGCGCTGGCCCGGCTCGGCCTTCGCCACGGCACCTTCGGGAACGACTTCCACGACTACCACAACGAGGACCACGCGCTCGAGATCCTCGACCGCCGACTCGGGCGCGTACTGGGACAGATAGGCGTACAGGCTCTGCCCGGCAGCGACTGGCTGGCGCTGTCGTTGTTCGCCACCTGCCACGACCTGCGCCAGCGCGAAGACCAGCGTTTCCGTCACGGGATCGGCAGCAACGAGGCGGCCAGCATGGCCGAGACGCACCGCATCCTCGTCGCCGCCGGCTTCGACCCTTCCAGCGACCGCGAACTGTTCGTGGCGATGGAGGTGACGATCGCCGGCAGCACCTTCGACGCCAGCCCTCGCGCGCCCTCGTTCAACCCTGCCGAAGCCGTGCACACCGGCGGCCCGCTCGCCCCGCACCTCGACGCGGCGCTGGACCAGGCGATGCCCGGTTGGCGCGCCGACGCGGCCGCCCTGCGCGCGGTGAAGCTGGCCCTGATCGCGTCCGACCTCGACACCGCCAACGTGGGCGAGCGCTTCACCGAGTTCGCCGCCAGCGCGGCCCGGCTGGCCGCCGAACGCGAGATGCGCTGCCATCGCCCGCTGGCGTCGGCGGACAGCGGCCCGCCGGTGCTGAAGTTCCTGACCGACGGCCAGGAACGCTATTTCTTCGAACTGCACCGGTTCTGTTCGGACATCGGTGCGGCGGCGTTCGCCCCGGGCAAGGACGGCAACGCCTCGCGCGTGCGCACGCTGGCCCGCCTGCTGCGCGAGCGCTTCGGTGACGCGCGCGACTGCACGGGCGAGCAGGTCCTCGAGGCGCACCTGAAGCTCGCCGAAGCGGCCTGAGCGCGCGACGGGTGAGTGCGGCGCTGCGTCGCAGGAGCGCTGCGTGCAGCGCGACCGGGGTGCCCCGCGGGATCGCAAGAAAGCACCGCGCCGCGCGCGCCGCTCCCTCAGGGCGTCCGCCTCTTGCGCTGCGGCGCCGCGTGCGGTGGCGCGGCGCCGCGGTTTCGCGCTATGTTTCCGGAACCATGGAAATGTCGATCGCCGTCCGCGCGCTCGGCGCGCTGGCCCAGGAGGCGCGCCTGCGCGTCTTCCGCGCCCTCGTCGCCGATGCAGACCGCGGGCCGACGCCGGGCGAACTTTGCGACCGGCTCGGCATCCCTGCCTCAACCCTGTCGTTCCACCTGCGCGAACTGGTCGACAGCGGGCTCGCGATCGCCGTGCGCGACGGGCGCCGGCTGCATTACCGCCCGGACCTCGCGCGGATGGACGCGCTGATGGCCTACCTCACCGACCACTGCTGCGGCGGCAGGCCGTGCCGGCCGCAGGCGCGCCCGGGCGCGCGCAAGGCGCCCGCAGCCCGCCGCCGGACCACCCACGGAACCCCGCGATGACGATCCACGTGCTCGTGCTGTGTACCCACAACTCCGCCCGCAGCGTGCTCGCCGAGGCGATGCTCAACCACTGGGCCGCGCGCCTCGGCCGCGACGTGCGTGCGCACAGCGCCGGCAGCGCGCCGGCCGGTCGCGTCAATCCCTTCGCGCTCGAGGTACTCGCGGGCGCCGGCATCGACACCGCGGGCCTGCACAGCAAGTCCTGGGACGCGTTCGCGCAGCCCGGCGCGCCGCCGCTGTCGATCGTGATCACGGTCTGCGACAGCGCCGCCGCGGAAACCTGCCCGGTGTTCATCGGCGCCGGCGACGCGCAGCCGGTGCGCGTGCACTGGGGCTACCCGGATCCCTCCCAGGCCGAGGGCGGCGATACCGGCCGCCGCCGCGCGTTCGAACTCACGCGCCAGGCGCTGGGCTATCGCATGCTGCAGCTGCTCGCGCTGCCGCTGGAGCGCATGGATCGCGACGCCCTGGGCGAGTCCCTGGCCGCGATCGCGCGCAGCTGAGGGCTGTGCGATGCAAGCCCCCGCCCCGTCGACGCCGGCTGCCGCCATGAACGTGTTCGAACGCTGGCTCACCCTCTGGGTCGCGCTCTGCATCGCGGTCGGCATCGCGCTCGGCCAGTGGTTCCCCGCGCCGTTCCAGGCCCTCGGCCGGATGGAGGTCGCCAACGTCAACCTGCCGGTGGGTGCGTTGATCTGGGTGATGATCATCCCGATGCTGCTGAAGGTGGACTTCGGCGCGCTGCACGAGGTGCGCCGGCACTGGCGCGGGATCGGCGTGACCCTGTTCGTGAACTGGGCGGTGAAGCCGTTCTCGATGGCACTGCTGGCCTGGCTGTTCATCCGCGAGTGGTTCGCGCCGTGGCTGCCGGCGGAGCAGATCGATTCCTACGTCGCCGGCCTGATCCTGCTCGCGGCGGCCCCCTGCACCGCGATGGTCTTCGTCTGGAGCCGCCTCACCGGCGGGCACCCACTGTTCACGCTCTCGCAGGTGGCGCTCAACGACACGATCATGGTGTTCGCCTTCGCACCGATCGTGGCCCTGCTGCTGGGGCTGTCGTCGATCGTGGTGCCGTGGCAGACCCTGCTGGTGTCGGTGCTGCTCTACATCGTGGTGCCGGTGGTGATCGCGCAGGCCTGGCGCCGCGCGCTGCTGCGCCGCGGTCCGGGCGCCCTGGAGCGCACGCTCGCCGCGATCGGCCCGTGGTCGGTGGCCGCGCTGCTCGCCACCCTGGTGCTGCTGTTCGCCTTCCAGGGCGAGGCCATCCTTGAACAGCCTCTGGTGATTGCGCTGCTGGCCGTGCCCATCCTCATCCAGGTACTGTTCAACTCCGCCCTGGCCTACGGCCTGAACCGCGCCGTGGGCGAAAAACACAGCATTGCCTGCCCGTCGGCACTGATCGGCGCGTCCAACTTCTTTGAGCTGGCCGTGGCCACGGCGATCAGCCTGTTCGGCTTTCATTCCGGCGCAGCGCTGGCCACTGTGGTGGGCGTGCTGATCGAAGTGCCGGTCATGCTGCTGGTGGTGGCGGTGGTCAATCGCAGTAAGGGCTGGTACGAGGCGCGGGGCTGACCCATGGGTGCCCCATGGGCCCTGCGCACAGACCGCCCGGCAACGACCTTCCCTGCACCTTCGCTCGCGAACGGCGCGCCCGCTACCACTGACCGTTCGGGTTGAGCTTGTCGAAACCCTGCGCAGCGCTTCGACAAGCTCAGCGCGAACGGATGTTCAATTACAACCCAGCGGCCAGCCAGTCAGGGCCCTGACGCACCGCGCGCCTGCACCCGGCGCGATACCGTAACGCCCAGCACGATGACGCCGACCGCCGCCGCCGTGAACATCGGCGGCAACCAACCCCGGTCCACGCCGAACGCCACGATCAGCACCCCCGTGGACTGCCCCAAAAACAGCAGGCATGCAAACAGCGACACCGCCGTGCCACGCGCTTCAGGTGCCATCTGTGTGGCCTGCACCTGAAGCGTGTTGTGCAGCATGTAAAAGCCCAGCCCCGCCAGAAAGCAGCCCACCACCGCCCACGCCACCACGGGGGGCCATGCCAGCAGCAGCAGCCCAGCGGCAATCAGCGCCCCGCCGGCCAGGGCCAGCCCGCGCTCGCCCAGCCAGGCCAGCCAGCGGCGGGCGAATACGCTGTACAGCAGCCCGCCCACGCCGTACAGCACCATGGCACCGCCCGCAGCCGATGCCGACAGACCGAACCCATCGACCATGCGCGCCGGCACAAACGCCAGCGTGCCAAAGGCCAACGCGCCCTCGATGGCCACCACCGCCAGCACCCAGCGCACGCGCGGCACACGCAGCAGGGCCACGGTGCTGGCCACATACCCGCCCAGCGAAAAAGCCGGCCGGCCCGCTGCATCGGCTTGCGACCGGGCCAAGGCCTGCGGTGTGGCGTTTGCAGCGCGCACATGGCGCCACAGCAGCACGGCCGTCACAGCGAACAGCACCGAGAGCACGGCAAACGCAGCCCGCCAGCCCATCGTTTCGGTCGCAAAGCCGCCAAACCACTGCCCGGCCATCATTCCGGTCACCGTGGCCCCCATCAGCCGCGCCAGCGTTTCCTGCCGCTGCGCGTAGGGCACCTGATCGCCGATCCAGGCCATCGACAGCGGAATGATCCCGGCGGCCGCCGCCCCCATGGCAGCGCGCGCCACCACCAGCACCGTGAAGCCCGGTGCCATGGCCGTGACCGCATTGAACACAGCGCATGCCGCCGTCGCGCCAATGATCACGCGCAGCGCTCCCAGCCGATCCCCCAACGGGCCATACACCAGTTGCAGCACGCCATACGCCACCGCAAACGCCGCCACAACAGCCGCCGCATCCCCTGTGGAGATACGGAACTCCTCGGCCAGGGCCACCAGCATGGGGTCGCACACACGCATCGACGCCATGCTGGAAAAGGCGGCCAGGCCGATCAACCGCAGCATGGTGGGGGAAGATGTCATGGGCCGATTGTGAAGCGGGAATGGCCCACCAGGGATAAGAGGTGACTTCACTGAAGCCGCTGGAAGCCGCCGCTGTTACCAACGCGACGGGTTTGACCGACCAACAGGGCCAGCCGGTTACCCCCTTAACCACAACACGCCGCTGATTGAGTGGGGGAACGGACCGCAAAAACACTCCACAGCAGATGCAGGCTGTGCGACTGCAGGTGTTTCATTCACTGGCTCCCAATCGGTCATTGATGAGGCCACGAAAGAAGCCTCATACATTCCCTTACGACTCTTCGAAGTAGTCGGAGTCAATTCGTTTCACTACATATGTCGCCGCCGGTGCTACGCCGACATCGAAGTCAATCATCAGTCCAGCAAGTTGCTTCCCATCGATGAGCACAACCTTAGTGTCGATGCGGGTGGCATAGTCAGCCGCTTCGGCTGTGTAGCTTGAAGTCGTAATGAAGACACCCTTCTTAGCTCTTTGACCTTGGAGCGCGCCAACGAACTTTTGAATCTCAGGTCTTCCGACCGAGCCTTGCCAACGTTTTGCCTGGATGAAGATCGTGTCAAGGCCGAGCCGATCCTCCTTGATGATTCCATCGATACCACCGTCTCCAGTCTGTCCGATTCGTTCACCCGCATCGCGTCTGGAGCCACCGTATCCCATCTTCACCAGTAGCTCAACGACGAGTTGTTCGAAAAACGTGGGTGAGCAGCCAAGAATACGGCTGAGCAGTTCAGCGGCAAGCTGTTCACGCAGCCCTTGATGAGCAAGCTCAATCGCCTCCTCTGGTGTGGTCTTCATCTGGGGTAGTTCGATCGACGCAGAGACATCGTTCTCTAGCTTTGAGTTACCCCGAAAATCCATAAACTCCGGGAACTGCTCCAAAAACTTTACGTCTATTTTCGGCGGGTTTGACGCGAGGATATTTGTGCCTCGTGCAGTTATGTTGAAGACAGCCCGTTTTGGCGATTCGAGAAGACCAGCCTTCTTCAGATAGGCCCGGGCCCAACCTATCCTGTTCTTGAAGACGCCCTGCTGGCCGGAGGGCAACAGTTCAGCCCTCTCCGCTGGAGTCAGTTTGAAGTGTTCGGCAAGGCTCTCTTCAGCATCGCGTAGCGTGTGCTCGACGCCATCCCCCAGGAATCGGAGGAACGGGAGCATGCAGGTCTGGTAGTCGGGTATTGGCATGTTGCGGAGGATACCCGCCACAAAGGCTGCACCCAAACCACTGGGATCAAAAATCAGGCCCTGCCCTTGCGCAACCGATGTCCCACGGGGTGGGCTGCCGGGCCAAGGTTAGGCTGTGCGGCTGCCACCAGAACCTGCGGATGCGCGGCCGCTGTGGTTGCTCCGCATGGACGTCGGGCGAGCCACTGGCAAGCTTGCGGCAGACAATGCACCCAGCACCCATAAGACCGCCCATCCACCCGCCCGCCAAAGCCATCGTGTTGAACCATGTCCTTAGCAAGCAGCCCACTCCTTCGCGTTCTGGCGACGACCGCTTTGATCGTGGCCCTTCCCGGATGCAACAACGCCCCCGTGGACGGCCCGGCCCAGGCCGCGTTGGATGCGCTCGTGGCGTCGTGCACCCGGCACCTTGCAGCGCGCGAACCCGTCGTGCGCCCTGGCACCGCCGCCGAATGGACGAAGACCGGCTACAGCCCCGCGCAAGTGCAAGGCGAAGTCAAACCCACGGGCTCCCCGGTGACGCCCTATGTGGGCAAGATCGTGATCAAGGACAACGAGGCGCGCGCCACAGCGCCCTCCGAAGCTGCCGCCCAGGCCGTGACGCTTACGCCCGCGCACCTGCTGTCCAACCGCACTCACACGTTCATCTACAGCTTTGATGGCAAGCAGTGGGCATGGCAAAACGGCCAGCGCCTGACGAAGATTCCGGGGCACAGCGATGCGACCGAGCCGCTCACCCGGGCCGATGTGGATGGCACGGGACCGCAGGGCTTTGCACCCTGCCTGCCGCGATAGCCTCAGCCATGAACGCGGGCTGCATGGCTGGCCAAGGCCTGCAATGCGGCCCGGTCACATGGGTTCGCATCGGCCCCCACCGGTCATGCGGTATTGCGCATCGCGCCCTGGCGTTCCCCGGCTTGCCAGTCATCCACACCGCAGCGGCCGCCATGCCCAGCCCCCCCCCCCCGAGGATGTCGAGCACACATGGGGCCTGAAGCCGACCGCTCCCGGGCTTTGCTCCTGCGTGGCCGAACGCGTGGGCACGCCGCATGACCGTGACCGACTGAGCGCGGTTCAATCAGTATGCAAACCACCCTGCGGTATGCCCTGCGCTGACCCGGCCATACCGGCCATACCGGCCATCACCAGCGTCACAGCTTGGCGATGGACACCTCGGTGGACTTCACCAGGGCCACCACATCCGACCCGACCACAAGGCCCAGATCGTCCACCGAGCGGGTGGTGATAACCGACGTGACGATGCCCCAGGGGGTTTCGACATCGACCTCGGAGACGACATCGCCGCGAATGATCTCGCGCACTTTGCCCTTGAACTGGTTGCGAACGTTGATGGCTTGGATGGACATGGGGTTCTCCTTGAATAGTCCGTTGAAAAAGCACAGGGGTTGAAAACTGAGGATGAGCTGCGGGTTCAAACCGCCCAGCGCAGGCCGTGGGCCGCAACACCCGGCCAGGGCAGCGGGCTGGCTGCGGGCTCGGGGTCGGGCTTTTGCAGCACGCGGTCGAGGATGCGTTTTTCCAACGCCGCGAACGCCGCGTCGCCATGGGTTCGGGAACGCGGCAGGTCGATGCGCTGGTCCAGCGCGATCTGACCGTCTTCGATCAGGATCACGCGGTCGGCCAGGGCCACGGCCTCCTGCACGTCGTGCGTGACCAGCAGCGCGGTAAAGCCCGACTGGAGCCACAGGCCTTCGATGAGGCGGTGCATCTCGATGCGGGTGAGGGCATCCAGCGCGCCCAGTGGTTCATCGAGCAGCAGCAGACGCGGCTTGTGCACCAGCGCCCGGGCCAGGGCCACGCGCTGGCGCTGGCCGCCCGACAGGCGCGCGGGCCATTCGCCCTGCCGGTCGCCCAGGCCCACTCGGGTCAGCACGTCGGCGGCATCGGTGCGCTGCGCAGGCGGCAGGCCCAGGGCGACGTTTTCGGCCACCCGTTTCCAGGGCAAGAGGCGCGAGTCCTGAAACATGATGCGGGTATCGCTGCTCAGGCCTGCAACGTGCTGACCATCCACGCGAATGGTTCCGCCCGTCACGGATTCCAGCCCTGCCACCAGCCGCAGCAGCGTGCTCTTGCCGCAGCCGCTGCGACCCACGATGGCGACGAACTCGCCGGGCTCAATCACCAGCTCGGTCTTCTTGAGTACATCGCGCGCACCGTAGCGCTTGTCCAGGCCGCGCACTTCCAGGCGCACGCCTTGGCTTTCTGAGGATGAATGTGTAGTCAAAATTGCCTCCTGCGCTTGTCTATCAGGCACTAGCAGCTATAAAAATGTGAGTAATTGAATTGGACGGTTGGGCTGGGCGCGCCCCCGACGCGAGGGATGCCGCGCAAGGGCCGCCCCGCCGCGCTGGCGTCGTCCCCCTTCCCCTAGCGCGCAGCGCGTAGAGAGAAGGGGGAAGCCGCATAGCGGCTCAGGGGGATGCTCATGCCTGATACCCGGGATGCCACCTGAGCCAATACCGCTCCAGCCCCTTGGCAAACACATCGGCCAGCTTGCCCAGCAGCGCATACAGCAAGATGCCCACCAGCACGATGTCGGTCTGCAAAAACTCCCGCGCATTCATCGTGAGGTAGCCAATGCCCGCCTGCGCCGAAATCGTTTCGGCCACGATCAGGATCACCCACATCAACCCGAGCGAAAACCGCAGCCCCACCAGGATGCTGGAGAGCGCGCCAGGCAGGATGATTTGCCGGTACAGCTGCCAGCGGGTGAGGCCATAGGTGCGGCCCATCTCGATCAGCCCCGGATCCACATTGCGGATCCCGTGGAAGGTGTTGAGGTAGATCGGAAAGAACACCGACACGCTGATGAGGAACAGCTTGGCCGACTCGTCAATGCCGAACCACAGGATCACCAGCGGGATGAGCGCCAGCGCCGGGATGTTGCGCACCATCTGGATGGTGGAGTCCAGCAGCGTTTCAAACAGTTTGATGGAGCCCGTGAGCAGGCCCAGCAACAGCCCCAGGCCGCCGCCAATGGCCAGCCCGGCCAGCGCACGCCCAGCGCTCACCTTGACATGGCTCCACAGCTCGCCCGAGGCGGCCAGCGTCCACGCGGCCTTGGTGACTTCCAGCGGCGCAGGCAATACGCGGCTGGACAGCCAGCCTTGCGACGATGCGATTTGCCACAGCACGATGAGGCCCACCGGCACGGCCCAGGGCAGCAGACGCTGGGCAAGTTGCCGGGCAAAGCGCGCCACGGGCGCGGGGAGCAAAGGCCTGGCCATGGGCAGGTGCGCGGCATCGACCAGCGACGATGCGTGCAGTTTTTTGGCGGTATCGGTCATGGATAGCTTCCGGTCGGAAACGGCTCAGCTTTGCGATGCGCGCGGCACAAAGTTGTTGCCCACGGTTTCGCCGAATGGCCCCAAGGGGTTGCCGCCAGCGAGCTTTTGCTGCGTGGCAACGGGCAGCAGCGGGAACACCAGCTCGGCAAAGCGGTAGGCTTCTTCAAGGTGCGGATAGCCCGAGAGCACGAAAGTGTCCAGGCCCAGATCGGCATATTCCTGGATGCGGGCGGCCACAGTCTCGGGGCTGCCCACCAGCGCGGTGCCTGCACCGCCACGCACCAGGCCCACACCGGCCCACAGATTGGGGCTGATCTCCAGGTCTTTGCGGCTGCGCTTGGCACCGCCAGCATGCAGCGCGGCCATGCGGCGCTGGCCTTCGGAGTCCATGCGCGCAAACACAGCCTGCGCGCGCACCACGGTGTCGTCATCCACATGGCTGATGAGCTCTTCGGCAGCGGCCCAGGCTTGTTCATCCGTCTCGCGCACGATGACGTGCAGGCGGATGCCGAACTTCACGGTGCGCCCGTGCTTTTCAGCACGCTCGCGCACGTCGGCCACTTTCTTGGCCACCTCCGCCGGGGGCTCGCCCCAGGTCAGATAGGTCTCGACCTGCTCGGCTGCCAGGTCGTGCGCGGCGGGGGACGAGCCACCAAAGTACACCGGCGGGTGCGGCTTTTGCAGCGGCGGGAACAGCAGTTTGGCGCCCTTCACACTCAGGTGCTGGCCCTCGTAGTCGTAGCTTTCGCCGTCGTGGCTGCGGGCCAGAATCTCGCGCCAGATGCGGATGAACTCGGCCGACTGCTCGTAGCGCGTGGCGTGGTCCAGGAACACGCCGTCACCCTCCAGCTCGGTCTGGTCGCCGCCGGTGACCAGGTTGATGAGCAGACGCCCGCCCGAGAGGCGGTCAAACGTGGCCGCCATGCGTGCGGCCAGCGCGGGCTGGTGCAGGCCGGGCCGCACCGCGACCAGGAACTTGAGCCGTTTCGTGACGGGAATCAGGCTGGATGCCACCACCCACGGATCTTCGCAGGAGCGGCCGGTGGGGATGAGCACGCCTTCGTAGCCCAGGCTGTCGGCGGCTGCGGCCACCTGCTGAAGGTACTCGTGGTTGAGCTGGCGGGCACCTTTGGTGGTGCCCAGGTAGCGGCTGTCGCCGTGGGTGGGAATGAACCAGAAGATATGCATGAATGTCACCAGTGGCGGGCCCGGCATGCGGGCCCTGGGGTTGTTATGTTCAGTAGGAGATGGCAAAACCCGCGCGGGGTGCGCGCCGCACATGGGGGCCCGTACAGGCACGCAGCCCCCATGCGCAGGCCGTCACGCGCAGCAGGTTTTGCAGGCGCGAGTGCATCGGGAACGGCATCGGTGTGGACATCGGGGGCCTCCAGATCAGGGCAGGGTCACAAGGGCGGGTGGGCACATCAGGCGGCTACAGCAGATCGACCGGCGCGGCGTGCAGCAGGTTGAGCTTTTTGGGAATGAGCTTGAGCTCGAAGAAGGTGTCGGCAATCGCCTGCTGCTCGGCCAGGATGTCGCTGGTGACCGGTGCCGTGCCGAACTGGGCGCGGCTCAGGTACAGCTCGGTGATGGATTTGTCCAGGCCCAGCACGGTGGCAAGCTCGGCAGCGGCCGCCGCCTTGTTCTTGGAGACCCAGGTATCAATCGCATTGATCTCTTCGATGGCAATGCGCAGCACATCGGTGTTCTTGGTGGCGAAGTCGCGCGAGGTGAAGTAGTACCCCCGGTTTTTCACCACCCCGGTGGCATCCACCAGCAATCGGGCATCCAGCTGCTTTTGCGCAGCGGCCAGGAACGGGTCCCAGATGATCCAGGCATCGACCGCACCGCGCTCGAAGGCCGCACGCGCATCGGGCGGGGCCAGAAAGATCGATTGCACATCGCCGTATTTCAGGCCGTGTTTCTCCAGCAGCTTGACCAGAAAGTACTGCACGTTGGAGCCCTTGTTGTAGGCCACGCGCTTGCCCTTGAGGTCCGCCACGGTGCGGATGGGGGAGTCCTTGGGCACCACCACCGCCTCCAGGCCGGGGCGGGGCACGGTGGCACCGGCATACACCAGCGGCGCGCCTGCCGCCTGGGCAAAGATGGGCGGGGCTTCACCCACGTCGCCAAAGTCGATCGAGCCCACATTCAGCGCTTCAAGCTGCACCGGGCCGGCGTTGAACTCGGTCCAGGTGACTTTCACGCCCAGGGGGGTCAGCCGCTTTTCCAGCGTGCCACGGGCCTTGAGGATGGAGAGCCAGCCTTTTTGGTGGCCGACGCGCAGCACGCGGCCGCCGGCCTGGGCCCAGGCTGCCCCGGTGGTGGCCGTGAGGGCAGCGGCCGCGGATGCCGCGATGAGTTGGCGGCGACGGAGGGAAAAACGGGTCAGTTCATGCATGGTGCAAGCTCCAGAATTAAAAGGGGTCAACAACGGGCGACCGTGCGAGCCGAGCAGCAGACAACACGCCGCCCTGCCCGCGCACCGGGCGCAGCAAAAAATCAAAAAACGAATGAAAGCGGACGAAAGGGAACGAGGGCAGCGCCGGGCTTACACGCTACATCGCACATCGGCGAAGTTGACCGGCGCAAAACGCGTGGCCTGGGCGGGCGACGGGCGCAGGGTTTCCGTCACCAGCACGTTGACCGCATCGTCCAGCCGGGCGGCAATGTCGGGATGGATGTCGTAAGCCCCCTCGGGGGTCAGAGTGACCTGCGAGTCGGTGGCGTAGATGCCGGGCAGGATGCCTTTGGCACCCAGTGACTGCAGCACGGGCCGCAGCGCGTAGTCGAGCGCCAGCATGTGGTGCGGGCTGCCGCCCGTGGCCAGGGGCAGCACAACCTTGCCCTTGAGCGCCGTTTGCGGCAGCAGGTCCAGAAACACCTTGAGCACGCCGCTGTAGGCCGCCTTGTACACCGGCGTGGCTACCACCAGCACCCGGGCCTGGGCCACCTGGTCGGCAGCACGCACCACCGTGGGGTGGCCAAAGTCGGCCAGCACCAGCGCCTGGGGCGACAGGTCGCGGATGAGGATGCGATCGATCAGCGCACCGCGCACCGTCAGGCGCTGGGCCACGGCCTCCAGCAGGGCGGCAGAGCGGGAACGCTCAGAGGGACTACCAGCAATCAGCAGGGCAGGCATGGGATTCCTTACTATTATTTTGATAGCTACAAACGATTGCTGAACGTGCGCAACCGCCTCATTTATTCACAAAAACAGGCAGCACCCGCCCTGCCCCGCCGGGCCATGGTCTGGCCGGGCAGCAGAGCATTCAGTGGTTGAAGACAGGCTCCTAGGCGCAGGACCCGGGGCCCCTGCGGCTTACTTCTTGGCGTAAATCTGGTCGAAGCTCGCGTTGTCTGCAAAGTGATCGCGGGCCGCCTTGTCCCAGCCGCCAAAGGCCTCTTCGATGGTGAACAGGTTGAGCTTGGGGAACTGCTTGGCGTACTTGGCCTTGGCTTTGTCGGACACGGCCGGGCGGTAGAAGTGCTTGCCAGCGATGTCCTGGCCCTCCTCGGTGTAGAGGTACTGCAGGTAAGCCTCAGCCACGGCGCGGGTGCCCTTTTTGTCTGCGTTTTTGTCCACCACCGACACCGCAGGCTCGGCCAGGATGGAGAGCGACGGGTACACCACGTCCACTTTGCTGCCGAATTCCTTTTCCAGCAGGTAGGCCTCGTTCTCCCAGTTGATGAACACATCACCCTGGTTGCGCTGGGCAAACGTCACCGACGAGCCGCGGGCACCGGTATCGAGCACCGGTACGTTGGCATACAGCTTGGCGACGAACTCACGCGCCTTGGCATCACTGCCGTATTTGCGCTTGGCAAACTCCCAGGCCGCCAGGTAATTCCAGCGCGCGCCGCCCGAGGTCTTGGGGTTGGGCGTGATCACGCTGATGCCGGGCTTGACGAGGTCATCCCAGTCCTTGATGCCCTTGGGGTTGCCCTGGCGCACCACCAGCACGATGGTGGAGGTGTAGGGCGAACTGTTGTGCGGCAGGCGTTTTTGCCAGTCCTTGGGGATCCAGCCGCCGTTTTTGTGCAGGGCATCGGTATCGCCCGCCAACGCCAGCGTGGCCACATCGGCCTCCAGCCCGTCGATGATGGAACGCGCCTGCTTGCCGGAGCCACCATGGCTCTGCTTGACGGTCACGTCCTGCCCGGTCTTGGCCTTCCAGTGTTTGGCAAAAGCTTGGTTGAAGTCCACGTACAACTCGCGCGTCGGGTCGTAGGACACGTTGAGCAGCGTCACAGACTGGGCAAACGACGGCAACGCCGTCAGGGCCAAAGCGCCTGCCAGGGCGGCGGCAAAGGGAAACTTGATAAAGTCGCGGCGAAAGTTCATGAGATCCTCTGATGGAATGTGCAATCGGTGCAGATCACCGATGGAACGCATTCTGAAAGGGCATCTTCAAAACTGGAACTACTGAGATTTCAGTTCTTTATATCCAAATCATCTGTAAAGGCACGCCATTCACCGGCCGCCCGCATCCCACGCAAAGGAAACACCCATGGCACGCACCATTCAATGCATCAAGCTGGGCAAAGAAGCCGAAGGCCTCGACTTCCCGCCCTACCCCGGCGACCTGGGCAAGCGCATCTGGGAAAACGTGAGCAAACAGGCCTGGGCCGACTGGCTCAAGCACCAGACCATGCTGGTCAACGAAAACCGCCTGAACCTGGCCGATGCGCGCGCGCGCCAATACCTGGCACGGCAGATGGAAAACCACTTTTTTGGCGGCGGCGCAGACGCCGCAGCGGGCTACGTACCGCCCAGCGCGTAACGCAGTGCAGCGCTGCAAAAGTGGTTTCGCAAAAACCATTTCTTTGGCGGCGGTGCGGACGCCGCAGCAGGTTACGTGCCCCCTAGCGCGTAAATAGCGCCCCCCCCCCTGAGCGGCTACGCCGCTCCCCCCACTCTCGCAGCGTTGCACGCTGCGGGCAGGGGGACGCAGCCCTCGCTGCGGGGCGGCCCTTGCTTGGCTGCCCTGGCCTGGGCCGCGCCAGCGACGCAGGCTAGGAGCCTGTCGGACTTGGAGCGTCGAAAGCGAAAATCGGCGAGAGCGAGGACAGTTTTTGCCGAATTTGCAGCCCCATAGCCGAGCTATGGGGCAAAAAGGCGGTTAAAAATGGACCGCTACGGTCGATTTGCAGCCGAGGATTTCCAAGTCCGACAGGCTCCTAAGGGCAATGCAAGCGCCACAACCCTCAAGCCCCCACCCCATGTCTGAGCCCATTGACTGGCTGCCCGACGGCACCCCCTACAGCCCGCGCTTTGGCGACCGCTATCACAGCGAAAACGGCGGCCTGGAGCAGGCCAGCGGCGTGTTTCTGCACGGCTGCGGCCTGCCGGGTGCATGGGCTGGCCAGCGGCAATGGCGCATTCTGGAAACCGGCTTTGGCTTTGGCCTGAACTTCCTCGTCACCTGGGCGGCCTGGCGGGCCGACCCGCAGCGCTGCGGTCTGCTGCATTTTGTGTCCACCGAGGCCTGGCCCGTAGGGCTGCACGATCTGCGCCGCGCGCATGCAGCGCATCCGCACCTGGCAGACGTCGCCCGCGAACTGCATCAGCAATGGTGGGGCCTGCTGGCCGGCGTGCACCGCCTGCGCTTTGACGGAGGCCGCGTGCTGCTGACCTTGTGCGTGGGTGACACGCAGGCCCTGCTGCGCCAACAAGGCCCCACGGTGGATTCGGTGTATCTGGACGGCTTCAGCCCCCAGCGCAACCCCGACATCTGGGACACGCACACCCTCAAAGCCGTGGCCCGTTGCTGTCGTCGCGGCACGCGCCTGGCCACCTGGACCATTGCCCGGGCCGTGCGCGACACACTCGCGCAGTGTGGATTTGAGGTGCAGCGCGTGCCTGGCGTGCCGCCCAAACGCGACAACCTGCATGCCGTGTACAACCCGCACTGGGAACCACGCACCGCCCGCGGCGCAGCCCCGGTCGAGGTCCCGGCGATGCCCGGCCGGTGCATCGTCATCGGTGGCGGCATGGCTGGCGCCGCCTGCGCGGCCAGTCTGGCGCGGCGGGGCTGGCAGGTGCAGGTGCTGGACTCTGCCGCGAGCCCTGCGGCGGGCGCCTCGGGCCTGCCAGCGGGCGTGTTCGCGCCCCACATCTCGCCGGACGACAGCGTGCTCTCGCGCCTGTCGCGCAGCGGTGTGCGTACCACGCTGCAGCAGGCCGGCTGGCTGCTGGATGAGGGGGTGGACTGGTCTGCCTGCGGCGTGCTGGAACACCGGGTGGATGGTTCTGCCGGCCTGCCTGCCGCATGGGCCGCAGGAAGCGCTGGCGCGCAGTGGAGCATTCCGGCCCCCGCCGAAACTCTGGCTGCCGCGGGCCTGCCGCCCGGCACCGCTGCCAGCTGGCATCCCCGCGCAGGCTGGATGCGCCCTGCACGCCTGGTGGAGGCCTTGCTGTCGCAACCGGGCATCCAGTGGCGCGGCAACTGCGCCGTGGCGCAGCTGAGGCCGGTCACGCCCGCTTCCCGTCAGGGCGATCCCACCGGGGCGTGCGGCGACAACGGCTGGCAGGCGCTGGACGCGCAGGGCATGGTGCTGGCCGAAGCCTCCCATGTGGTGATTGCAGCAGGCGCAGGCAGCAGCCTGCTGCTGGGGCACCGCTGGGCGCTGGCCCCGGTGCGTGGCCAGTTGAGCTGGGGCCTGCACGACAGCAAGGCCCCGGCGCTCGGGTTGGCACCCTTTCCGGTCAACGGCCACGGCAACCTGGTTCCGGTGTTTCCGGCACCGACTGCGGCCATCGGCAGCCAGCATGCAAGCGCCGGCCCCACCCTGGCGTGGGTCATGGGTTCCACCTTTGAACGCGGGGTGGACGCCTTGCCCCCCTCCCCCGCCGATCAGCGTGCCGCCCATGCCGCCAGTTTGGACAAATTGCGCACCTTGCTGCCGCAGGCTGCGACATCCCTGGGCGGCGTGCTGGATGCGGCGGTGCAGACGCCCGCTGGCGGCGAGATACCGCACGCCCGCGCGGCCCGGTCGTGGGCGGCGGTGCGGTGCACGTCGCCAGACCGCCTGCCCATCGTCGGCCCGGTCGATGCGCAGGCGCTACCGGGGCTGTGGGCATGCACCGCCATGGGCTCGCGCGGCTTGACGCTGGCGCTGCTGTGCGGCGAACTGCTCGCTGCGCGCCTGCATGGCGAACCCTTGCCGCTGGAGACCCGTCTGGCCCAGGCTCTGGGCTCCGAGCGAATGTGATCAACGCAAGGTGACCGCCACGGCGCCTCCAACTTCGGCGCGCCTCGAGGCACCTGCCGCTCGCGCATTACGGCTTGCGCGGATATCGGCCGATCCATCGCACCAACGCTCGCTTATACAAATATCAGCATATTGGCAGCACTAAACAATAGTTTGCATCCATAAGAAGCACCCCTACAGTCACGGCCATGCATGAATTGGCGTTCGTTTTTGCGGGCTTTGCAGTAGGGCTCATCGTGGGCCTGACCGGGGTGGGCGGCGGCTCGTTGATGACGCCGGTGCTGATCTTCTTTTTCGGGGTCAAGCCCCACCTGGCCATTGGCACCGACCTGCTGTTTGCCGCGTTCACCAAGATGGGCGGCACGGTAAGCATGGCGCGCCAGCGGCTGGTGCCCTGGCGCGTGGTGGGCCAGCTGTGCGCGGGCAGCATTCCGGCGGCGCTGCTGGCACTGTGGGTGCTCAAAACGCTTGGGCCGGCCAGCGGGCAGGCGCAGCGCATCATGACCACCACCCTTGGATTCGCATTGCTGCTGACGGCCGCCGCCATGCTCTACAAGGCCGTGGCCTTTTCAAAAGAGCGGCAGGCCGCCGAGCTGGCACGCCGTCAGGCAGGGCAGGAACATGCCACGCGCCCCCGCCACTGGAGCCTGCCCGTACTGCTGGGCGCCGTCATCGGCACGCTGGTGACCTTCACCTCGGTGGGCGCGGGCGCCATCGGCGTCACGGTGCTGTTGCTGGTGTACCCGTTGCTGCCGCTGCCGCGCGTGATTGGCGCCGACATCGCCTACGCCGTGCCCCTGACACTGGTGGCGGGCCTGGGGCACGCTACGCTGGGCTCGGTGGACTGGCCGCTGCTTGCACAATTGCTGGCTGGCTCGCTGCCGGGCATCTGGCTGGGCTCGCGCCTGGTCAGCCGCACCCCCGAGCGCCTGATTCGCTCCGCCCTGTCGGTGCTGCTGGCGTGGGCAGGCACCAAACTGATTTTGATCTGAGCTTTCTATGTACCAATACACCGCATTCGACACCGCGTTCGTGCAGCAGCGCGCAGCGCAGTTCCGCGACCAGCTCACCCGCTGGCAGCACGGCAAGCTGAGCGAAGACGAGTTTCGCCCGCTGCGCCTGCAAAACGGCTGGTACGTGCAGCGCTACGCCCCCATGCTGCGCGTGGCTGTGCCCTATGGCGAAATCGCCAGCCGCCAGCTGCGCGTGCTGGCGCAGATTGCGCGCGACTACGACGAGCCCGAAGCCGCCGTCTTCAAGGCCGCCATGGAAGGCCAGGGCAAGCTGGGCACCACCTTCTTGCCCACCCACTGCGCCCACTTCACCACCCGCACCAACGTGCAGTTCAACTGGATTCCGCTGGCCAAAAGCGCCGATGTGATGGACCTGCTGGCCAGCGTGAACATGCACGGCATACAGACCAGCGGCAACTGCATCCGCAACACCACCACCGACGCCCTGGCGGGCATTGCCGTGGATGAGATCGTGGACCCGCGCCCCTATGCGGAACTGATCCGCCAGTGGTCCACGCTGCACCCCGAATTCGCCTTCCTGCCGCGCAAATTCAAGATTGCCATCACCGGCGCCAAGGACGACCGCGCCGCCACCGGCTGGCATGACGTGGGCTTGCACCTGGTCAAGAACGATGCGGGCGAGATCGGCTTCAAGGTGTTTGTGGGCGGTGGCATGGGCCGCACGCCGGTCATCGGCACGGTGATCCGCGAGTTCCTGCCCTGGAACCAGATCATGAACTACATCGAGGCCATCGTGCGCGTGTACAACGAGCATGGCCGCCGCGACAACAAGTACAAGGCCCGCATCAAGATTCTGGTCAAGTCCGAAGGCCAGAAATACATTGACGATGTGGAGGCCGAATACCGCCAGATCGTCGAGATCGACGGTGGCCCCCACACCATCCCGCAGGCCGAGTTTGACCGCGTGGCCGCGTGCTTTGTGGCGCCCCGGCTGGCCAATATTGCCGATGTGGCCCCGGCAGACCTGCAAGCACAGCTCGACGCCCAGGCCGCCGCGCATGTGATGTTTGGCCGCTGGCTTCAGCGCAACGTGCACCCGCACCGCAACCCCCAGCTGCGCGCCGTGACGCTGTCGTTCAAGCGCCCCGGCCAGGCACCCGGCGACGCCACCAGCGAGCAGCTCATCGCCCTGGCGGATCTGGTGGACAAGTACTCCGCTGGCGAAGCCCGCGTGACGCACGACCAGAACGTGCTGCTGCCCTGGGTGCATGCCAGCGCACTTTTTGCGCTGTGGCAAGAGGCCAAGGCCCTGGGCCTGGCCAGCGCCAACGTGCAGCTGCTCACCGACATGATCGCCTGCCCCGGCGGCGACTTCTGCGCGCTGGCCAATGCCCGCTCGCTGCCGATTGCCGAGGCCATCACGCAGCGCTACCAGGACCTCGACGAGCTCGACGACATCGGCGAAATCGACCTGCATATCAGCGGCTGCATTAACAGCTGCGGCCACCACCACAGCGGCCACATCGGCATTCTGGGCGTGGATAAAGACGGCAAGGAGTGGTATCAGGTCACGCTGGGTGGCTCCGATGGGTCTGACCTGTCGGGCGCGGCCGTGGCTGGCAAGGTGATCGGCCCGTCGTTCTCGGCCGCCGAAGTGCCGGATGTGATCGAGGCCGTGCTTGGCACCTACCGCGACCTGCGCGACAGCGGCGAGAGCTTCCAGAACACCGTGCGCCGCACCGGTCTGGACCCGTTCAAGGAAGCCGCCAAACAGGCCCGCCACAAGGAACTTGAAACCGCCGCCGCATGAACCGGCACTGCACCGCCCCCAACATGATGTTGAAACTACTTGCCACCCACGACCACCAGCCGCCCGCCGAGGGCGACACCCGCAGCGTGGCCCTGCCCAACGATGCCGACGCCCTGGCCCTGCCGCTTGACGGTGTGGAGCGTGTGGACCTGCACTTCCCCAGCTTCACCGATGGCCGCGCGTTCAGCCAGGCGTTTTTGCTGCGCCGCCGCCGCGGCTTTGCGGGCGAGATCCGCGCCACTGGCGACGTGCTGATTGACCAGCTGGTGCAAATGCAGCGCACGGGCTTTAGCTCGGCCGTGCTGCGCGAGGGCGTGGACGCGGCCGATGCGCAGCGCCAGTTCGACCGGTTTGCGGGCTTTTATCAGGGCGATGCCGTTCACCCGCAGCCGCTGTTTGCCACCCGCGCTGCCGCCTGAGACCGAACCCGAAGCACCTCACCATGAGCCACATCGACCTTGCCCGCATCAATGCCGACCTGGGCCGCAACGCACCAGCCCTCGTGGAATGGGCGCTGGGCCTGGGCCAGCCGTCCATCGTCACCACCAACTTCCGCCCGTTTGAAGCCGTCATCCTGCACATGGTGGCCCGCGTGCAGCCCGATGTGCCGGTGGTGTGGATGGACAACGGCTACAACACCGAGGCCACGTACCGCTTTGCCGACGAGGTGACGAAGCAGTTGGGCCTGAACCTCAAGATCTACCTGCCGCGCCGCTCCCGTGCCCACCGCGAAGCCGTGGAGGGCGCCACGCCCGCGCTCGATGACCCGCGCCACGCCGCGTTCACCGAAGAAGTCAAGCTCGAACCCTTTGCCCGGGCCCTGCGCGAAACCGCGCCCAAGGTGTGGTTCACCGCCCTGCGCGCCACCGACACCGCGGTGCGCGCGCAAATGGACCCCGTCAGCATCAACCCCGATGGGCTCATCAAGGTGGCGCCGCTGCTGCACTGGTCGTCCAAAGACCTGCACGAGTACTGCGTCCAGCACGGCCTGCCCAACAACTTTGACTATGTGGACCCCACCAAGGGTGAGGACAACCGCGAGTGCGGTCTTCATTTAGCCCACTGATGCCAGGAAACCGTTCACGCTGAGCTTGTCACAGCGCCGCGCAAGGCGTCAACAAGCTCAGCCCGAAGGGCTCTGATGGATCAACCGTACCTCTGCCCGCCCCACCAGTGATCCGACTATGAATGCCCGCACCGACTCAACGCCGCTTGAGAAAACCAACGACATGAGCTACCACCTCAACAACTCGCACCTGGACGCCCTGGAAGAAGAAACCATCTTCATCCTGCGCGAAGTGGCCGCCGCCTTCGAACGCCCCGCCCTGCTGTTTTCGGGCGGCAAAGATTCGCTGGTCATGCTCAAGTGCGCTGAGAAAGCCTTTGGCACCAAGGCCAGCGGCGGCGGCATTCCGTACCCGCTGCTCATGATCGACACGGGCCACAACTTTCCGGAAGTGACGGACTTTCGCGACTTCCGCGCGCAGGAACTCGGGGCCGAACTCATCGTGCGCAGCGTGGAGGATTCGATGGCACGCGGCACGGTGCGCCTGGCCCACCCGGGAGAGTCGCGCAACGTGCACCAGTCCGTCACGCTGCTCGAAGCGATTGAAGAGTTCCGCTTTGACGCGCTGATTGGCGGCGCCCGCCGCGACGAGGAAAAGGCCCGGGCCAAGGAACGCATCTTCAGCCACCGCGACAGCTTCGGCCAGTGGCAGCCCAAGGCCCAGCGCCCCGAGCTGTGGACGCTGTTCAACACCCGTCTGCAGCCCGGGGAGCACTTCCGCGTGTTCCCCATCAGCAACTGGACCGAGCTCGATGTGTGGCAGTACATCGACCGCGAGCAGATCGGCCTGCCCAGCATTTATTACACCCACAAGCGCCAGGTGGTGGACCGCAAGGGCCTTTTGATGCCCGTGACCGAGCTGACCCCGCCGCGCGAGGGCGAGGTGGTGCAAACACGCGATGTGCGCTTTCGCACCGTGGGCGACATCACCTGCACCGCTCCGGTGGAAAGCACCGCCGCCACCCCGGCCGAGATCGTGATCGAAACCCTGGCCGCCGACGTGAGCGAGCGCGGCGCCACCCGCATGGACGACAAGACCAGCGACGCGTCAATGGAAAAGCGCAAGAAAGACGGGTATTTTTGATGCACCCCCCTGCGTCGCTGCGCGCCTGAACACGGGCCGTGCCTGACTTCACCCACCTGCGGACGACCGAGACAGTTCGATGACAAACACTACAACTTTAATAGCAAACAATGCCCAGCAGACAAGCGCGAGTGGGCTCAATAACCATCAATCCGCCCTCAAGTTCATCACCTGCGGCAGCGTGGACGATGGCAAGAGCACGCTGATTGGCCGCCTGCTGGTGGACAGCAAGGCCGTGCTGCAAGACCACCTGGCTGGTGTGCAGCGCCAGGGCGAAACCGACCTGGCCCTGCTGACCGATGGCCTGTCTGCCGAGCGCGAACAGGGCATCACCATCGACGTGGCCTACCGCTACTTCGCCACCGAAGAGCGCAAGTTCATCATTGGCGATGCGCCCGGCCACGAGCAGTACACGCGCAACATGGTCACCGCCGCCAGTAGTGCCGACGCCGCCGTGGTGCTGGTCGATGCCACCAAGCTCGACTGGAAGAACCCCCATCTGGCCCTGTTGCCGCAAACCCGCCGCCACAGCCTGCTGGCGCATTTGCTGCGCGTGCACTCGTTGGTGTTTGCCGTGAACAAGCTGGACGCGGTGGAAGACCCGGTGCTGGCCTACCAACACATCCTGGGCGCACTGCAATCATTTGCGCAGGCGGCAGGCATCACCGTGCGCGCTACCGTGCCCATCTCTGCATTGAAGGGCTGGAACGTGGTGGATGCCCATGCAGGCTGGTGCGGCTACCAGGGCCCCACGCTGCTGCAAGTGCTGCAAGAGCTGCCCAACACGCCCGCCGACACGGCGCTGCCCCTGGCCTTCCCCGTGCAGTGGGTCGAAAAGTTCTCGTCCTCGTCAGTCACCTCGCAAGGCCGCCGTGTGTTCTGGGGCCGCGTGGCATCGGGCACCGTAGCGCCTGGCACGCAGGTGCAGATCTTCCCCAGTGGCCAACTGGCTAACGTAGCCCAGGTGCTGGACCACGCGCGCCGCCCCAAGGACGTAGCCGCAGGCACCAGCGCGGGCATCATCCTCGACCGCGAGGTGGATGTCTCGCGCGGCGACTGGATCGTGGCCGCCCCCACCGCAGCGGCAGCCCCGGCCGATGATGACTTTGGCGACACCCCCGCAGCCGTGCCCGCGTGGCCCGCCCGCCGCGAACTGAACACCACCATCGCCTGGATGGACGACGAGCCCCTGGTGGCGGGCCGCGTGTACTGGGCGCTGCACGGCCACCGCTGGGTCAAGGCCAAAGTCAAAGCCGTGGTGCACAAGCTCAACATCAACACGCTGGCCGAAGAACCTGCCACCCAGCTTGACCCCAACGCCATCGGCCATGTGGATTTGTTGCTGCAAGAGGCCATTCCGGCCGCCGCTTTTGGCCACGCCCGCGTGCTTGGCGCGCTGATCCTGGTGGACACGGCCAGCCACAAAACGGCGGGCGCCGTGCTGGTGAACTGATCCAGAACAGCCCCCACACCAGAGACACCCCTCCCACACCAGGGGCCCTGTAACCAACGGCCGGTGAAAGCTTCTAAAATTGAGGGTTTCACCGCCCCACACACGCCTTGTCATGACCCACGTCGTCTCCGAAAACTGCATCAAGTGCAAGTACACCGATTGTGTGGACGTGTGCCCCGTGGACTGCTTCCGCGAAGGCCCGAACATGCTCGTCATCGATCCGGACGAGTGCATCGACTGCGCCGTCTGCATACCCGAATGTCCGGCCAACGCCATCTTTGCCGAAGAAGACCTGCCCGCAGACCAGATGGCCTTCATCAAGCTGAACGCAGACCTGGCCCTTGCCGACGGCTGGAAGAGCATCACCAAGCGCAAGCCCGCGCTGCCCGACGCCGACGAGTGGAACGGCAAGCCGGGCAAGATTGCCAACTTGATTAAGTGATCCACCTGAGCCGCTTCGCGTCATCCCCCAAGGGGGACGCCACCAGTGGCCTGGCAAAGCCAGTTCCACGCTGGCACTGGTTTGGGGGAACGCCGGTATCAGGCGATTGCGCGCTGATTGACACCCGTTCGTTCGCGCTGATCCACAAGGATCAGTTCACGCTCAGCCCCAAGAATCCGTTCACGCTGAGCCCCAAGAATCCGTTCACGCTCAGCCCCAAGAATCCGTTCTCGCTGAGCCACAACAATCCGCTCACGCTGAGCCACAACAATCCGCTCACGCTGAGCCACAACAATCCGTTCACGCTGAGCCTGTCGAAGCGCGGCGCAGGGCCTCGAACCGCCCAGCCTCAAGAGAGAGCGCTCACCGAACTCGATCTGGCGCTGAAGGCAGCACACCGGGCAACCCAGCCATGATCCAAGAAACCGATGCCGTCGTCATCGGCGCGGGCCCCGTGGGCTTGTTCCAGGTCTTCCAGCTCGGCCTGCAGGGCATCCCCGTCCACCTGATCGACGCCCTGCCCCACGCGGGCGGCCAGTGTGTCGAGCTGTATGGCGACAAGCCCATTTATGACATTCCCGGCATTCCGGTGTGCACCGGGCGCGAGCTGGCCGGTCTGCTGCTCCAGCAAATTGCACCGTTCAAGACCCAGTGGCACCTGAACACGCTGGTGTCAGCACTTACCGTGCAGGCCGACGGGCGCCTGCGGGTGGAAACCTCTCAGGGCACACCCTTGCTCGCCCGCGCGGTGTTCATCGCGGCCGGGGTGGGTGCCTTTGTGCCGCGCTCGCTCAAGGTGGACGGCATCGCGCGGTTTGTGGGTACCCAGGTCCACTACCAAAATCTGCCCGCCACGGCCGACGTCACCGGGCAGCATGTGGTGGTGCATGGCGGCGATGAGCCCGCCGTGGCGCGCGCCGTGGCGCTGGCCGAACAAGCCCAGGCCGCCCGCGTGAGCCTGCTGCACCGCCGCGATGTGTTCCACGCCCCCGACGCCCTGCTGCAGCGCCTGCAGCAACTGCGCGATGCGGGCCGCATCCATGTCGAGGCCGCGCAGATCACCGGCATCGACACCACGGATGGTCGGCTGACTGCGCTGCGTGTGGTGGGCCCCGATGGCAACACCCGCACCCTGCCGCTGGATGTGCTGCTGGCCGTTCTAGGCCTGTCCCCCCGGCTGGGGCCCATTGCCGACTGGGGCATCGCGCTGGACCGCAAACAACTGGTGGTGGACACCGAAGCCTTCCGCACCAGCGTGCCCGGCATCTACGCCGTGGGCGACATCAACACCTACCCCGGCAAACGCAAGCTCATCCTGTGCGGCTTCCACGAAGCCACCCTGGCCGCCTTTGCCGCGGCCGAGGCGCTCAAGGGCGACAAGGTGGCGCTGCAGTACACCACCACCAGCCCACGGCTGCACCAGTTGCTGGGTGTGCTGCCTGCCACCGCGACCTGACCGGGCACGCAGCCGCCTCACTGCAAACCACAGCGCTACAGTCTCGCCAGTGTCCACGCCAAGGGTGTCGAGTCCGGCCCGCCGGTATCGACTGGGAGAGTCCCTTTGAACCTGATGGAGATCAGCGGGCGTCAGGGTTCAAGACGAAAGCGGGCACTCAACGTCGCAGCGCAGCCGACGCTGCAGGCGGTCGGATGCAGCGACTTGTTAAGTTGAACGATGAACGAGCGCGTGAATTTCGGGCCATAGTGCTAACGAATGAAAGGGACTTCCCCGTCCCAAGTGAGCCGCGCCCCGTGGGGGTTGCGGTTTACGGCAACGAAGTGCCACGATGGAGAGGCGAATCTTTTCATCAACTCACTTTTTCTGGAAGGGGAAGTCATGGCAATCG
>NZ_JBKDRI010000196.1:0-9902 GCF_046341535.1 Acidovorax sp. | reverse complement strand
CGGCCGAGCCTGTCCACGCCAGCCCCGCACCCCCCCCGTGCGGGCTGAGCCTGTCGCAGCCACAGCCCCCCCCCCCACCCGTTCGGGCTGAGCCTGTCGAAGCCACAGCCCCCCCCCCCACCCGTTCGGGCTGAGCCCGTCGAAGCCACAGCCCCGCAGCCGTCGCCAAAATGACAGCGGCATGCGCCTCGCCAAGGCGCAAAACGACCGACGCCCGTAAAATCAAAAACGTGCCAAGCTATCTCAACGCCGACCTGCATTGCCACTCCGTGGTGTCCGACGGCACCCTCACGCCCGAGGATCTGGCAAGCCGCGCCAAGGCCCAGGGGGTGGAGCTGTGGTCGCTGACGGACCATGACGAGATCGGCGGGCAGCACCGCGCAGCCGCCGCGGCACGCGCCCAGGGGCTGCCCTACCTCACGGGTACCGAGATTTCGGTGACCTTCGCCAACACGACCGTGCACATCGTGGGCCTGGGCTTCGACCCCGACAATGCCCAACTGGCTGCGGGCCTGGCGGCCACGCGCGGTGGCCGCGGCGAGCGGGCCATGGAAATGGCGCAGCAACTGGCCGCAGTCGGCATACACGGTGCATACGAGGGAGCCCTGCGTTTCGTAGGCAACCCCGCGCTCATCTCGCGCACGCATTTCGCCCGTTTTCTGGTGGAAGCTGGCGTCTGCCGCGATACCCCCGAGGTCTTTCGCAAATATCTCACCGAAGGCAAGCCCGGCTATGTGGAGCACCGCTGGGCCACGCTGGGCAACGCAGTGCGCTGGATCACTGGCGCCGGGGGCATGGCGATCATTGCGCACCCGGCGCGCTACAGATTCACAGCCAACGAAGAATTTGCGCTGTTCAGCGAATTTAAGGCGCATGGCGGCACGGGCGTTGAAGTGGTGACGGGCAGCCACACGACAGCGGAATACGTCACCTACGCGGCCATGGCCCAGGAGTTCGGGCTTGCCGCGTCGCGGGGCAGTGATTTTCACAGCCCTGGCGAGTCGCGCACCGACCTGGGCCAGTTGCCGTTCCTGCCCGGCGAATTGACGCCCGTGTGGGAGCTTTTGCAGGACCGCATCCAGCATTGAGCCCGCGCCCCGGCATGGCAAAAGCGCCGCGCCCGTGGCCCTTTATGACGCGACCGGGATGACTACCAACTGTCGACCCGCACGAAAACAATCACCCTCGCCGCATGGCCCAGTACTTCGAAGTTCACCCCGACAATCCGCAGCCGCGCCTGCTCAAGCAGGCCGCCACGCTGCTGCAAAAAGGCGGCATCCTGGCGGTGCCCACCGATTCGAGCTACGCGCTGGTGTGCCATCTGGACGACAAGGACGCGGTGGACCGCATGCGCCGTATCCGCCAGGTGGACGACAAGCACCACCTTACGCTGCTGTGCCGCGACCTGTCGGAGCTGGCCAACTACGCACGGGTGGACAACCGGCAGTACCGCCTGCTCAAGCTCGGCACCCCTGGCCCGTACACGTTCATCCTGGAAGCCACCAAGGAAGTGCCCCGCAGGGTGAGCCATCCGTCGCGCAAGACGATTGGCCTGCGTGTGCCTGACGGCAAGGGGCTGCAGTTGCTGCTGGAACTGCACGGTGCGCCGCTGCTGGCCACCACCCTGATCCCGGCCCAAGAGACCGAGCCGCTGAACGACCCGCACGAGATTCGCAGCCGGTACGAGAAACTGCTGGACGGCATTGTGGACGCGGGTGCCTGCCCGCTGGAGGCGACGACCGTGGTGGACCTGACGCCCATGGGCTCGGGGGGCGACCCCGTGGTGGTGCGCGCAGGCCGCGGGAGCGTGGAGGCGCTGGGCCTTGAATGACGCGACTGCCATAGGCACACCACGGCCCGCGCCGGGGGCTGCACCCAGACGCACCCCCGCGTGCGTCAGCGCTCAAAGATGGGCTCGAAAGCAGCCCGCTCAATCTTGCCAAGGGTCAGCGACTCTCCCGCCCACAACGCCAGCGCGGGGCCGGACAGGCTGAGGCTGCGTTCGAGCTTGCGGCACAGGCGGTCGCAGCCTTCATGGTTCATGCCGGGAAGCTCCACAAACACCAGGTAGGCGCGGCGCTGCGGATAGTCGCGCAGATTCTTGCGTACGAGCCAGCAGCGTCGTACCGGCGC
Organism: Acidovorax sp.; assembly: GCF_046341535.1. Classification (GTDB taxonomy): domain Bacteria; phylum Pseudomonadota; class Gammaproteobacteria; order Burkholderiales; family Burkholderiaceae_C; genus Acidovorax. Next base: position 7,769 of record NZ_JBKDRI010000196.1, on the reverse strand, counting down.
ACAACGCGACAGCTCGGCCTGCACCTCGGTCAGTTCGAACGGACTCAGGTCATGGCGCGTGATCTGGCTGAAAAATGACGTCCCCGAAAGCTCGTCCCAGGCCCGATCCTCTGCCTCCTGGGCGCGCTCAAAGCGCCTGCGCCACTGCTTGAAGGCCGCAGCGTCGTGGTCGACTCCAAGGCGTGGGGTCTCCAGTTCGGCCAGCGCGGCGCGCGCTGCCCAGTAACGGGTGTTGCCACCGGCCTCCCAGAGCCGGTGCAGCAGTGCCATCTTGGCCTCCCTGTCATCCTTATCAAGGCAGGTGACCAGCCCGCGCAGGGCTGGAGGGTACTCGGCGCTGCGCTCCAGAGCCACTTCGTACAGGTCCCGCACGGCGGCCCGCGGGTCTAGCTGGCGCCTCAGGCGCGCCAGCTCCACCAGATCGGCAGCGCTTGCCTGGGGCATGGCGGCTTGCAGCGCCTTCACGCGCTCGCGCACCCGCCCCAGTCGCGCGTGGTGCAGTTTCCATTCCGACGCATGATCGCGGCACCACTGCTTGTCCAAATGCGCCATCCATCGCTTGACTTCGGTGCCGAGCAGCCCGAGTGCGGTGCCGCGTGACCACTCTGGCAGGGCAGGAGCAGTCTCCAGTGCTTCGATGCGGTCGCGCAGTCCAGGGTGGGTGTCTTCCAGGTTGCTCAGGCGTTTGAGGGCCTGGCGCAGCGCATCGTTGGCAAAAGCGGCATCGGGCGGGGCCGCAAGCAGCTTGCGCATCCTGCGGTACGGCCCCACGGGCAGCAAACTGTCAGCCGCAGCACTCCAGTGTGCCCGCCAAAACTCCGCGCGCAGCCAGGCTCCGCGCACCTCGATCTCGATCAGCGCTGCAGCCGTCACCTCGCGCCCTAGCAGGCGCGCAGCGATGCCGTCGGCCTCGTATTCATCCTGGCGCGCCAGTGCAAAGGTCCTGGCCGAAAAGCGCGGAAAGTACCAGCGCATGAACATCTGCGTGGCAGCGGCCACGGGCCCCACGTTGTCAGACAGGCTGTGGTTCAGGCGCATCCATGACAGCCGCGTGCGATAGATCCAGGCTGCAAAACGCCCATGGTCGCCGCGCAGATGGCCATACTCGTGGGCCAGCACGGCCATCAACCGGGGGCGGTCCAGCGCCAGCATCAGCGGCAGACCGATGGTGAGGTGATTGACCGAGCCACCGAGCAGTCCAAAGCGAGGCAGTTGCTGGATGCTTGCGTTGAACTCGTCGTTGAGCGTGACCTTGTGGATGGGCGGGCCCTTGATCTTGCGGCGGATTCGCTCAAGCGCCTCGAACAGGTCGGGGGCATCGAGCGCGGTCACCTCCACGCCTGAAGGCTGGTCAAGCCGCACCCACAGCGCCCGCACGCTCACCCACAACAGTGCGGCGGCGCCCAGCCATGCAAAAACCATGACAATCCGAAACCTGCCCGACAGCAACGCGGGCAGCACCCAGGCCAGAATGCCGATGGCCAGCAAGAGGCAGCCGAGCACCCAGACATAGCCGAGCGCGGCAAACGCAGCCAGGCGCAGCCGGTAGGCTCGGTTGTTGTCAGCACTGTCGTGTTCGCTCAAGCGCACGAGGTGCACAAAATCTGCCTGATCCAAGCGCACCCCTCTCGCGTGGTTGATTTTTGCCAGTCACTATCCTAACCATGAACGACTCCGACCTTCCACCCCTGCCTGACACCCCGCCGCTGGGGCTGTATCGCCACTACAAGGGCATGCTCTACGAAGTGGTCGGCACGGCGCGACACAGCGAAACCCTGGAGGCCATGACGGTGTACCGCGCGCTCTACGGGCAGCGCGGGCTGTGGGTGCGCCCGGCCGCCATGTTTGCAGACCATGTGGTGGTGGACGGCGTGCTGCGACCGCGGTTTGAACGCTGCACCACGGTCACCGGCGAAGACGCCTGAGCCAGCGACGCAATCGCGTTGCGCCAGGGGCGAGCATGGGGTGGGGCATGGCGGCGCGTTTGCCGCGTGTCGAAGCCCCACCAGCGGTTAAGGAACCTCTGCATAACTCCCTGCGGTCTGGGCGGGCCCGGGCTCGGGCAGTCCACGGCGTTGCTTTTCTTGCCAATAGCCGTGCTATTGGCTGCAAAAAGCGCCTTGTGGCCTATCCCGATCCGCACCAGCGCATCCTCGCGAGGGTTATGCAGAGCTTGCTTAAAGCGTTGGCAGCAAGGCGCGGACAGCGCGCGGGTAGATGATGTGCTCCTGGGTCAACACCCGCGCCGCCAGCACATCGGCCGTGTCACCCGGCACAACCGGGACCACCGCCTGATCCAGAATCGGCCCCACGTCCAGCTCGGCCGTGACAAGGTGCACCGTGGCCCCCGCGAATTTGCACCCCGCGTCAATGGCGCGCTGGTGGGTGTGCAGCCCAGTGAATGCGGGCAGGAGCGATGGGTGGATGTTGACCAGCCGCCCCGTGTAACGCTGCACAAACCCGGGCGTGAGGATGCGCATGAACCCCGCCAGCACCACCAGCGCAGGCTGGTAGCTGTCGACGCGCGCCGCCAGCGCGGCGTCAAAGGCCTCGCGGCTTTCAAACGCCTTGTGGTCCAACGCCTCGGTGGCAATCCCCTGGCTGCGGGCAAACGCCAGCCCGGCGGCATCGGCCTTGTTGCTGATCACGGCGGCCACCCGGGCACCGTAGCGCTGCTCCCAGTTCTCCTGCTGCGCGGCGCGGACGATGGCGGCCATGTTGGAGCCGCCGCCTGAGATCAAAATCACAATGTTCTTGTTCATTTGCCGCAGATTATCCCAGCCATGCCCTTCGATCCCACCACCCGCCCCCTGGCCCCCAACGAAGCCCGCGTGCTGGCCACGCTCATGGAAAAGGCGCGAACCGTGCCCGACAGCTATCCCATGTCGCTCAACGGCCTGGTCACCGGCTGCAACCAGAAAACCAGCCGCGACCCGGTGATGCAGCTGAGCGACGCCGATGCCCAGGAGGCGCTGGATTCCCTCAAACTGCTGACCCTGGCGTTTGAAAGCAGCGGCAGCCGTACCACGCGATGGGAGCACAACTTTCAGCGTGGCATCGGCGTTCCCGAGCAGTCCGCCGTGCTGCTGGGCCTGCTCATGCTGCGCGGCCCGCAAACAGCGGGCGAGCTGCGCATCAACGCCGAGCGCTGGTACCGCTTTGCCGATATTTCCTCAGTCGAGGCCTTTCTGGACGAACTGCACGAGCGCAGCGCCGAAAAGGGCGGGCCGCTGGTGACCCTGCTGCCCAGGGCGCCCGGCGCACGCGAGCAGCGCTGGGCGCACCTGCTGTGCGGTCCGGTGGACACCAGCCACGCGGCGGCCGGGACATCCGGCACCCCCACCCATGCCGCGACCGAAGGGCTGCGCGAGCGGGTTCACGCACTGGAGCAGGAAGTGGCCAGCCTGCGCGCCACCGTGCAGCGGCTTTGCGACGAGCTGGGCATCACCCCCGAGCCCGCGCCCATGTCGCAACCCGGACAGGACTGAAACGAACGACCGTGCTACAACGGCGCAGTCACCAGGAGACGCGCTGCATGGATCTCGCATTCACCCCCGAAGAGCAGGCTTTTCGCGAAGAAGTTCGCCGCTGGGTTCAGGCCAACCTGCCCTCGGACATCTCGCACAAGGTGCACCATGCGCTGCGCCTGACCCGAGACGACATGCAGGGCTGGGCCAGGATTCTCGGCAAAAAGGGCTGGCTGGCCTTCGGCTGGCCCAAGGAGTTCGGTGGCCCCGGCTGGACGGCCGTGCAAAAACACCTGTTTGAAGAAGAATGCGCGCTGGCGGGCGCGCCCCGCATCGTCCCCTTCGGCCCCGTGATGGTGGCGCCGGTGATCATGGCGTTTGGCAATGCCGAGCAGCAACGGCGCTTTCTGCCCGGCATCGCCAGCGGCGAAGTGTGGTGGAGCCAGGGCTACAGCGAACCCGGCTCCGGCTCGGACCTGGCCTCGGTCAAAACCCGTGCCGAGCGTGTGGGCGACAAGTACATCGTCAACGGCCAAAAAACCTGGACCACGCTGGGACAGCATGGCGACTGGATGTTCAACCTGGTGCGCACCAGCAACGAAGGCAAGCCCCAGACCGGCATCAGCTTCCTGCTGGTGGACATGAAGTCGCCCGGCGTGACCGTGCGCCCCATCAAGCTGCTCGATGGCGAGTGCGAAGTCAACGAAGTGTTCTTCGACAACGTCGAGGTGCCGGTTGAAAACCTGGTGGGCGAGGAAAACAAGGGCTGGACCTACGCCAAGCACCTTTTGAGCCACGAGCGCACCAACATTGCCGATGTGAACCGCAGCAAGCGCGAGCTCGAGCGCTTAAAACGCATTGCCAAGACCGAAGGCCTGTGGGACGACAGCCGTTTTCGCGACCAGATCGCTCTGCTGGAGGTGGACATCGTGGCGCTGGAAATGCTGGTGCTGCGCGTGCTGTCGGCCGAAAAAAGCGGCAAAAATTCGCTCGACATCGCAGGCCTGCTCAAGATCAGGGGTAGCGAGATCCAGCAGCGCTATGCCGAACTGATGATGCTGGCCGCCGGGCCGTTTGCCCTGCCCTTTATCGAGGAAGCCATGGAAGCCGGCTGGCAGGGCAACTTCCCCGGCGGTGCCACGGCCAACGCGCCGCTGGCATCCACGTACTTCAACCTGCGCAAGACCACGATCTATGGTGGCTCCAACGAAGTACAGCGCAACATCGTCGCGCAGACCGTGCTGGGCTGACGCCCAGTGCGGTCCGCGCAGTGCGCGACAGGACTACTCCCCCGTGCCCCCTCCGCGAGGGGGTTCCAGCCAGAGCTTCGCTGATTGATGAAGGCGCCAAGGCGCCACAAGCCAGCACCAGGAGAGACACATGGATTTCGATTTTTCTGACGACCAGCAACAACTGCGCGACGCCGTCCGCAAGTGGGTGGACAAGGGCTACACGTTCGAGCGCCGCCGCGCCGCCGTGGCTGCCGGTGGCTTTGACCGCGCCGCCTGGAACGAACTGGCCGCATTGGGCCTGACCGCGCTGACCGTGCCCGAGTCGCATGACGGCATGGGCCAGGGCGCGATTGACGCCATGGTGGTGGCCGAGGAACTGGGCCGCGGCATCGTGCTCGCGCCCATTGCGCAATCGTTCATTGCCAGCAGCGTGCTGTCGCGCCACGCCCCTGCCGCCCTGCAGTCGGCGTGGCTGCCGCGCGTGGCCAGCGGCCAGGCGCTGGTGGTGCTGGCCCACCAGGAGCGCAAGGCACGCTACCGCCTGGACGTTTGCGATGCAAAAGCAACTGTTACGCACGACGCGTATGCTATTAACGCTATCAAAAGCATAGTGCCCGCGGGCGATCATGCCGACGCCTTCATCGTGCCCGCGCAGCTCGACGGCCGCATCGCCCTGTTCCTGGTGGAGCGCACCGCCAGCGGCGTCGCCACGCAGGGGTACGTCACGCAAGACGGCAGCCGCGCCGCGCAAGTGCAGTTGGCCTATGCGCCCGCCGCGCTCATCACCACCGATGGCCTGGCCGCGCTGGAGCTGGCGGTGGATACCGGCATTGCCGCTGCCTGCGCCGAGGCCGTGGGGGTGATGGACCAAGCCGCTGCCGTCACCTTCGAATACATGAACCAGCGCAAGCAGTTCGGCGTGCCGCTTGCCAGCTTCCAGGCGCTGCGCCATCGCGCGGCCGACATGAAGATGCAGCTGGAGCTGGCCCGCTCGATGAGCTATTACGCCAGCCTCAAGCTGGGCGCGCCCGCGGCCGAACGCCGCGCTGCCATGGCCCGGGCCAAGGTGCAGCTGGGTCAGTCAATGCGGTTTGTGGGCCAGCAGGCGGTGCAGCTGCACGGCGGCATCGGCGTGACGGACGAATACATTGTGAGCCACTACTTCAAAAAGCTCACGCAACTGGAGATGACCTTCGGCGACACCCTGCACCACCTGGGCGAAGTGTCTGCCCGCATGCAAGACACCGCAGGCGTGTTTGCCTGATGTGAGCGCTCGTCGGCTCGCGCCCTGCTTCAAGCCAGAAGCCGCGACGACTTGGGCACGTGCGCCATCAAAAACTCCATCTGGTCCGCCAGAATGCGCCGGTTGCGCAGGATGAAGTCTTCCCACAGGCTGGGCACGTAGGGCGCATACAGCAGCGGCATATGGGCCTGCTCGGGCGTGCGCGGGCCCTTGCGGTGGTTGCAGGGGCGGCAGGCGGTGACGACATTCATCCAGTGGTCCTGCCCGTTGCGGGCAAAGGGCACGATGTGCTCACGCGTGAGGTCTTCTTCATGGAAGTGCCCGCCGCAGTAGGCGCACACATTGCGGTCCCGCGCAAACAACTTGCTGTTGGTCAGGCTGGGTTTGAGGCCAAAGGGGTTGATGCCGGGCACGCCCTTGGTGCCGATGATGCTATTGACGGCGATGACCGACTGTTCGCCCGTGATGGCGTTGTACCCACCACGGAAACGGGCGATGTGGGCACCGGACTCCCACCGCACCTCGCCTGCGGCGTAGTGAATGACCGCCTGTTCAAGCGAGATCCACGACTGGGGCAAGCCCTGGGCTGACAGTTTCAAGACCTTCAAAACACGCCTCCTGGAACACAAGTACACAAGGAATCGGAACGCTGACGTCTCGCGGGCGCCGTGCGCTGGGCCGCCCATGGGTCACAATATACTCCGATTTCATGACAGATTAGCGTCTTGCGCTTATTGGGAGCGCACCTGTTGCTATCAAATCAATAACAAATCGATGAAGATCTTTCGTGGCTTCCACCATCCGGGCATTGCGCGCGCCTGTGCGCTGACCATTGGCAACTTCGACGGAGTGCACAGGGGCCACCAGGCCATGCTGGCCCTGCTCAGCAGCGAAGCCGCGCACCGGGGCGTGGAAAGCTGCGTTCTGACCTTCGAGCCCCATCCACGGGACTACTTTGCGGGCGCCCTGAACAAGCCCGAGCTGGCCCCGGCGCGCGTGGGCACGCTGCGCGACAAGCTGACCGAACTGGCCCGCTGCGGCGTTCAGCAGGCCGTGGTGCTGCCCTTTGACGCCAGGCTGGCCGCACAGTCGCCCCAGGCCTTCATCGATGAGGTGCTGCTCCAGGGCCTGGGTGCCCGGTATGTGCTGGTGGGCGACGATTTCCGCTTCGGGCGACAGCGCGCGGGCGACTACGCCATGCTCGACGCAGCAGGGCAAAGCCGCGGCTTCGACGTGGCCCGCATGAACTCCTATGAAGTGCGCGGGTTGCGCGTGTCCAGCTCGGCCGTGCGCAAGGCGTTGGCCAGTGGCGACATGGACGCAGCCGCGCGCCTGCTGGGCCGCCCCTACACGATCAGCGGCCATGTGGTGCACGGGCGCAAACTGGGGCGCGAGCTGGGAGCCACCGCTGCCGGCGCGGGCAACGGATTTCGCACGCTCAACCTGCGGTTTGCCCACTGGAAACCGGCCGCCAGCGGCATTTTTGCCGTGCTGGTGCACGGGCTGGGCGCAACACCGCTGCCGGGCGTGGCCAACCTGGGCGTGCGGCCGTCGCTCGACCCAAACGACGTCAACGGCGGCCGCGTCCTGCTGGAGACGCACTGCCTGCAGTGGTCGGCCGACCTGGGCCCCGAAGGGGCGTACGGTAAAATCGTGCGCGTGGAACTGCTGCACAAACTGCACGACGAGCTGAAATACGACAGTCTGGAGGCCCTGACAGCGGGCATTGCCAGGGACTGCGACAACGCGCGCGCGTACTTTGCATCAGCCCGCGCACCACTGCACACCGAGACCCGGCGCCAGACCACGCGCGACCGAATTTGAGGC
>NZ_JBKDRI010000195.1:0-3423 GCF_046341535.1 Acidovorax sp. | reverse complement strand
CAATTTTGATCCGAGCTTTCTGGCGCTGCGGGGCTCGCCCGAGCAATTGGCCGCCGTGGCCAAGGACTTCAAGATCTACTACAAGAAGGTCGATGGCAAGACGCCCACCAGCTACACCATGGACCACTCTGCCGGAAGCTACGTCTATGACACGGCGGGGCGCCTGCGCCTGTACCACCGCTATGGCAGTGGCGCGCAGGCACTTGCTTCGGATGTGAAGGGGCTGCTGGCCGAGGCGCGCTGAGCGGCCAGGCCGTCGTAAAAAGGCGAGCGTCTGACCTGCGCAGACGCCAGCGGCCCGCGGGGCGCCCCGCAGACCATCGGGCAGGCTGCCGAACGCAGCGCGCTACTCGGCCTTGATGCCCCGCGCGGCAATCACGCCGCCCAGCAGGCTGGTGTCGGCCTTGATGCGGTTGGCCAAGCCCTCTGGCGATGTGCCCGCCACCTGCCAGCCTTGCTGAAAGAGCTTGCTGCGCACGTCGTCACTGCGGGCGATGTCGCCAATCAACGCCGCCAGCTTCGCCTGGATGGGCTTGGGCATGGTGGCAGGGGCTGCAAACGCGTTCCAGATTTCCAGGTTGAAGTCGCGGATTCCGGCCTCGGACAGGCTTGGAATGTCTGGCGCGAGTGAACTGCGCGTCGTCGATGTCACGCCGATCGCGCGCAACTTGCCCGCCTTGATCTGGGCCTGGGCCAGGGCAGGCGGCATCAGCGCCATCTGCAACTGCCCACCCAGCATGGCGGTCGCCACCTGCGCGTAGCCGGGGAAGGGCACATGCACAGGGTTCATGTCGGTGCGGGATTTGAGCAACTCGGTGCCAATGTGGCCCACGGTGCCAACGCCGGGCGTGCCATAGCTCCACTTGTCACCGGCATTGCGGGCGGCCGCAAAGAACTCCTGTGCGGTAGCGGTTGCGGGCAGACCCGGCTGGTTCACGGGCGCGGTCAGCACCAGGGGTGATGTGCCAATCAGGCTCAACGGGGCCAGGTCCTTGAGCGGGTCGTAGGGCACCGCCGGGTTAATCAACTTGGCAATGGTGAGGTTGCCGTTGATCATCAGGCCGATGGTGTGGTCGTCACGCGCCTTGGCCACGGCGTCCGCGCCGATGTTGCCGCCTGCGCCCACGCGGTTTTCAACGATGACGGGTTGACCCAGCGCCTTCGACAGGGGCTCGGCAAACGTGCGCGCCGTCAGGTCGGGGGAGGAACCACCGGGAAAGCCGACAATGATCCGCACCGTCTTGGTGGGCCACTTGCCAGCAGGCGCCGCTGCGCCAGGGGGCGCGGTTTGCGCCGCCACCCAGGGGGCTGCGGCGGCCAGTGCCAAGATCAGTGCCGTGCTGCGGCGGGACAGGATGGGTGCGGTGGGGCGTGACAAGGGAGGCTCCTTGGCGGAAAAATCAGGGGGCTGAAAAACAAAGGGCCCCTCACGGGACCCTTGTGCCTTGTGTCCGGCACCGGTGATGTTACGCCACCACGGTGCCACTGCGGGGCGCGATCGGCCGCGTGCCCCGCCAGCAGCACATCAAGCGCCGTCAAGCGTAATCGGCCAGCGCCTTCTTCATCTTCTTCATCGCTGCCACCTCGATCTGGCGAATGCGCTCGGCGCTCACGCCATATTCGGCCGCCAGCTCATGCAAGGTCATCCCGCCCGTGCCGTCGTCATTGACCTTCAGCCACCGCTCTTCCACGATGCGGCGGCTGCGGTCGTCCAGGCAGCCCAATGCGGCCGCAATGCCATCGGTGGCCATGGCGTCGCGCTGACGCGACTCGATCATCGCTGTCGGCTCGTGCGATGCATCGGCCAGATAGGCAATGGGGCCAAAGGCCTGCTCGCCATCGTCCGAAGGTGCAGGGTCCAGCAAAACGTCGCCACCGGCCATGCGCGTTTCCATCTCGATGACGTCTTCGCGCTTGACGTTCAGTTGCGCTGCGACCGCGTCGATTTCGTGATCGGACAGCGTATCGCGGTGCGTGGCGGCGTCGGCAGCAGCAGAATCGGCCTTGAAGCCCTGCTTCATGGAGCGCAGATTGAAAAACAGCTTGCGCTGGGCCTTGGTGGTCGCCACCTTGACCATGCGCCAGTTCTTGAGGATGTACTCGTGAATCTCGGCCTTGATCCAATGCATGGCATAGCTCACCAGCCGCACGCCCTGGTCGGGGTCAAAGCGCTTGACGGCCTTCATCAGACCGACGTTGCCCTCCTGAATGAGGTCGCCATGGGCCAGCCCGTAGCCCAGATGCTGGCGGGCAATCGACACCACCAGCCGCAAGTGGGACATCACCAACCGTCCGGCTGCGTCCACATCGTTGTGGTCACGCAAACGGCGCACGTACGACTGCTCTTCTTCCAGCGAGAGCATGGGCAAGCGATTGACCGCCGAGATATAGGCGTCCAGATTGCCAAGGGGCGGCACGAGCGACCATGCGCTTGCAGGTGCCAAGGTCGTTGCTGCGGTTCCAGATTGAAGGTTCATTCCGGCGTCCTTTCCTCTTCGGAGTAATGTTAGCACTCTCTCTGAGTGAGTGCTAATGGCGAAGTTCCCTGGCATGCACGGCCGGGTCGATCGGCAGGTGGGTTTGCCCTCGGTCAACCGTTCAGGAGGCTCCACATCACGCTCGTGAGGGGGATGCAGGCCGCGTTGAAGTTTCGTGCTTTCCCCGTCGGTCTTCATTGACCCAGTGCAAAGCAATCGCTTAACTGACTGATTCCTATGGTGTTTTGGTGTCCAGCCGCTTGCGACCTGAGGCGTCCCGCGCCATGGCGCGTGACCCGCTTCAGCGCACCGGTGGGTGGGTGTCCACCTGCACCTGCTTTGGCCGGCGCTGCGGCACGGTTACGCAGGCAGCGCAGGTTGATGCGTGGCAGTTTTAGTCATCAAAAAAGCTGGTTACGCCCGATAAATATGGGGTTATAGCTATCAAAGTAATAGCTTCCGAGTTGGGGCGCTGGCTGCACGCGGGCCCGCGCCACGCGCTCACACCGGCAAGCCCCCATGCTCGACCGCCCAGCGCTCAGCTACGGCCTGTTCCACGCCCAGGTCAAGCCCAACAAGCTGTACGGCATCGTCACCACCGGCATCACCTTCCAGGGCCTGAACATGGACATCGGCCACCTGCGGCACACCCGGTGGGTCAAAAACGACGACCCCCAGGCCGCCATCAACAACAAACCGGAACTCACCCAAAACGGCAAAACTGCAGCCCAAAACCGCTGGATTACCTACAACAAACTACGCGGCCAATACAGCAGCGCCATGGAACACGCCGTGCCCGAACAATTGGGAACCTCTAAAAACCCCTGATTTCCACGCCTGATGAAGCGCAACAGAGCAGGATTTTCAGGCTGCCTATTTTTTGGGCAACTCTGCGGCGTTTCCCGCTAGTCTTGGCCCTTCCAGGGCGCTTTTGGGCTCCATTTTT
>NZ_JBKDRI010000194.1:0-9792 GCF_046341535.1 Acidovorax sp. | reverse complement strand
AGGAATCAGCGGCTCCACCCGCTGCCAAAAATCATCGGTCACTACCCATGAGTCCACTCGCTTCTTGGTCGTCAAAGTCTTGCCTTACGCCGCGTCAACTACGGCTCAGGGAGATAGTTTACTATTTACGGATAAACTCTTGGTATTGGCATCCGCGGGCCAACGTGGCATGCCGCCGCCAGGGAAGCTCTGCAAAACCCTCGCGAGGATGCGCAGGTGCGGATCGGGATAGGCCACAAGGCGCTTTTTGCAGCCAATAGCCTGGCTATTGGCAAGAAAAGCAACGCCGTGGACCGCCCGAGGCCGCGCTGTCACATACCGCAGGGAGTTATGCAGGACATCCCCAGGTCTCAACCGGCGTTGCTTTCACACAGCAACGGTGTGCAATGTCTCGCAGCCGCAGGCCTACCACCCGCGCCAACAGCTCCTGTGGGGCTTCGTGGGGCTCAGTCGTATGTCTCGGCGTCGGGGTCGGTGGCTTCCAGTTCGTAGCTGGCGGCCAGCATGGCCAGCCGGGCGACCACGCCGTACATGTAAAAGCGATTGGGCGCGCTCACTCCCGGCCGCATTCCGGGCTGTGGCATGTGCGTGCTGTGCTCGAACGCCAGGGGCACGAAGCTGGCGCCTGGGGCATTGAGGTTTTCGTCCACGCCGCGCTCGGCATGCATGCGATAAAAACCGCCCACCACGTAGCGATCCATCATGTAGACCACGGGCTCGGCCACGGCCTCGTGCACACGCTCCTGGGTCAGCACGCCCTCCTGGATGATGAGGTCGCTCACCGGCTGGCCGTCCTTGATGATGGCCATCTTGTTCTTGGTCTTGCGGTTGACTGCATCGAGCTCTTTGGCGTCGCGCACGGTCATGATGCCCATGCCGTAGGTGCCGTTGTTGGCCTTCACGACGACAAACGGCTTTTCGTTGATGCCGTATTCCTTGTACTTGCGGCGTACCTTGGTCAGCTGGGCATCTACGGCTGTCTGCAGCGCGTCCATGCCCTCGCCGCTGGCAAAGTTCACGCCGTCGCAATGGCTGTACAGCGGATTGATGAGCCAGGGGTCAATGCCCAGCATCTTGCCCATGCGCTTGGCCACCTCTTCATAGTTTTTGAAGTGGGTGGTCTTTTTGCGCACGCTCCAGCCCGCATGCAGCGGTGGCAGCAGGTACTGCTCGTGGATGTCTTCCAGAATGCCTGGCGCGCCAGCGGTCAGGTCGTTGTTGAGCAAGATGGTGCAGGGGTCGAAGTCCTTGAGGCCCAGGCGGCGCTTGGTGCGCACCACAGGCTCGAGCGTGATCGATTCGCCATTGGGCAGCTCGATCAGGGTGGACTTCTTGATCTCGGGGCTGATGGAGCCCACGCGCACGTTCAGCCCGGCCATGTTGAAGATGCGCTGCAGCTGCACCACGTTGGCCAGGTAGAAGGTGTTGCGCGTGTGGTTCTCGGGGATGATCAGCAGGTTGCGCGCCTCGGGGCAGATCTTCTCGATCGCGGCCATGGCGGCCTGCACGGCCAGGGGCAGCATTTCCTGGGTCAGGTTGTTCCAGCCGCCCGGAAACAGGTTGGTGTCCACCGGGGCCAGCTTGAAGCCTGCGTTGCGGATGTCTACCGATGTGTAGAACGGGGGGGTGTGCTCCATCCACTCCAGCCGGAACCAGCGCTCGATGGCGGGCATGGAGTCCAGGATGCGCTGTTCAAGCTCGTTGATGGGCCCGGTCAGGGCCGTGATGAGATGCGGAACCATGGAAAGCCCTCGGGGTTCGGATTGCGATGGATTGTAGGGATGTGGGGCCCGGCGGCCATTTCGCAAGCCGTTGCCCTTGGGACGGGCCCCGCCGGCCCCGCGCCCCGTCTCAGCGACGCCAGAAGGCCGGGGTCAGGATGGCCATGAAGCTCAGAACTTCCAGCCGGCCCAGCAGCATGGCCAGGGTGCAGATCCACAGCTGAAAGTCGGTCAGCACGGCATAGTTGGACGCCGGACCCACCAGGCCCAGCCCGGGCCCGGCACAGTTGGCGCTGGCCAGCACCACCGAGAACGCGGTCACCGGGTCCAGGTCGGTCAACAGCAGCACCATGCTCAGCCCGATGATGGTGGCGCCATACACCAGCATGAAGGCCATCACCGAGAAAATCACCCGGTTGTCCACCACCGCATCGCCCAGCCGCACGGGCTGCACGGCGCGCGGATGCACCAGGCGCGTCATCTCGCGGCGGGCCTGCTTGACCAGGATGAGCACGCGCACCATCTTGATGCCACAGCCGGTGGAGCCCGCGCTGGTGGCCACGCCCGACAGCAGCAGCATCAGCACCGGGGCAAACACCGGCCACGCCAGGTAGTCCAGCGTGGCATAGCCCGTGGTGCTGGCCAGCGAGATGGTATTGAACATGCCATGACGCAGTGCGTCCAGCAGCCCATACACGCCCTTGGCCCACAGCAGCAGCGACACCACCAGCCCACCGACGACGAGCGTGCCCAGCGTGGCGCGCAGCTCCGGGTCGCGCCAGAAGCCGCGCCAGTCGCCCTTGCGCATGGCCACGAAGTACAGGGCAAAGTTGCAGCTGGCCACCAGCATGAAGGCCATGGCAATGGCTTCGAGCAGCGGCGACTGGAACTTGCCAAAGCTCGCGTCGTACGGCGACAAGCCGCCCAGGCTCACGGTGGTGAACATGTGCATGACCGCATCCGGCAGCGACATGCCGCCCGCCCAGTAGGCGGCCGCGCAGGCCAGCGAGAACATCGCGTACACGCCCCACAGCCCCTTGGCGGTGCCGGTCATGCGCGGGGTGAGCTTGGCGTCTTTCACCGGCCCGGCCGCCTCGGCCTTGAAGAGCTGGCTGCCGCCCACGCCCAGCAGGGGCAGCACGGCCACGGCCAGGATCAGGATGCCCATGCCACCCAGCCACTGCAAAAAGGTGCGCCACAGGTTGACCGACAGGGGCAGCGCGTCCAGCCCGCTCATCACCGTGGAGCCCGTGGTGGTCAGGCCCGACACGGCCTCGAAATAGGCATGCGTGAACGTCATCGGACGGCCCAGGTAGTGCCCTGCCAGCATCAGCGGCAGCGAGGCCGACAGCGGCAGCAGCAGCCAGACCAGCGACACCAGCATGACGCCGTGGCGCGGTTGCAGCTCGCGGCGAAAGACGCGAAAGCTCCACCACAGCCACGCACCCACCGACACGGTAGCGCCCATCGACAGCAGGTATACGAACCAGATGCCGTCGCGCGTCCACCACGACACTGCCATGGGCAGCAACAGGGTCGAGGCGAAGATCATCACCAGCATGCCCAGCACGCGCAAAACGGGAAACATGTCCACCATGGCGGTTTCTTTGGGAGGCGTCAGAAAAAGGTGGCGCTCACGCGAAAGAGCTTTTCCACCTCGCGCACCAGGCGCTTGTGCGGCAGGAAAAACACCACATGGTCATTGCTTTGCAGCACGGTGGAGCTGCGCGGGATGATGACCTCGGGCGGTGGTGGCGCGGCCTCGCTTGCCTGGGCCGCGTCGGTCGTCTGCGCATCCGGCAGGCCCCGCACGATGAGGCCGATGTGCACATCGCGCGGCAGGGGCAGTTCGCTGACCTTGCGGCCCACCACGCGCGATGTCTTGCGGTCGCCGCGCACCACGATCTCCAGCGCCTCGGCCACGCCCCGGCGCAGGCTGTGCACGGCCTGCACATCACCCTGGCGCACGTAGGCCAGCAACTCGCCCAGCATGGCCTGCGCGGGCGACAGCGCAATGTCGATCTCGGTGCCGTGCATCAGCTCGGCATAGCTGCGGCGGTTGATGAGCGCCAGCACACGCGTGGCTCCCATACGCTTGGCCAGCAGGCTGGACATGATGTTGTCCTCATCATCGTCCGTGAGGGCCAGGAACAGATCCAGCTCCTCCACGCCTTCGTCGCCCAGCAGGTCTTCGTCGGTGGTGTCGCCCTGCAACACCATCACGTCGGGCGGCAACTGCGAGGCCAGCTCCACGCAGCGCTGCGGGTCTTCCTCAATGATCTTGACGTGAAAGCGCCCCGCCTGCTGACCGAGCTGGTGCGCCAGGCGCAGGCCCACATGGCCGCCACCGGCAATCATGATGCGGCGCACCGGTGGCGTGCTGCGGCCATCCTGCCGGTGCAGGGTGGACAGCACCTGGGCAATGTTTTCCTGCGCGGCCAGCACGAACACCTCGTCCCCGGGCTCGATGCGCGTGTCGCCCGAGCAGGCCACAAAACGGTCGGGCACATCCGGAAAGCGCCGGTAGATGGCCACCAGCCGCATGGCCACATCGGGCGTGATCTCGCGCAGTTCGGCAATGGTGTGGCTGACCATGGGCGCGCCCTGCCGCGCCCGCACCGACACCAGGCAGGCGCGCCCCCCGGCAAATTCACGCACCTGCATGGCCTCGGGGTAGTCGATGAGCTTGCCGATGTAGCGCGTGAGCGATTCTTCAGGGCAGATGATGCGGTCCACCGCAAAGCCCTCGAGGCCTGCCAGTTGCGCCTCGGCCTTGAAACCGTTGGAGCGCACGCGCGCAATGCGGGTGGGGATGTTGAACATCAGCTGCGCGATCTTGCAGCACACCAGGTTGGTTTCGTCCTGCGCGGCGCAAGCGATCAGCAGATCGGTATCGTGCGCGCCCGCCTCGCCCAGTACGGCAGGGTCGATGCCGCTGCCCACCACGCCGCGCAGGTCAAAACGCGATTCGAGGTCGCGCAGGCGGGCCGCGTCGGTGTCGATGACGGTGATGTCGTTGTGCTCGGACACCAGGCTGTCGGCCACGCTCTGGCCCACACGCCCCGCACCCAGGATGATGATCTTCATGCGCCGCCCCCGAAGGCCCGTAATTTACTATCAATTTGATAGCTACAAGCACAACAAAAACGTGCGCAAGTGGCCAATTTTTCCTTCAAACGCCTCTGCATCACTGCCTGCGGGCTGCGCTGGCGCGGGCTCGCGAGGGTGATGCACAGCTTGCTTGAATCCGCTGGGTGGCCGCTTCAGGCGCGCACCTCGCCGTCGCCCAGCACCACATATTTGAGCGAGGTCAGGCCCTCGATGCCCACCGGCCCGCGTGCGTGGAATTTGTCGGTGCTGATGCCGATCTCGGCCCCCAGCCCGTACTCGAAGCCGTCGGCAAAGCGGGTGCTGGTGTTCACCATCACGCTGGCGGAGTCCACCTCGCGCAGGAACTGCTGGGCGTGCATGTGGTCGCGCGTGAGGATGGCGTCGGTGTGGTGGCTGCCGTAGCGGTTGATGTGGGCAATGGCTTCATCCACACCGGCCACGATCTTCACGCTGATGATGGGGGCCAGGTATTCCTCGGTCCAGTCCTGTTCGGTGGCGGGCACCAGCGTGGCCCCAACCACCGATTGCAAGATTGCCAGCGACTCGGGGCAGCCGCGCATCTCCACGCCCTTGGCGGCATACACCGCGCCGATCCTGGGCAGAAAATCGGCCGCCACCGCACGCGCCACCAGCAGGCCTTCGCTGGCGTTGCAGGGGCTGTACTTGTGGGTCTTGGCGTTGTCGGCCACCTTCACCGCCATGGCGATGTCGCAGGGGTCGTCCACATAGGTGTGGCAGTTGCCGTCCAGGTGCTTGATGACGGGCACCTTCGCCTCGCGGCTGATGCGCTCGATCAGGCCCTTGCCGCCACGGGGGATGACCACATCCACAAACTGCGGCATGGCAATGAGCTGGCCCACGGCCTCGCGGTCGGTGGTCTGCACCAGTTGCACTGCGTCTTGCGGCAGACCGGCCTCGGCCAGCGCCTGCTGCACCAGCCTGGCCAGGGCGCGGTTGGAATCAATGGCCTCCGAACCCCCGCGCAAGATGCAGGCGTTGCCGCTCTTGATCGACAGCGACGCGGCCTCGATGGTCACGTTGGGGCGGCTTTCGTAGATCATGCCGAACACACCGATCGGCACGCGCATCTGCCCCACACGGATGCCGCTTTCCTGCTGCTTCATGCCGATGATCTCGCCAATGATGTCGGGCATGGCGGCAAGCTGCTCGCAGCCCTGGGCGCAGGTCTCCAGCACCTTGGGGCTGAGCTTCAAGCGATCGACCATGGGCTCGGCCAGGCCGGCGGCGCGGGCGCGCTCGAGGTCGCGGGCGTTGTCCACCTGCAGCGCGTCGGTGTGCGCGCGCAGCAGGCGCGCCAGGGCCAGCAAGGCTTTGTTTTTGATCGCTGCGGGCGCTTTGGCCATCAGCACAGAGGCTGTTTTTGCCTGCAAACCGAGCGTGTGCGTGTATTCAGCGACGTTGAGGGCGTTCATGGTGCAATTTTGCCGCAGTTACCCGCAGTCAATCTCCAAGCCGTTGCTGCGCCTGCTCCAGGCAAGCCACGCGGCGGTCAAAAAAAGGGGGCGACACACTGCCACGACCTGTCAGTCGGTGAACGACACCACCCCTGGTGCAAGCACGGGCGGTTGCCAGCGGTAGCGGGCGTGCAGCACGTTGCGCTCGGGCTGTGCGCCGGGCCAGTCGATGCGAAGCACATCGGCCAGCGTCCAGCCCGCCCAGTCGGTACGAAAAGGCGCATGCGCCATGGCGGCCGATACGGGCTGCTCCGTCTGGTTGCGCCACACAATGGCCGGAATCCGGTAGCCCGAGGCGGTGGTCGGGCTGTGCCCGGCGCGGTCGCTGCCGTGCCCCACCTCCTGGCCGTGGTCTGACAGGTACATCCACGCGCGGTACTCGCCCAACCGGGCACCCTGGCGGGTGAGCTGCAGCGTCTCGGACACCACGAAATCGTGGTACAGCAGGGCGGCATCGTACTCGTGGCGAAAGCGCCGCACCCAGGCGGGGCGGCCTTGACTCACGAGCTGGGTTTCCACAGCGTCCACGCCATCGTCAAACGGATTTTCGCCACTCGGAAACCGCAGCCGATAGTGCGGGTGTGCGCCCATCAAGTGCAGCACGATTAGCTTGCGCTCTGCAGAATCGTCGAGCGCCTCCTTGAGGCGATCAAGCAGCGCGCCATCCAGCGACGCCCCTGCGCGGCCCGGCGTGCGGTTGACCATGTCCACCACGTTGGCCAGACGGGCGTGCTCCTGCTCGATGGCCACGTCGTCGTGGTTGCTCATCCACCACACCTTGTAGCCCGCTGCCCGGGCCAGGGCAATGGCATGCAAGCCTTCATCGGCACCGACCGGGCTGCCGGTAGCCGCCGACACGGCCGCCGCATGCTGGCCAAACCCGAAGATGTTGCGCAGCGATGCGACTGTGCTCGCGTCCACCGACCATGCATTGCGCAGCACCACCATGTCGCCGCCCAGCAGGGCTTGCATCGACTGCAGCCGCGGCGTGGTGTCGCGCGCGTAGCCATACAGGCCCATGTTGTCGCGGTTGATGCTGTCGGTGACCACCAGCACCACGGTGGACGGGCCGGTGTGGCGCAGCACCGGCGCAGCGGCTCGCGCGCGATCCAGTACGGCATCACGCTGTGCCGCCTGGTCGCGCCAGCCCTGGCGCAGCGCGTGCACCGATTCACTCCACTGCGCCCAGAACGCCACCGGGTGCAGCTTGCGCCACGGTTTGCTGGCATAGCCCAGCACGCTGGGTAACAGCAGCACGCACACCAGCGCAGTGCCCCAGCGCGGCCATGGCGCTGAGACGCGCACGCCCTGGCGCGCACTGCGCCCCACCCGCCACAGGATTGCTGCCACCAGACCCGCACCCACCGCCAGCGCACGCCAGTGCATCGACGCGTACTCCGCCGCCTCGCGCGCTGTGGTGTTGGCAGCGGCGGCCAGCACCACCGCACTGTCAGGGGCGGCCCGGTATGCATCAAGCAGGTAGGCCCGCACCACCGCATCACCCGCAAACAGCAGCGCCCACCCGCAGACCACTGCGGCGCGCAGCCGATGCACCACCAGGCTGCGCACAGGCCACGCCAGCCATGCCAGCACCGGCAATGCCAGTGCCATGAGCTGCGCGATTCGCCGCCCGTCATGGCCCAATGCCACCAGCGCCAGCACGGCAGCGGCAGCCCAAGCGAACGAACGCAGGGATTGCCAAAGCGGCCGGGCAGACGCTGCTGTTGGCGGCGCGGAGGGCGTGGATGGGGAGTTCAGAGCGGGTTTTCAGGAAATCGCGCGGATTCTGACAGCGGCCCAGGCGCACGGCTACCGGTGCCCGCGCACAGCCTCAGCCCTGCTGGGGATTTGCCCGCAGTGCGCGCGGCTTGGCGCTGCAGTACGCTCACCGTCTGCCCAAGACCACCGCCGCCGCCCCCACCACCATGAACGAGCCCCTGCACCAGCTTGCGCTGATCGAATCCACCCTCGCCAGATTCCGCGAGCAGGCCTGCTCTGCCAGCGCCCTGGCCAACACCGCCCGCGCCCAGACCGCCCTGCTCGCCGCCCTGCCCCCGCGCTATGGCGAGGTGCTGCTGGGCCTGCTGGACCGGCTGGAATCGAGCGCGCTGTTTTCCGAAGAGAGTTGTTCGTTCAGCCAGAAGGATCTGGTGGCGAACTTGGGCATATGGGTGGACAAGGCGCGGGGGGCGGTGAGCGCCCTCTGAATTGCTATTACTTTAATAGCTACAAACGCTTTACAGACAAGCGCGATACGTGGTTTTAGTGTAGTTTTTCACCGCGCCGTCTGCGTCAACCGACACATCTGAAACGCCAGCCGCTGCAGCGCCTGCCACCCGTCGTGCGGCCAGTCGGGCTGCTTGAGGCCTTTGACGATGCCGTCCACGATGTGGGCCGATTGCAGCAGGCGCGCCAGGGCGGCGTCGCTGGCTTGGGGCAGGATGCGCTCGAACAGGCGCTCCTTGGGGGCCCAGATGCGGTGTTCGCGCAGGGCCATGGGCATGGGGCGGCCCGCGTTCATGGCGTCTTTCACGCGGTTTAAGGCCCGGATGTCTTCGGACAGCGCCCAGTGCACCAGCACCTCGGCCACGCCCTCGGCCTGCAGGCCATCGAGCATGCGCTGCACGCGGGCGGTGTGCCCGGCCAGCACCGATTCGGCGAGCTTGAACACGTCATACCGCGCCACGTTGAGCACGGCAGCCTCGACCTGGGCTTGCGTGAGTTCACCGGCCGGGTGCAGCAGCGCCAGCTTCTGGATCTCCTGGTGGGCGGCCAGCAGGTTGCCCTCCACACGGTCGGCAAAAAACTGCAGCGTGCGCTGGCCCTCCTCGCCGCCCACCACGCGCTGGCCCTGCGCGGCCAGGCGCTGGGCAATCCACTGGGGCAGCATGCCGCGCTCCACCGGGTCGATCTGGATGGAAACGCCGTTGGCCTCCAGTGCCGCAAACCAGGCACCGGTCTTGGTGGCCTTGTCCAGGCGGGGCAGCAGGACGAGCGTGAGCGTGCTGTCGTTGCCGCGGGCCGATTCGGCCACCTGCTGCAGGGCCACGCTGCCGTCCTTACCGGGCTTGCCCGATGGGATGCGGATTTCGACGATTTGCTTGTCGGCAAACAGGCTCAGGCTGCCCCCTGCGGCCAGCACCGCGCTCCAGTCAAAGTGGGCCCCTGCCACGGTGTAGCTGCTGCGCTCGGTGTAGCCCTGGGCGCGCGCCGTGGCGCGAATGGTGTCTGCGGCCTCCTGCTGCAGCAGGGGCTCATCGCCATGCAACACATACAGCGACGACAGGCCCCGCTGAAGGTGGTTTGAGAGTTGGGCCAAGGCGACTTGCATGGGCAAAGTTTATCCCCTGGGGTGGACCAGGCGGCGCGCCCGGTCTGCCAAAACGGCAGTCCGCCCCTGCACTTTGCTCCAAAGTGCGCCCGCATTGCGCGATTGGATGACCGACCGCTGCTGCCGCATTGCCGCAAAATCGTGCCAACCGCGC
>NZ_JBKDRI010000193.1:0-1441 GCF_046341535.1 Acidovorax sp. | reverse complement strand
GGAAGGGCGTTTGTCCGAACAAGACCTGATGCACTACCGGCAGGAGCTGACCGCGCCCGCGGCAGGAGCGCAGGGTCTGTGCAGCTACCCGCACCCGTGGCTCATGCCCGACTTCTGGCAGTTTCCCACGGGCTCCATGGGCATCGGCCCCATCAGCAGCATCTACCACGCGCGCTTCATGCGCTACCTCACGCACCGCACTCTGCTCGACTGCACGAATCGCAAGGTGTGGGGGGTGTTTGGCGATGGCGAGATGGACGAGCCCGAGAGCATGAGCGCGCTGACCCTGGCCGCACGCGAGGGGCTGGACAACCTGGTGTGGGTGGTCAACTGCAACCTGCAGCGCCTGGACGGCCCGGTGCGCGGCAACGGCCGCATCATCGACGAGCTGGAGCGCCTGTTTGCCGGTGCGGGCTGGAACGTGGTCAAGCTGGTGTGGGGCAGCGACTGGGATGGCCTGTTTGCGCGCGACCTGACGGGCGCGCTGGTGCGTACGCTGCAGGGCACGGTCGATGGCCAGATGCAGACCTTTGCTGCCAAGGACGGGCGCTTTAACCGCGACAACTTTTTTGGCCAAAGCCCCGAGCTGGCCGCCCTGGCCCAGGGCATGACGGACGAGCAGATCGATCGCCTCAAGCGCGGCGGGCACGACCTGGTGAAGATCCACGCCGCCTACGCTGCCGCTGCTGCACACCAGGGTCAACCCACGGTGATCCTGGCCCACACCAAAAAGGGCTACGGCATGGGCACGGCCGGGCAGGGCAAGATGACCACGCACAGCCAGAAGAAACTCGACGAGACCGACCTCATCGAGTTCCGCAATCGCTTCAACCTGCCGCTCACCGACAAGCAGGCCACAAGCCTGGCCTTCTACAAGCCCTCCGAGGACAGCCCGGAGATGCGCTACCTGCGCAGCCACCGCGACGCGCTGGGCGGCTACCTGCCGCGCCGCGAATCCATCTGCGACACGCTGCCCGTGCCCGCCATCGAAAGCTACGCCCAGTTTGCGCTGCGGCCGCAGGCCAAGGAGATGAGCACCACCATGGCCTTTGTACGCATGCTGGGCACGTTGCTGAAAGACGCCACGCTGGGCCCGCGCATCGTACCCATCGTGGCCGACGAGGCGCGCACCTTTGGCATGGCCAATCTTTTCAAGCAGGTGGGCATCTACAGCAGCGTGGGCCAGCGCTATGCGCCCGAAGACATCGGCTCGGTGCTGAGCTACCGCGAGGCGCTCGACGGGCAAATCCTGGAGGAGGGCATCAGCGAAGCCGGTGCGATTGCCAGCTGGACAGCCGCCGCCACCAGCTACAGCGTGCACGGCCTGGCCATGCTGCCGTTCTACATCTACTACTCCATGTTCGGCTTCCAGCGCGTGGGCGACGCCATCTGGGCCGCCGCCGACCAGCGCGCGCGGGGCTTCCTGCTGGGCGCCACATCG
>NZ_JBKDRI010000192.1:0-3964 GCF_046341535.1 Acidovorax sp. | reverse complement strand
AACCTATTGAGTCGGCACCTTTGAACTTGAACCAGCCGTTCGGGCTGAGCCTGTCGAAGCCTTGCGCAGAGCTTCGAACCGCATCAACGCATTCAAGTTGGTTGATGCCGACTCAATAAAAACGGCAGTTGACCGCTTGTCATCTTGCCGCACACCGCATGGACTCGATCCCTGGGGTTGTCTTTGCAGCCTCACCTTTGGGGTGACAGCACTATGCACTTGCCAGCACCGCTTTTGGAGTGCCATGCGGTGTTGCTCCTCCTTGCAGGCACGAGCCTGCCGCGTCGTCGCGCCTTGCCTGGCACCCCAAAAGCAGCGCTGGCAAATGCATCCAACTGCCGTTTTTAGGTTCAACCAACTTCTCGCCCGGGACCCCAGACGCGCAGGTGACAAACCCTGACGCAGTCCCAAGGTCCCTCACGCGACAATGGCCGCATTCACAGTCCCGCAAAAGACAGCCCATGGACGACCCCATTCTTACGATCGAAGAACGAGAGGCGATCAACTCCGGTCGCTGGTTTTCATCCCTTTCACCTTCGCTGCGCCACGACATTTTGCGATGCGCCTACGTCAAACGCTTCAAGGACGGCGGCCTGATTGCCGCCCGTGGAGACCCGCCCGAGGAGTGGATCGCGTGCGCGCGCGGTGCGGTGCGCGTGAGTTCCACCTCCATCTCGGGCAAGCAGATCACGCTGACCTACGTCGAGCCAGGCATCTGGTTCGGCGATGTGGCGATTTTCGACGGAGACCGTCGCACGCACGACGCCTACGCGCATGGCGACACCACCGTTTTGTGCGTGGCCAAGGCCGACTTCAAGAAGATACTTGCCGCCCACGTGGAGTTCTACGAGGCCATGCTGCGCCTGCATGCGCGGCGCATCCGCCAGCTTTACGGCCTGGTGGAAGACCTCAACACCCTGCCCCTGCGCGCACGGCTGGCCAAACAGCTGGTTCACCTGGTGCGCAGCTACGGCATCCCCAGCCTGTCCGACGGCAGCGAGATGCGCATCGGCCTGCAGCTGGCGCAGGAAGAGCTGGCACAGCTGCTGGGAGCATCGCGCCAGCGGGTCAACCAGGAGCTCAAGGCCATGGAGCGCGAGGAAGCCATTCGCATCGAACCGGGCGGCCTGGTGGTGCGCGATCGCGCAGCACTCATGCGCATCGCCGAGAGTGACCGCTGAACCATTCCACGCCAGCCATGAGCGACTTTGATCATTTTGTCGGCACACGCCCGGTGTCCGAACAGCACGCTTTCGACACCGTGGCCCTGACCGACTGGCTGGAGGAGCACATGGAGGGCTTTTGCGGCCCCCTGGCTGTGGAGATGTTCAAGGGTGGCCAGTCCAACCCCACCTACAAGCTCAACACGCCGGGCGCCAGCTACGTGATGCGCTCCAAGCCGGGGCCGGTGGCCAAGTTGCTGCCTTCGGCCCATGCCATCGAGCGCGAGTTTGCGGTGATGAGCGGCCTGTACGGCACCAATGTGCCCGTGCCGCGCATGCATGTGCTGTGCGAGGACGAAAGCGTGATCGGCCGCGCCTTCTACGTCATGGAATACATGCAGGGTCGCGTGCTGTGGGACCAATCCCTGCCCGGCATGGATCCCGCTGGCCGAGCGGCCATCTATGACGAGATGAACCGCGTGCTATGCGCCCTGCACACCGTGAAGTTCGCTGACCGAGGTCTGGCCGGTTATGGCAAGCCAGGCAACTACTTCGAGCGGCAGATCGGCCGCTGGAGCAAACAGTACGTCGCATCCATCACCCAGCCCATCGATGAGATGGATCGCCTGATGCAATGGCTGCCGGCCCACATGCCCGCCAGCGCGCGCGACGAGCGTCATGTGTCCATCGTGCACGGCGACTACCGCCTGGACAACCTCATGTTTCACCCCACCGAGCCGCGCGTGATTGCCGTGCTGGACTGGGAGCTGTCCACGCTGGGCCATCCGCTGGCCGACTTCAGCTACCACTGCATGAGCTGGCACATCCCGGCGTCGCTCGGCCGAGGCATTGCCGGGCTGGATCTGCGCGCGCTGGGCATCCCCGATGAAGACACCTACATCCGCCGTTACTGCGAACGCACGGGCATCGCCACGCCCGAGTCGCTGCGCGCCGACTGGAACTTCTACCTCGCCTACAACCTGTTCCGCATTGCAGCCATCCTGCAGGGCATTGCCAAGCGGGTGGAGGCCGGCACAGCATCCAGCGCGCAGGCCAGGGCGTCTGGCGATACGGCCCGGCCCATCGCGCAACTGGCCTGGTCCTTCGCGCAGCGCGGCTGAGCCGTGCGCCGCCACATTGCCCCACCGATTTGTTGACGGAGCCCCCATGGACTTTGACTATTCCCCCAAAACCAAGGAACTGCAGGCCCAACTGCTCCAGTTCATGGACGAGCACATCTACCCCGCCGAATCGGTTTATTCGGCCGAATTGGCGGCCAACACGGCTGCGGGCAAGCGCTGGTCTGCGCTTTCCACCATCGAGCAGCTCAAACCCAAGGCCCAGGCCGCTGGCTTGTGGAACCTTTTCCTGCCGGTGGACAGCGCTGCCGCATCGGGCTACGAAGGCGCGGGCCTGACCAACCAGGAATATGCGCCCCTGGCCGAGATCATGGGCCGCGTGCCATGGGCCAGCGAGGTGTTCAACTGCTCTGCCCCTGACACGGGCAACATGGAAACCATTGCCCGCTATGGCGACGAGGCCAACAAGGCCCGCTGGCTCAAGCCACTGCTCGAAGGCAAGATCCGATCGGCCTTCGCCATGACCGAACCGGCCGTGGCATCAAGCGACGCCACCAACATCGAGACGCGCATTGAGCGCCAGGGCGATGAGTACGTGATCAATGGCCACAAATGGTGGATCTCCGGCGCTGCCGACCCACGCTGTGCGGTGTTCATCACCATGGGCAAGACCGATCCCGAGGCGGCGCGCCACTCGCAGCAGAGCATGGTGCTGGTGCCTGCAGACGCCAAGGGCATCACCATCATCCGCCCGCTCAACGTATTCGGCTACGACGATGCGCCCCACGGCCACGTCGAGATGAGATTTGATAATGTGCGCGTGCCGGTCTCCAACATCCTGCTTGGCGAGGGTCGCGGCTTCGAAATCGCCCAGGGTCGCCTGGGTCCTGGCCGCATCCACCACTGCATGCGTCTGATCGGCCTGGCCGAGCGCGCACTGGAGCTGATGTGCAAGCGCGCCTCCTCGCGGGTTGCTTTCGGCAAAACGGTCGCCCAGCAGACCGTCACGCAGGAGCGCATCGCGCAGGCCCGCTGCAAGATCGACATGGCCCGCCTGCTCACCCTCAAGGCCGCATGGCTGATGGATATGGCAGGCAACAAGGTGGCCAAAACCGAAATCGCCATGATCAAGGTCGTGGCGCCCTCCATGGCCTGCGAAGTGATTGACTGGGCCATGCAGGCACACGGCGGCGGCGGCGTGAGCGACGACTTCCCCCTGGCCTACGCCTATGCCAACGCCCGCACGCTGCGCTTTGCAGACGGCCCGGATGAAGTCCACCGCAATGCCATTGCCAAATGGGAGCTGGGAAAGTACGGGGCCTATGGCCGCGATGCAGGCGTGCCCATCACGCGCGGCAGCTGACCGTAAGGAGCCGCGCCGCAGGGACACACGGCATGACAGCCCTTGTCGCGCGGGCATGGCTTGCAACGAAGAGCCTGCCAGGCCGCGACAGCTGTTCGCAGACGCTGACTCAACGCATTGGCTTGGGCCCGTTCACACTGTTTTTGTCAGATGCAACAGTGGACAGCGTGAACAGACCCTAGGAGCCTGTCGGACTTGGAAATCGTCGGCTGCAAATCGACCGCAGCGGTCCATTTTTAACCGCCTTTTTGCCCCATAGCTCGGCTATGGGGCTGCAAATTCGGCAAAAACTGTCCTCGCTGGGGCAGATTTTCGCTTTCGACGCTCCAAGTCCGACAGGCTCCTAGCCCGGATATTTC
>NZ_JBKDRI010000191.1:0-8628 GCF_046341535.1 Acidovorax sp. | reverse complement strand
AGGAAATGGTCATGCCTGGCGACAACGTGTCGATCACGGTCAAGCTGATCAACCCCATCGCCATGGAAGAAGGCCTGCGCTTTGCGATCCGCGAAGGCGGCCGCACGGTGGGCGCTGGCGTGGTTGCCAAGATCATCGCCTAATCGATCAGCACCCACAGGAACCTACCATGTCCAAGCAAAAAATCCGCATTCGCCTCAAGGCGTTTGACTACAAGCTGATCGACCAGTCCGCTGCCGAGATCGTTGATACCGCCAAGCGCACCGGCGCCATCGTCAAGGGCCCCGTGCCCTTGCCCACGCGCATGAAGCGTTTTGACATTCTGCGTTCGCCGCACGTCAATAAGACCAGCCGCGACCAGCTGGAAATCCGCACGCACCAGCGTCTGATGGACATCGTGGACCCCACCGACAAGACGGTGGATGCGCTGATGAAGCTCGACCTGCCCGCTGGCGTGGACGTCGAAATCAAGCTGCAGTAATGGCTTTTGCAGGGGGGCGTCCTCCCTGCAAGTTCCGAAATAACGCGAACTTGCTTTAAAAGGCAGTTCGCGTTATACTTTTGGGCTTCGTCCGATCTGCGCCTATTTTTAGGGGCGGTTGGCCGGAGTTTTATTAACCTTCTTTCATGCACGCAAGTGCGAACGCTGCGGCCAATTGAAGTTGCGGCGGTGGAAGTTTTGGAGAAAACCAATGAGTCTGAGCAACTCCCTCGGGTTGCTGGGTCGCAAGGTGGGCATGATGCGTCTGTTCACTGATGATGGGGACGCAGTGCCCGTCACGGTGGTGGATGTGTCCAACAACCGCGTTACCCAGGTCAAAACCCAAGAGAACGATGGCTACGTGGCCCTGCAGGTCACGTTCGGTTCGCGCAAGGCATCGCGCGTGACCAGGCCAGAAGCCGGCCACCTTGCCAAGGCAGGTGTGGAAGCCGGTGAAATCATCCAGGAATTCCGCGTCACCGCTGATACCGCTGGCAAATACGCCGCGGGTGCAGCCGTGCCCGTGACCGATGTGTTTGCCGTGGGCCAAAAGGTCGACGTGCAAGGCACCTCGATCGGTAAGGGCTACGCCGGTACCATCAAGCGCCACAACATGAGCTCGCAGCGCGCGTCGCACGGTAACAGCCGTTCGCACAACGTGCCTGGCTCGATCGGTATGGCACAAGACCCAGGTCGCGTGTTCCCCGGCAAGCGCATGACGGGCCACCTTGGCGACGTCACCAAGACCACGCAAAACCTCGATGTCATCCGCATCGACGAAGCGCGTCAACTGCTCTTGATCAAGGGCGCTATTCCGGGCTCCAAGGGTGGGTTCGTGACGGTGCGTCCGGCAGTCAAGGCCAAAGCATCCCAAGGAGCGAACTAATGCAGCTCGAACTCCTGAATGACCAGGGTCACAGCGCATCCAAGCTGGATGTGCCCGAGACCGTGTTTGGTCGCGAATACAACGAAGATCTGGTGCACCAGATCGTGGTGGCCTACCAGGCCAACGCGCGTCAGGGCACCCGTGCCCAAAAAGACCGCGAGCAAGTCCGTCACTCGACCAAGAAGCCTTTCAAGCAAAAGGGTACGGGTAACGCACGTGCAGGTATGACGTCCTCGCCGCTGTGGCGCGGGGGCGGTCGGATTTTCCCGAACATGCCTGACGAAAACTTCACACAAAAGATCAACAAGAAGATGTACCGAGCCGGTATGTCTGCCATCTTGTCGCAGCTGGCCCGCGAAGGCCGTCTGGCGGTGGTCGATTCGCTGAAAGTCGATTCCCCCAAGACCAAGGTCCTGGCCGACAAGTTCAAGGCGATGAATCTGCAATCGGTGATGGTGATTGCCGACGAAGTGGACGAAAACCTGTACCTGGCCTCGCGCAATCTGGTGAACGTGCTCGTCGTCGAGCCCCGTTATGCCGATCCCGTGTCGCTGGTGCGTTTCAAGAAAGTGCTCGTCACCAAGGGCGCAATCGACAAACTCAAGGAGATGTTCGCATGAGCACACTCAAGTTTGACGAAGGTCGTCTGATGCAGGTTCTGGTCGCTCCCATCGTGTCTGAAAAGGCCACCATGGTTGCTGAAAAGTCCAATGCAGTGACGTTCAAGGTGCTGCAAAACGCAACCAAACCCGAAATCAAGGCCGCTGTGGAATTGATGTTCAAGGTGCAGGTCAAGGGCGTTTCTGTGGCAAACACCAAGGGCAAGACCAAGCGTTTCGGCAAGACTGTTGGCCGCCGCGACAACGTTCGCAAGGCATACGTCACGCTGCAGCCAGGTCAAGAGCTGAACCTCTCCGGGGAGGCCGCGTAATCATGGCTGTCATCAAGATGAAACCCACCTCCCCCGGCCAACGTGCCGTGGTGAAGGTGACCCGTGACCACCTGTACAAGGGTGAGGCGTATGCCCCCCTGCTGGAGCCGCAATTCCAGAAGGCCGGCCGTAACAACAACGGCCACATCACCACCCGTCACAAGGGCGGTGGTCACAAGCATCACTACCGTGTGGTGGACTTCAAGCGCAACAAGGACGGTATCCCGGCCAAGGTTGAGCGCATTGAGTACGACCCCAACCGTACGGCCCACATCGCTCTGGTGTGCTATGCCGATGGCGAGCGCCGCTACATCATCGCTCCCCGCAACCTGGAAGTGGGCGCAACCCTGCTGTCCGGTTCGGAAGCCCCGATCCGCGCTGGCAACACGCTGCCCATCCGCAACATCCCCGTGGGTTCGACCATTCACTGCATCGAGCTCAAGCCCGGTGCCGGTGCACAGATCGCTCGCTCGGCCGGTGCTTCGGCAACGCTGCTGGCGCGCGAAGGCGTCTACGCCCAGGTGCGCATGCGCTCGGGTGAAGTGCGCAAGATCCACATCGAATGCCGCGCCACCATTGGCGAAGTGGCCAACGAAGAGCACAGCCTGCGCCAACTGGGCAAGGCCGGTGTCAAGCGCTGGATGGGTATTCGCCCCACGGTTCGCGGCGTTGCCATGAACCCGGTGG
The DNA here is from genome assembly GCF_046341535.1 of Acidovorax sp. Classification (GTDB taxonomy): domain Bacteria; phylum Pseudomonadota; class Gammaproteobacteria; order Burkholderiales; family Burkholderiaceae_C; genus Acidovorax. The sequence continues at coordinate 5,643 of NZ_JBKDRI010000191.1, read as the reverse complement.
ATCACCCGCACGGTGGTGGTGAAGGCCGCACCGGTGAAGGCCGCCACGCAGTCGATCCTTGGGGCAATCTGACCAAGGGTTATCGCACCCGTAACAACAAGCGCACACAGATCATGATCGTGTCGCGTCGCAAGAAGTAAGGGGTAACAGATGACTCGCTCTCTTAAAAAGGGTCCATTTGTTGACCATCACTTGCTGGCCAAGGTCGAAAAGGCTGTTGCCACCAAGGATAAGAAACCCGTCAAGACCTGGTCGCGTCGCTCCATGGTTCTGCCCGAGTTCATCGGTCTGACCATTGCCGTGCACAACGGCAAGCAGCACGTACCTGTCTACGTTACCGACCAGATGGTGGGCCACAAGCTCGGCGAATTCGCCCTGACGCGCACCTTCAAGGGTCACCCCGCTGATAAAAAAGCGAAGAAGTAAGGAACGACCATGTCTGAAACACGTGCAGTCCTCCGGGGCGTCCGTCTGTCGGTCGATAAAGGCCGTCTGGTCGCTGATCTGATCCGCGGCAAGAAGGTGGACCAGGCTCTGAACATCCTGACATTCACGCAGAAGAAAGCTGCTGGGATCGTCAAGAAGGTGCTGGAGTCGGCCATTGCCAATGCCGAACACAACGATGGCGCTGACATCGACGAACTGAAGGTCAAGACCATCTACGTCGAACAAGGCACCACGCTCAAGCGCTTTACCGCGCGCGCCAAAGGCCGCGGCAACCGCATCAGCAAGCCCACGTGCCATGTGTACGTGACGGTTGGCAACTAAAGGCTCGGGAAGACTATGGGACAAAAAATCCATCCTAACGGGTTCCGCCTTGCGGTCAGCCGCAACTGGTCCAGCCGTTGGTACGCCAGCAACCGTGACTTCGCGGGCATGCTGGCCGAAGACATCAAGGTGCGCGAGTACCTCAAGGCCAAGCTCAAGAACGCCGCTGTGTCGCGCATCCTGATCGAGCGTCCTGCCAAGAACGCACGCATCACGATCTACTCGGCTCGTCCTGGTGTCGTGATCGGCAAGAAGGGCGAAGACATCGAGAACCTCAAGAAGGACCTCGCTGCCCGCCTGGGCGTGCCCGTCGCGGTCAACATCGAAGAAGTGCGCAAGCCCGAAATCGATGCCAAGCTGATCGCTGACAGCATCACGCAGCAGCTCGAAAAGCGCATCATGTTCCGCCGCGCCATGAAGCGTGCCATGCAAAATGCCATGCGTCTGGGTGCCCAGGGCATCAAGATCATGTCGTCTGGCCGTCTGAACGGTATCGAAATCGCCCGTTGCGAGTGGTACCGCGAAGGCCGCGTGCCACTTCACACGCTGCGCGCTGACATCGACTATGGCACCTCTGAAGCCAAGACCACCTATGGTGTGATTGGCGTCAAGGTCTGGGTCTACAAGGGTGACACGCTGGGCCGCAATGACCTGCCCGCCGTGGAAATCCCTCGTCCCGACGAAGAGCGCCGCCCACGTGGTCCCCGCCGTGATGGCCGCCCAGGTGGCGATCGTCCGGGCGCAGGCCGCGGAGCCCCACGTCGTGCGGTCGGTGGTAACACCGCACCGGCCGACGGCAGCGACAAGCCAGCAGAAGCTGGTGGCGCTGATAACACCGCCGTTAAGCGCGTACGCAAAGTCGCCGCGCCCGCTACAGCAGCGGACGGTAAAGGAGAATAACTATGCTGCAACCTGCTCGCCGCAAATACCGCAAGGAGCAAAAAGGCCGTAACACCGGCGTCGCAACGCGGGGTGCCTCCGTTGCGTTCGGTGATTTTGGTCTCAAGTGCACCGATCGTGGCCGTCTGACGGCCCGCCAGATCGAAGCTGCACGCCGTGCGATTTCCCGTCACGTCAAGCGTGGCGGCCGCATCTGGATTCGCGTGTTCCCGGACAAGCCGATCTCTACCAAGCCCGCAGAAGTGCGTATGGGTAACGGTAAGGGCAACCCGGAGTACTACGTGGCTGAAATCCAGCCCGGCAAGATCGTGTTCGAAATCGTCGGCGTGCCCGAAGAACTGGCCCGTGAAGCGTTCCGCCTGGCTGCTGCCAAGCTGCCGCTGCGCACCACGTTCGTCAGCCGCCACCTTGGCTCGTAATTCAGGAGACACAGCAATGAAGACGACTGAACTGCGCCAAAAAGACGTTGCCGGCCTCGAAGCCGAAATCAAGTCACTGCAAAAGGCCCACTTCGGCCTGCGCATGCAAAAGGCTACGCAGCAACTGGGTAACACCAACACGCTGGGTACCACCCGCCGCGACATCGCTCGCGCCAAGACCATTCTTGCTGAAAAGCAAGCCGCCAAGTAAGGAGCCCACATGACGGAAGCTAAAAAATCCCTCAAGCGCACCTTGGTTGGCAAGGTGGTCAGCGACAAGCGTCAAAAGACCGTGACCGTGCTGGTCGAGCGCCGTGTCAAGCACGAGCTCTACGGCAAGATCGTCGCGAAGTCGAGCAAGTACCACGCCCATGATGAAAAGGGTGAGTACAAGCTGGGCGATGTGATCGAGATTACCGAAAGCCGCCCTCTGTCGAAGACCAAGAACTGGGTTGCTTCGCGCCTGGTTCAAAAGGCGGGTCTCCTCTAAGCAGCGACCTGACCCCAGGCAGGCGGCCATGCCGCCTGTGGCGAGACGGGTGACCCCTTCGCCATCAAGTTGATACAAAACGACCCACAATGTGGGTCGTTTTGCTTTGTGACCGCTCCATCGTTTCGCCGCGGCGTTCCAGAGCGCTGCGAAAGCGGAACGTTTGGTCGGCAGTTGCGTGCCGGGCCGTGCGCTTACGGCTTTCGCGCAGATGGCCGACCCAAAATACGAACCCCCGTTGATACCTCCCCCCATCATTTTTAAAGGACACAGCCATGATCAAAGTCGGTGACACCCTCCCAGCCAGCACCCTGATGGAGTATTCCGAAGTCGAGGGCGAAGGTTGCAGCATCGGCCCCAACCCGGTCCCCGTGGACAAGGTTGCAGCAGGCAAGACCATTGCGCTTTTTGCGCTGCCCGGCGCTTTCACACCCACCTGCTCGGCCAAGCACGTGCCCGGCTACGTCGAGAAGGCGGCCGAGTTCAAGGCCGCAGGTGTGGATGAAATCTGGTGCGTGAGCGTGAACGATGCCTTTGTGATGGGCGCCTGGGCGCGTGACCAGAAGACCGACGGCAAGGTTCGCATGCTGGGCGATGGCGACGCGACCTTCGCCAAAGCCACCGGCCTGACGCTGGACCTCCACGGCAAGGGCCTTGGCCTGCGCAGCAACCGCTACTCGATGCTGGTGCGCGACGGTAAGGTGATCACCCTGAACGTGGAAGCGCCCGGCAAGTTTGAGGTGAGCGACGCGGATACCTTGCTCGCGCAGGCCAAGACCGCCTGATAAAGATCTGATGCGCTACTAAAATAGTAGCGCCTCATCCTTTACTGTCGCGCGTAAGCGGCCAAAAACACTCAGAAAAGATCCACCTTGAGGTAGTGCGATCCGGCAATCGGGTTGTGGTAGTACGGTGGGATTTCCTCAAAACGCAAGTCGGCGTAGAGCGCGCGGGCCGCTTCCATGTCGTCCAGCGTGTCCAGCAGCACGCAGGCATACCCTGCCTGCCGCGCGCGGTCGAGCATGGCCTCGGCCAGCTCCCGGCCCAGGCCGAACCCGCGAAACGGCTTGCGCACAAAAAGGCGCTTCATCTCGCTCGCATTGGGGTAGTCGGCATTGTCCAGCGGGCGCAGCGCGCAACAGCCAGCGACTGCGCCCTCCACCAGCGCCAGCAGCAGGGCACCACGGGGCGCGGTGTAGTCCCCGGGCAGCGCGGCCAGCTCCGCCTCGAACCCCTGAAAACACAGATCCACCCCAATGGCTTGCGCGTATTCCCGGAAAATCAGGCGCGTCCATTCCAGTTCGGTCGGCGTGGAAGGGATCAGCAGCGCAACGTGGGGCTTGTCCAAAACTCGACGGCGGTAAAAAGGTCGGAAGCCGCAGTGTAGCGATTCTTGCTAAAAGCCGGGCACCACCCCCAGGGTCCATACCCACCACGCCAGCGCCCCGCTTGCGGTCAGCACCAGCGCGGCCATTGCCCGGCTCAACGCATCGTCGCGCGACGGCGCTAGCGGCTCGGCGATTCGCTTGTCGCCATGCACCATGGGCATCACCAGTGACTGTCGTTTGATGCCGACATAAAACGCAATCGCCAATACATGCAGCGCCACAAGGCCCAGCAACAGGTACTGCCCGATCTCCTTGTGGTAGCTGGTCGCCTGCCCGACCCACTGGCTCGATACAAAGCGCGTGAGCGGCCCGGCGAACGCAATCTCGTCATCGCTGATGAGCCCCGTGGCAACCTGCGCGGCCAGCACGGCAAGCAGCCCGAACACCGACAGCGCACCCAGCGGCGTGTGACCCGCGCTGTCTGACACGGGCGCATTGCCCCGCAGATATCGCCACACGCGCGCGGGCGAAACCCAAAAGCTCGTGAACCGCGACCAGCGCCCGCCGACCAGGCCCCAGACGAGGCGAAACACCAACAGCGCCAGAACAAGGTGCCCGAGCCGCAAGTGCCACTCCATCAGGTTGCCACCGATCTTGGCCGTGACCACGAGACCCACCACGCTGGCTGCCAGGCACCAGTGGAACAGGCGCGTCGGAAGGTCCCAGATGCGGACGGTGTGTGGCTGGCTCATGCGGATGTCTCCCAAGAAAAGGCGGGTGCGCGTCGATTGTCCGTGAAAGAAAGCTGCCGCGCATGGCCCTGCACAGCGCGCCATCGGGATGCGAGGCCGAGGCTGCGCCCTGGCGCCTGGCGCTTGCCTTGCGGCGCAGCGGGCGCGATAAAGTCTGCCAAAGTCTGGCGAACGAGGCATACTTCGAACGGCTCAGGACTGTCTGACCCCCCCATCGTCAAAGGATGAAACCCCATGAAAGTGCTTGCCACATTTGCATTTGCCGCCGCCACGCTCGCTGTTGCCGCGCCCGCTTCGGCCCAGTTTGCCAAACCTGAAGACGCCATCAAGTACCGCCAGAGCGCGTTGTTTGTGATGAGTCAGCACTTCGGCCGCATTGGCGCCATGGCCAACGGACGTGCGCCGTTTGACGCCAAGGCGGCCCAGGACAATGCCGACGTGGTGGTGCAGATGGCCAAGCTCCCGTGGGCTGCCTTTGGCCCGGGCACGGACAAGGGTGCCCCCACCAAAGCGCTGCCAGAAATCTGGACCGAGCAGGCCAAGTACAAAGAGCACTCGGACAAACTGGAAGCCGAGTCGGTCAAACTCGCTGCCGCGGCCAAAACCGGCAATCTGGACAACCTCAAGGCCGCCTTTGGCGCTGCGGCGGGCACCTGCAAGGCCTGCCACGACAACTTCCGCGCGAAATAGCGCACATCCCCCTGAGCGGCTGCGCCGCTCCCCCCTTCTCTCGAATCGCTGCACGATTCGGGAAGGCAGACGACGCCAGCACGGCGGGGCGGCCCTTGCGCGGCGTCCACTCGCTTGGGGCGCGCCCGTTGCAGGCTTTGGCTATTAAAGTGAGAGCTAGTGTGCTGTCCCGCAAATACGTGAGCAAAGTCGATGCAGCTTTTCAAGGATCGAATCGGCGGTGGCAGTCCATGTGAAGGGCTGGCAGTTTGTGTTGTGCGCGGCGACGAAGTGGTCGATGCGCTGCACAAGCTGCT
>NZ_JBKDRI010000190.1:0-3705 GCF_046341535.1 Acidovorax sp. | reverse complement strand
AGCAGCTTGTGCAGCGCATCGACCACTTCGTCGCCGCGCACAACACAAACTGCCAGCCCTTCACATGGACTGCCACCGCCGATTCGATCCTTGAAAAGCTGCATCGACTTTGCTCACGTATTTGCGGGACAGCACACTAGTCTCGCGCCACCGTTGAAGATCGGTACTGTTGCACAAACAGCGCAACCGTGCCCGCCACCACGCCCCAAAAGGCCGATCCAACGCCAGCGAGCGTGACACCGCTCAGGGTCACCAAAAAGGTGATGATCGCGGCTTCTCGATGCGGTTCTTCGCGCAGCGCTTGAGCCAGGCCGTTGGCGATGGTCCCAAGCAGCGCCAGGCCCGCGATGGCAACCACGAGTTCCTTCGGGAAGGCGGTCAACAGCCCGGTGATCACGGCGCCGAACAAACCGATAGCGACATACAGCGCCCCACAGACCGCCGCTGCGGTGTAGCGGCGGTTGCGGTCCGGGTGCGCCTGCGGGCCCATGCACATGGCAGCCGTGATGGCGCTGAAGTTCAGTGCGTAGCCGCCAAAGGGTGCCAAAACCAGCGTAGCCAGGCCCGTCATTGTCAACAGGCGTGAGACGGGCAGGTCATAGCCGGATGCCCGGATCACCGCCACGCCTGGCAGGTTCTGCGAAGCCATGGTCACCACGAAAAGCGGCACCGCCAGGCTGACCAGCGCGGCTGCGCTGAACTGAGGTGCCACCAATACGGGCATGGCCAGCTCCAGTTGCACGGCCGACCACGTCATCTGACCCTGTGCGGCAGCCACGGCCACGGCTGCGGCCAAGGTGATGACCACCGCGTAGCGGGGCGCAACCCGCCGGGCCAGCAGATAGACGATCAGCATGGTCAGCACGAGGGGCAGCGCGGTTTGCGCCGCTGCGAAGGCCTGCACCCCGAACCGCGCGAGCACGCCGGCAAGCAAGGCGGCTGCGATTTCGGTGGGAATGCGGTTCATCACCCGTTCGAACCACCCCGTGGCGCCTGCGAGAGTGATCAGGGCAGCGCTCACCATGAAGGCCCCCACCGCCTCACCCATGGAGAAACCGCTCGCCAGGCCCGCAGCAGCCAACACGGCCGCGCCGGGCGTGGACCAGGCCACCATGACCGGCTTGCGCAGGATGAGCGACGGGATCAGGGTACACAACCCCATACCCAGCCCCAGGGCCCATATCCAGGACGTGATCTGCGCTGGCGTGGCACCAAACGCCTGCGCCGCCTGGAAAACGATGGCCACCGAACTGGTAAACCCCACCAGCACCGCCACGAACCCCGCCGTGAATGTGGAGACGCTCAGGTCTTTGAAAAACTGCATGGGCTCGATTCTGGCAGCCCAGCATGCGCGCCGGTCACGCGGCACCGGCCAGCATGCAGGCCGCTGCGCCTGCGGTGCGGCCGCCCCACAGCGAACGCAGCCGTTGGCAGCGCCTGCGCGACCAGCGCAATGCATGCCCTGGCCACCACGGCAGACCTCTTTTGCTATGGCTATGCTATTTATTCAATAGCAATGTGTACAAAAAAGACAGGCGCTACCGGGGTAAAACCAGATCCATCCCGCCGCTGCTCAGATCTCGATCTTCGAACCCAACTCGACCACCGCGTTGTTGGGCAGGTGCAGAAAATCGGCGGCCCCGCTGGCGTTGTGATGCATCTGTGCAAACAACTTCTCGCGCCAGGGCGCCATGCCGCCGCCCATGGTCGGGATGACGGTGTCGCGCGACAGGAAGTAGCTCGTCGTCATGGCGTCCAGTTCGCAGCCTCGGCCGCGCAAAAGCTCCAGCGCGCGGGGCAGGTCGGGGTCGTTCTTGAAACCGTAGTGGACGGTGACCTGCCAGCAGTCGTGCCCCAGCGCTTGCACCTGCAGCCGCTTGTCCAGGCCAATCCACGGCACCTCATGGTTGTGCACCGTCACGAACAGGTTTTGCTGGTGCAACACCTTGTTGTGCTTGAGGTTGTGCAGCAGCGCATTGGGCACCGCACCCGCCTCGGCAGTGAGGAAGACCGCCGTGCCATCCACGCGGGTCGGCGGGCTGATGAACACCGACTCCAGGAAACCCTGGAGGTCGATGGCGTCAGCGCGGAGCTTTTCGTTGAGCAGGGCGCGGCCGTCCTTCCAGGTCATCATCAGCGCAAAAACGATGCCGCCGATCAACAGCGGGAACCACCCGCCCTGGAAAAGCTTGAGCAGGTTGGACGAAAAGAACGCCAGATCCACGACAAAAAACGAACCTGTCGCCGCCACGCACAGCGCCAGCGGATAGCCCCAGCCGTAGCGGATCACGAAGAACGTGAGTGTGGTGGTGATCAGCATGTCCAGCGTCACGGCGATGCCGTAGGCCGCCGCCAGATTGCTGGACGAGCGGAACATCACCACCGCCAGCACGATGGCCACAAACAGCCCCCAGTTGACCAGCGGAATGAAGATCTGCCCGGTATCGCGCACGCTGGTGTGCTGGATATTCAGGCGCGGCAGGTAACCGAGCTGAATGGCCTGTTTGGTGACGCTGAAGGCGCCGGTAATCAGGGCCTGCGATGCGATGACCGTAGCCATGGTCGCGAGCACTACCATTGGTATCACCGCCCAATCGGGTGCCATCATGAAGAAAGGGTTCTTCACCGCGTCCGGTTCAGCCAGCAGCAGCGCGCCCTGGCCAAAGTAGTTGAGGGTGAGCGCAGGCATGGCCACACCGAACCACGCCAGCCGAATCGGGCGCTTGCCGAAGTGGCCCAGGTCGGCGTACAGCGCTTCGGCACCTGTCACGCACAGCACCACAGCGCCCAGAATGATGAAGGTGGTTCCAGGATGGGCCCACATGAAACGCAGGGCGTAAGTCGGACTCATGGCCCACAGGATCTCGGGGTGTCCAACAATGTGGAACACCCCCAGCAAGGCGATCGAAATGAACCAGATCAGCGTGATGGGCCCAAAGAACTTGCCGATGCCGCTGGTACCGCGCTTTTGCACGGCAAACAGGCAAAACAGCACCACCAGCGTGATCGGAATGACGTATTGCTTGAAATGGGGCGACACGACCTCCAGGCCCTCGACCGCCGACAGCACGGAAATCGCCGGGGTGATCACCCCGTCGCCATAAAAGAGGGACGTGCCGAAGATGCCCACCGCCAGCAACACGCCGCGCAGGCGGGGCTTGTCTTTCACGGCCTGCGACGCCAGGGCCAGCATGGCAATGAGGCCGCCTTCGCCGTGGTTGTCGGCACGCAGCACCAGCGCCACGTACTTGAGCGAGACAATGACGGTGAGCGTCCAGAACAGAATCGACAGGATGCCAAAGATGTTGTCCTGGGTGAACGGCACATGTCCGGACCCGAAGACCTCCTTGACGGCATAGAGCACGCTGGTGCCGATATCGCCATAAACCACACCGATGGCGCCCAGCGTGAGCGCTGCGAGCGATGACTTGGAGCTTTGCACTGACCATCCCCGCGCGCCAGGGGTGGCGGGGCTCCGTTACTGAAGGGAAAGCTATTGTGCGCCTGAGGCAGATCAAGCGCCTGGGGTCACTGCACCATGTTGCGGCGCAGCAACTTGGAAATTATCCGTAAATTATGTTTACGCGTAGCGGTACTTTTCTGAAAGCGATGATGGCGGCGGCCAAGTGGTTAAGTGCGAGGAAACTGCGCTCAAGTTTCTCGTACCTCACGAGCAACTTGCGAAATCGGTTGAACCAGCTGTGA
>NZ_JBKDRI010000189.1:0-14354 GCF_046341535.1 Acidovorax sp. | reverse complement strand
CTCAAGTCGTAGGGCAATTGTTTGATTACAAAGTCGGTCATGGTCGCTTCACCTGCTGGGTGAAACGTCACATAGCATCCAAGTCGTTGATTTCAATGGAGAATCAGCAAAATCTCGACCATCAGGTCACGGATCCAGGATTTTGACCTTGGGTGGCTTCTGCTCCGTCGCCGACAACGGTGTCTTCGTATTGCAGGCCGGATGCTGTGGTGGTGAGTGCCATGGTGATATTGTTTTCAGTAATAGATGCTGGGGAGACTGTTTTGATCGCTGTCTGCGCCAGGGCAGCAAAAGCGAAGGGGGAGCGGATGTTCGATATGGGGCAAACCGGAGTACGGTTGTGCTCCACCAAATGCGATGGCGCTGTGCCTCAGGACTTCTTGGCCCGGCCTGCCACCCAGCGGGTCGCAAAAGCCTGCACATCTGACAGGCGTTTGAGCAGATCGGCGCCCGAAGATGTGACGATATAGCCATCGCTGCCATGGTCCAGGAAGCCGGCTTCGCGCAGTTCCTTGATGCGGGTGTTCAGGGTGTTGGGGGTGATGCCGCCCACACTGTCCTGCAGCAGGCGGAAGGTCTGGGGATGACCGTCCTTCAAGGCCCACAGCACGCGCAGAGCGTAGCGGCATTCAAGCCGCTCAAGTAACTGGTTGATGGCGGCATTCTCTTTGGAGCTCATGGACGCTTCTCCTATCGCAAGTGTTGGGTCATGTTCATTCGGGTGGCCCGCGCCGCGCCCTTTGGTCCGCAACGACTATAGCGCGGATCCTGTTTTGCTACAAGTTTGGTAGCTCCATAAGCACACCACACATGATTGAAGTGCGAAAGATGAAGCGCTTTTGCAGCAATTTGTTGCAACTGGGCCACGCAAAGGCAGTGGATGCGCCAGTCCTTTGAACGCCGGTGTGGCCGATCCAGCCCGGTTTCTCGACCCGTAGCCAGAGTGCCGTGTATCTCAGCCTGTCCGGGCTGCGGACTTACACCATCTCTGAGGGCACGACCCGGCGACACGCCAGGCCCTCGAAACGGCATACTGAGCACCCCACAGCTGCCCGTTGTACCGAGTGACCGCCCGCGGTCTCCGTGCCACATATCCTCCCAATCCTCATTGCCTATCCATGCACGCTACCGCCGCCACATCGCCTGAAGTTTCCTCGGCAGCATCATGCAAAGATACAGCTTCGCCAGCGCGTCCGCTACCGTTGGCAGGCCTGCGCGTGGTGGAGTTCACCCACATGGTCATGGGCCCCACCTGCGGCATGGTGCTGGCCGACCTCGGCGCTGAGGTCATCAAGGTCGAGCCTGTCGAAGGCGACCGCACCCGCCACCTCCTGGGCGCAGGCGCAGGCTTTTTCCCCATGTTCAACCGTAACAAGAAGAGCATCGCCCTCAACCTGCGCAGCCCTGATGGACTGGAGGTGGCACGCAGACTGGCCGTTTCGGCCGACATAGTGGCCCAGAACTTCAAGCCCGGTGTCATGACGAAGCATGGCCTCGATTACGCCGCATTGAGCGCCCAGAACCCGCGTCTTATCTATGTCAACCACACCGGCTTTCTGCCCGGCCCCTACGAGCACCGCACGGCGCTCGATGAAGTGGTGCAGATGATGGGCGGGCTGGCCTACATGACCGGGCGGCCCGGCGACCCCCTGCGCGCGGGCAGCAGCGTCAACGACATCATGGGCGGCATGTTTGGTGCCATCGGTGCGATGGCGGCGCTGATACAGCGCGGCATCACCGGGCGTGGGCAGGAAGTGGACTCAGCCCTATTCGAGAACAACGTGTTCCTGGTGGGCCAGCACATGATGCAGTACGCCGTGACGGGCCAGCCTGCGGCCCCCATGCCCGACCGCATCTCGTCGTGGGCGCTGTACGACGTATTCAGTGTGAAGAACGGTGAGCAGATCTTCCTGGCTGCGGTGAGCGATGCGCAATGGGTCACTTTCTGCGACGCGTTGGGGTTTGCCGATCTGAAAGCCGACCCCCTGCTGTCCACCAACAATGATCGTGTGCGTGCCCGTCCTACGCTGATACCCGATCTGCGCGCCCGCCTGGCAGGCTACAGCGCGAGCGCGCTGGCTGCCATCTTTGAAAAGCACGGCCTGCCGTTTGCTCCCATCTCGCGGCCTGAGCAGCTATTGGACGACCCGCATCTCAATGCCACTGGCGGCCTGGCAGACATCACGCTGCCTGACGGCGAGCGGGCAGGGCAGACGGCCCGCACAGCGCTCTTTCCGCTGCGCATGGATGGACAGCGACTGGGGGTACGCCTGCAACCCCCCGTGCTGGGCCAGCACACGTCCGAACTGCTGCAGGAGCTGGGCTACACGGCAGAGCAGATCACCGCGCTGCGTGCCAGCCGCGCCTCCGCCTGACCGGTCTCTGCGCGGCGGCAGGCCTTCGCCGACGCAGCGGCCCGCGTGATCGGGCCCGGTTTGGGCAAGGCGCCAGGCAGGGGCGTGATGGTCGACAACGACCCGGGCGCCAGCGGCATCAATGGCATGTCACGGGGACAGGTTCGTGCTGAAGTCGGCCTAGGCGCTGCCGCGTCCGCATGTTGAATGTCGACGCAAGCCGGCGCCAGACCGTGTTACTCCGTACTTGGTGGGGGCAGTGCGGGCGCATTGCCGCTGCCCTGGCGCAGGCGAAACACCTGCACAGCCTCTACGAGTTGCCTCGCCTGTCCGCTCAGGCTGCCTGCTGCTGCAGCGCTTTGTTCCACCAGGGCCGCGTTTTGCTGCGTGGTCTCGTCCATGCGCACGATCGCCTGGGTTACGCGCAGCATGTCGTTGGTCTGCGACGCGCTCGCCTGGCTGATTTCTTCCATGAGTGCGCTCACCCCCTGGATGGACGACACCACTTCCGCCATGGTGGTACCTGCATTGCGGGCCAAGTCCGAGCCCGCCTGCACGCGCTCGACGCTGGTTTGGATGAGTTGCTTGATCTCGTGCGCAGCGCTGGCACTGCGGGTAGCCAGGTTGCGCACTTCGCTCGCCACCACGGCAAAGCCCCGGCCCTGTTCACCCGCGCGAGCCGCTTCCACGGCGGCGTTCAGCGCGAGGATGTTCGTCTGAAATGCGATCGAATCGATCACGCCGATGATGTCCGCAATGCGGCGGGAACTGTCCTGGATGCCCTGCACCACTTCCACCATCTGCGTCACCACGCTGCCCCCGCGCTGCGCTACCTTTGCACCGCCGCGTGCCAAATCATTGGCGCGTTGGGCGCTGGCTGCGTTTTGCTGAACGATGGTCTGTAGCTGCTGCATGGACGACGAGGTCTGGTCCAGCGACGAGGCCTGCTCCTCGGTGCGATAGCTCAGGTCGGCGTTGCCCTGCGCGATCTCGGCGCTGGCGCTGGCCACGCCTTCGGCACTGATGCGCACGCCGGATACCACGTTTTGCAGGTTGTCCTGCATTGCATGCAGCGCCTTCAGCAGGCGCGCCGGCTCATCTTTGCCGTTCACTACGATCGTGGTGGTCAGGTCACCGGACGCCACCTTGTTGGCCACCGACACCGCCTGTTGCAGCGGCCGCACGACCGAGCGTGTGAGCAGCAGACCAACCACCGCGCCCAGTGCCGTCACCAGCGCCAGCGCCACCAGGCTGCTGACCAGCGCACGGTGTGCATTCAGCGCGGCATCCCGGGCAATGGCGGCGCTGCTGGCAGCCACCTGCTCGCTCAGTTCTGTCAGCAACCGCGCTGGGCCCTGGTCGATATCGGCCACGTCAGCATCGCCTGCAGCCGGCACGAAGCCGAGCGACTGGAACGCCTCAAACCCCTTGCGGTAACCCTGGGCCATATCGGTATGGGCAGCCGCGAATTTCTGCAGCGCTGCCTGTTCCACAGGGTCGGAGAGCTGTGGCTTGAGTGCATTGGCTGCGTCGGCTACGCTCTTTTCGCTGGCTTGGAAGGCCGCCCAATGCAGCTCGCGCTTGCGCGAATCTTCTCCACGCAGCAGGGTGTTTTTCCACTCCAGCACCTGTTTTTTGAAGTCGCTTTCCATGCGGCTCACGGCGCGCTCCTGCGCCACCCGCTGCAGCACCGTGGTGTCGTATGTGTTCAGGCTGCGGTACAGCGCGGCAATGCCAAACAGGGCTGCACCCAGCAGCAGTGCGAGCACAAGGCCCAGCGCGGTCGCCATGCGGGCGCCGATGGAGTGGTTAGACAAGTTCATGGCCAAATCGTTAGATTGCGGGAAGGACGGATCGGTTGAGATACAGGTGGGCCGACGAGGCGGCTGCTACCCGTCGCAGTTCAAGCCTTGAGCTTGAGCAGGTACACCATCACCCTCGCGGTGGTCAGGTCCAGCTCCATGAAGTCCGCCAGGTCCTTGCCAGTCAGCCATGATGGCTCCCAGCGGTTGTGCTTGAGGGTGCGGACCCATGACTCATGGCGCGTGGCGGCTTCGATGGCAGCCAGCATGTCGGAGATGCGCGCAGCAGGCACCCCCTTGCCCGTGAATACACCGCGCCAGTTGGCCATCACCGCATCCACGCCCTGTTCGCGCAGCGCCGGTATGCCAAACACGCTGCGGCGCGCAGACACGCCCACCGCCCGCAGCTTGCCCGCCGCAATGGCATCGCTGAACTCGCTGTAACCCGACAAGCCCAGCACTGCGTTGCCCGAACCTAGGGCTTCGACCACCTCTGCACCACCGGCAAAAGGCTTGTAGACCAGCGCGTCGGGTGCGGCCTTGACGGCCCGTGCCAGCACACCTGCGTACATATGGTCCACGCCCCCGGCAGAGCCGCCCGCCACGGGCATGGATTTAAGGTCGGCCCGCATGGCGTCGGCCAGGTCTTTGGCGGTCTTGATGGGCGAGCTGGCTGCCACGGCCGCTACCAGGTAGTCGCTGGTCAGCCGCGCCAGGGGCTGCACCTGCATCAGGTCCACAGCGGGCTTTTGCAGCGCCACGGCGCCCACCATCACCATGCCACCCATCAGCAGGGTGTTGGGGTCGTTGCTGTATTTCTCGGCGTATTGGGCCAAACCCACGGTACCGCCCTTGCCACCGATGTTTTCTTACTCCACTTGCTCAGCGGCACCGACGGCTACCAGGGCGGCGCCCAAGGCGCGGCCGGTTTGGTCCCAGCCACCGCCTGGGTTGGCGGGGATGACGATGCGCAGCTTGGCGGCCAGGCGCGGGGCCTTGGCCAACGATGCGGGCGCGCCCGGAGCGGCACGCGGTAGGGGCGCAGCCGTGGGCGACTGGGCCGAGGCAAGGGGGCTGGCCGCAAGCCACAAGGTGGCTGCGAGGGCTGCGAAGCTCAGTGCCTTCCGGCGGTCGAGTCTGGTCATGAAAGGCCTTCTGGTTGGGGATCACTCCGATGTCCCACCAGCCCTTCCCGGCGCATCGGCCTGCTGGCGAACGGGTTCGCCAACTCGTCGTGACGTTGCACTGCAGGGCAGTGAAAGCCTGAATCAGTGCTGTGATGAACCCTGGGGCTGATGGTCGCGGCCCAAACTGTCAAAGCGCTGTCACTGGTATCAGGGTTAACCAGCAACTTTGGGGGTGCATACAGCGGGCAGGCCTATCGGTATCGCCGCTGCAGCTGCGGCGGTCCCATCGTCACAGATGCAAAAAACCCGCCCGTGCAATGCAGGGGCGGGCTTTTCGGGGGGGTGGCGCGCGTTACAGCGAATCGATGAAGCTGCGCAGCTTGTCCGAACGCGAGGGGTGCTTCAACTTGCGCAGCGCCTTGGCTTCGATCTGGCGAATGCGCTCGCGCGTCACGTCGAACTGCTTGCCCACCTCTTCGAGCGTGTGGTCGCTGGTCATCTCGATGCCAAAGCGCATGCGCAGCACCTTGGCTTCGCGCGGAGTGAGGCCATCGAGGATATCTTTGACCACGTCGCGCAGGCCCGCCTGCATGGCGGCTTCGATGGGGGCCGTGTTGGCGCCGTCCTCGATGAAATCGCCAAGGTGGCTGTCGTCGTCGTCCCCGATGGGGGTTTCCATGGAGATCGGCTCCTTGGCGATCTTCATGATCTTGCGGATCTTGTCCTCCGGGATTTCCATCTTGGCAGCCAGGATGGACGCATCGGGCTCAAAACCGAACTCCTGCAGGTGCTGGCGGCTGATGCGGTTCATCTTGTTGATGGTTTCGATCATGTGCACCGGGATACGGATGGTGCGAGCCTGGTCGGCGATCGAGCGCGTGATGGCCTGGCGAATCCACCATGTGGCGTAAGTCGAAAACTTGTAGCCACGGCGGTATTCGAACTTGTCCACCGCCTTCATCAGGCCAATATTGCCTTCCTGGATCAGGTCCAGGAACTGCAGGCCGCGATTTGTGTACTTCTTGGCAATGGAAATCACGAGACGCAGGTTGGCCTCGATCATTTCCTTCTTGGCATCGCGCGAGGTGGCTTCGCCCTCGTTCATGCGCTTGTTGATGTCTTTGAGCTCGGCCAGCGGCACGACCACGCGGGCCTGCAGGTCGGTCAGCTTTTGCTGCAATTCCTGGATGGGCGGGATATTGCGCGCCATGACCGAGCTCCAGGGCTTGCCGGCGGCAGCCTGCTTCTCGACCCACTTCTGATTGAGCAGGTTGGCCGGGAACTCCTTGATGAAAATCTCCTGAGGCATGCCGCACTTGTCCACAATGATGCGGCGCAGCTCGCGCTCCTTCTTGCGCACGTCGTCCACCTGGCCGCGCACCATGTCGCACAGCTTTTCGATGGTCTTGGCGGTGAAACGGATGGTCATCAGCTCGGCAGACAGGGCCTGCTGCGCCTTAATGTACGCAGGTGTGCCGTAGCCTTCCTTGTCGTACACCTTGTGCACTTTTTCAAACAGCTCACGCAGCTTGTCAAAGCGCTCGAGCGCTTGCTTCTTGAGTTCTTCGAGCTTTTTGGTCAAGGCCTTGCTGCCGCCCTTGCCGTCGTCGTCATCGGCTTCGTCAAATTCGTCGAAATCCTCTTCGGCCACGTAGTCGTCGGCCTCGTTGGGATTGGAAAAGCCGTCCACGATGGTCGAGATCACGACCTTGCCTTCGCGGATCTCCTCGCCCATGTTCAGGATTTCAGCGATGGTGGCGGGCGATGCGCTGATGGCCTCCATCATGGCCATCAGGCCACCCTCGATGCGCTTGGCAATCTCGATTTCGCCTTCGCGCGTGAGCAGTTCCACCGTGCCCATTTCGCGCATGTACATGCGCACCGGGTCGGTGGTACGGCCGAATTCCGAGTCCACGGTGGACAGGGCGGCTTCTGCGGCTTCTTCGGCTTCTTCTTCGGTGGCGCCCGCTGGGGCGTTGTCCGTGATGATCAGCGCTTCGGCATCGGGAGTTTGCTCGTAAACCGCCACACCCAGGTCATTGAGCGTGGTGATGACGGCTTCGAGGGTTTCGGCATCAACCAGCTTGTCGGGCAGGTGATCGTTGATTTCAACGTGCGTGAGGTAGCCGCGTGTCTTGCCGAGCTTGATCAGGGCTTTGAGGCGCTGGCGGCGCTTTTGCATGTCTTCTTCGGACAGGACGGTCTCGTCCAGGCCGAATTCCTTCATCAAGGCCCGTTCCTTGGCCTTGCTGATCTTCATGCGCAGAGGCTTGACCTTCTCGACTGCGGCCGCCACCTCGGTGGTTTCCTCGACCTCGCCTTCCAGGTCCGCTTCGATATCCGACAAATCGGCATCGTCGGAACCGACGTCTTCGCCAACGGCTGCCTTGGGCTTGCGACCACGCTTGGCAGGTGCCTTGGCCTCTTCTGCAGCGGCAGCCTTGGCGGGGCGACCGGGCTTCTTTTTGGGGGCTTCTTCTTCGGAGACGGCAGCTGCCTTGGCAGGGGAAGACTTTTTCTTCAGCAACTCATCGGCAGCTTGGGGCGACTTGGCAGAACTTTTCACGGGCACAGTTTGGACTTTCTTGGCAGCCGCAGCGGGCGTAGGCGCGGCCTTCTTGGGAGCGGCCTTTTTAGGAGCAGCCTTTTCGGGAGCAGCTTTCTTGGAAGCGACTGTCTTTGGGGCGGCTTTCTTGGGGGCGGCCTTCTCAGGGGTGGTTTTCTTAGGGGCGGCCTTGGCAGGGGCCTTGGCAGAAACGGGCGACACAGCCTTGGCGGAGGCTCCTTTGACTGACTTGAGTGGCTTCGCGGACTTTTGAGCGGGCATGTACAACCTCAGAATCAAAAACGGACACAAAGAAAACGCAAGCGCCTTAGGTCCCGGCGCGGGTGGCAACGCAAAGCTGATCAAAGGGCTTCACGATTTGAGGAGAGGTCCTCGGGGGCAAGATGTCTGGGCGATCATTTGGTGTGCAGTCCTTGCGATGGTTGGGCTCGGTGTGCGCGTGTGTCACGGTGGCCCGGCTCGGAGGTGCTGCTGTCGCTCTTGCCGCTAACTAACCTTACATTATATCGCGCTGAGTGAATTCAAGATGTGCTGGCCAGGCCATCGCGCAACGTGGCGCGCAAAAGCGTGCGTTTTTGTTCCAGGCCGCGGTAACGCTCGAGCGCTGTGGGGTCCTGTTCGGCCTGCAGCACCAGCACCTTTTGCTGTTCTTCGATGGCCTCGATCTGCATGCGGCACAGCAAATCGCGTAATTCGCGGCGCAGATCGGCCAGGTCGCCCTCCGTCTGTGCGTGCGAGCCGGTCATCATCTTCACGGCAAAGGCTTCGCACTCGTGGTCGCGCAGGCTCTCGCGCAGCACGGCCCAGGCCTGCGGGCCGTGTTCATGAAACTTCGCCTCCAGCCACGCAAACAGCGTGCCGTGCGGTCCAGGCTGCGCGCACAGCGCGGCGTGATCATCGTGCGTCAGGTCTTCGAGAAATGTCATGTGCGACAGCAGCAGGCGTGCAGCGTGGTCGGCACGGCTTACGGCGGGCGTGCGCGGCAGTCGCGGCTGGGGCGGCCAGGGCGCATCGCGGTCTTTCTTTTTCCAGTGGCCGCTGCTGCCTTTCCAGTCGGCGTTGTTGCGAAACGGCGGCTTGCCGTAGGCGGCATAGGCGCCATGGCCTCCCGCAGGCTCGGGCTGCCAGTGGCTGGGCCCGGCCCCCGTGTCGGGCGCGATGTCGCCCCAGCCGGGCGGGCCGTCGTGCACAGGGGTGCCGCTATTGTGATCCGCGCTGTATTGCGGCGCGGGGCGCGGTCCCCGCCCGGCAGGCTGCTGCTGCGGCACGCGCGGCGCCTCGCGCGCGGCGGCTTGTCCCCACAGGTCCGACAGGTCCTGCGCCTTGAGTTGGGTAAGCTGTGCCAGCTCGCCGAGCAGCTGGCGCTTGAGCGCTCCATCGGGCAGGGCCGTCCACAGAGGGCGCGCCTGGCTGGCCATGCGGGCGCGCCCTTCGGCTGTGGCCAGGTCGCAGCCATCGCTTGCAGCCTCGACCAGGAAGCGGCTGAGCGGCATGGCATCCGTCACCTGGCGAGCAAAGGCGTCGGTGCCATGCTCGCGAATGAAGCTGTCGGGGTCGTGCTCGGTTGGCAGGAACAGGAACTTGATGCTGCGCGTGTCGCTGGCGTGGGGCAGGGCGCCATCGAGCGCCTTGCGGGCTGCGCGGCGGCCGGCCGCGTCGCCATCGAAGCTGAAGACCACAGCCTCGGTAAAGCGCAGCAGCTTGTGCACGTGGTCCGGCGTGCAGGCCGTGCCCAGCGTGGCCACAGCGTTCGGAAAGCCCAGTTGTGCCAGAGCTACCACATCCATGTAGCCTTCAGTGACCAGGGCATAGCCGGTCTCGCGGATGGCCGTGCGCGCCTCGAACAGGCCGTACAGTTCGCGCCCCTTGTGGAACACGGGTGTCTCGGGCGAGTTCAGGTACTTGGGCTTTTCATCGCCCAGCACGCGCCCCCCGAAGCCGATGCATTCGCCCTTGACGTTGCGGATGGGGAACATCACCCGGTCGCGGAATCGGTCGTAGCGCTTGCCGCCGTCGTCCTCGCTCACGATGACCAGGCCGCTTTCTTCCAGCAGCGGATCGTCGTAGTGCGCAAACACGCTGGCCAGGCTGCGCCAACCCTCGGGCGCGTAGCCCAGCCCATAGCGTTTGGCCACGGTGCCCGAAACACCCCGGGCCTTGAAGTAGCCGATGGCGCGCTGCGATTCGCGAAGGTGGCGGCGGTAGGCGTCAGCCGCCTTTTCGAGCACGTCGGTCAGCGTCGCCTGCCTCTGGCGGGCGGCGGCGGCACGTTCCTTTTCCTGCGGCGAGACATCGTCGTCGGGCACCTGAAGCCCCACCTGCTGGGCCAGGTCCTGTACGGCCTCGACGAAGCCCATGCCGGCGTGGTCCATCAGGAACCCGATGGCATTGCCGTTCTTGCCGCAGCCAAAGCAGTGGTAGAACTGCTTGGACGGGCTGACGCTGAACGATGGTGACTTTTCCCCGTGGAAGGGGCACAACCCCATGAAATTGGCCCCGCCCTTTTTGAGCTGCACGTAGCGCCCGACGATCTCGACCACGTCGATGCGCGAGAGCAGCTCCTGGATGAATGACTGGGGGATGGACACGAGCGTATTTTGGCCCAGGGCAGGGTTGCGGCTGGCGGGACTGCTGAAACCTGGAATTTTTCCTGCCAGGCGGCTCAAAATGGCGTCCGACCCGCCCGCCGTCATATCGCAAAACGGCATTTTGAAGAGGATCCTTGCCATGACCTCCATGTACGACGAGAACCTGCCCCGCAACGCGGCCAACCATGCGCCTTTGTCCCCGCTGGGTTTCATGGAGCGCGCGGCCGAGGTCTACCCCGACCGCCTGGCCATCGTGCACGGCAGCCTGCGCCAGACCTGGGGTCAGACCTATGCGCGTTGCCGCCGACTGGCCAGTGCCCTGCAGCGAGCGGGCGTCGGCAAAAACGATACCGTAGCGGTGATGCTGCCCAACACGCCGCCCATGGTGGAGGCGCACTTTGGTGTGCCCATGGCGGGAGCGGTGCTCAACGCGCTGAACACGCGACTCGATCCCGAAACCATCGCCTTCATGCTCGACCATGGCGAGGCCAAGGCCGTGATCGTGGACCCTGAATTCAGCGGCACCATCGATCGGGCACTCGCGTTGCGCCAGTCCACCGCGCCGATTTTCATCGTGCAGGTACACGACGAGCTTTATGGCCCTCCCGCGCAGGCGCTGGATGCGGTCAGCTACGAAGATTTCGTGGCCAGCGGCGATCCGCACTTTGCCTGGAGCCTGCCTGCCGACGAATGGGATGCCATTGCCCTGAACTACACATCGGGCACCACGGGCAACCCCAAGGGCGTCGTCTACCACCACCGCGGCGCAGCCACCAACGCCATCAGCAATGTGCTGGAGTGGGACATGCCCAAGCATGCTGTGTACTTGTGGACCTTGCCCATGTTCCACTGCAACGGCTGGTGCTTTCCGTGGACGGTGGCCGCCCGCGCGGGGGTCAACGTGTGCCTGCGGCGCGTGGAAGCGCAGGCCATCTTCGACGCGATCCGCCACCACAACGTCACCCACTACTGCGGCGCGCCCATCGTGCACGGGCTGCTGGTCAATGCACCGGCGGCGATGAAAGAGGGTTTGCCCACCGGCGTCAAAGCCATGGTGGCAGGGGCTGCGCCGCCAGCATCCATGATCGAAGGCATGGAAAAGATGGGGTTCGACCTGACCCATGTGTATGGTCTGACCGAGGTATACGGCCCCGCCACCGTGTGCGCCAAGCACGAGGCGTGGGAGCGGCTCGACATTGGCGAGCGCGCCCGCCTGAACGCCCGCCAGGGCGTGCGCTACCACCTGGAGCGCGATGTGCGCGTGCTGGACCCGCAGACCCTGCAACCCGTGCCGCAGGACGGCGAGACCATGGGCGAGATCATGTTCAGGGGCAACATCGCCATGAAGGGCTACCTGAAGAACCCCAAGGCCACCGAAGAGGCCTTTGCCGGTGGCTGGTTTCACAGCGGCGACCTGGCCGTGCAGTACCCCGATGGCTACATCAAGATCAAGGATCGCAGCAAGGACATCATCATCTCGGGTGGCGAGAACATTTCGTCCATCGAGGTCGAAGACGTGCTCTACCGCCACCCTGAGGTGCTGGCCGCGGCCGTGGTGGCCAAGCCCGACTCGCGCTGGGGGGAGACGCCTTGCGCTTTTGTGGAGCTGAAGCCTGGCGCGCAAACGACACCTGAAGACATCGTGGCGCACTGCAGGAAGCATCTGGCCGGCTTCAAGGTGCCGCGCGCCGTGGTGTTCGGCGAGTTGCCCAAGACCAGCACCGGCAAGATCCAGAAGTTCGAGCTGCGCAAGCAGGCCGGCTCGGCGGCCGCCATTGATGTGTGAGCGGGGCTGCGATCCCCTCGCTTGCCTAGGAGACTGTCGGACTTGGAGCGTCGAAAGCGAAAATCGGCCCCAGCGAGGACAGTTTTTTCCGAATTTGCAGCCCCATAGCCGAGCTATGGGGCAAAAAGGCGGTTAAAAATGGACCGCTGCGGTCGATTTGCAGCCGACGATTTCCAAGTCCGACAGGCTCCTAGGCCAAGATCTGCCCCAAGGCGGGCAGCACATCGGAGGATGCGCTGGATGGCTCGGTATGAATCCCTTTGATTGATATCAACCATGCAACGGTCTGTTGGGCGCACAGGCCTTGGTCTTTGCCTGCGCACGGTCTACAGTGACTGGAGCCGAAAGATCCGCAATGACAACCTCGCAACAGAGTCCCATCGCCGTCGCGCCTGCCGCCCGCCTGGAGCCTTTGCCTCAACCCAGCGTGGCACTGCCCGCGCTCTTTGTCTCGCATGGGGCGCCACTGTTTGCGCTGGAGGCCGGCACCACTGGCCCTTCTCTGACCGCCTGGGGGACGCACCTGCGCCAGCGGTTTCCGCAGCTGCGCGGCATTGTGATCATGTCGCCGCACTGGATGGCGCACTCGCCGCAGGTGATGACCGGGCCGCAACCCGCTACCTGGCACGACTTTGGTGGATTTGCGCCCGCGCTGTACCAGCTGCAGTACCCGGCACCGGGCTCGCCCGCGCTGGCGCAGGAGGTGTTGGCGCTGCTGAACGCCGCTGGCCTGAACGCCCAGGGCGACGCTGGCCGTCCGTTCGACCACGGCGCCTGGGTGCCACTGATGCACCTGTTTCCACAGGCCGATGTGCCCGTGGTGCAGGTGGCACTGCCCACGCACGCCGGACCGGCCGATGTGTACGCCGTGGGCTCGGCCCTGCGCGGGCTGCGTCGCCAGGGCGTGCTGTTGGTGGGCTCGGGCAGCATGACCCACAACCTGGCCGAGTTCTTTGGAGGCGCGCGCGAGCCTTCGCCCTATGTGCTGGAGTTCAGCCGCTGGATCGAGTCTGCGCTCGCGCGCGGTGACTTGCAGGCACTGCTCAACTATCGCACCCAGGCGCCGCACGCCACGCGCGCGCACCCCACCGAAGACCATTTCCTGCCCATCTTTTTTGCGCTGGGCGCTGCCGGCGACGATCTGCACCCAAGCTACCTGAGCCGTGAGGTGGTGTACAGCATGCTGTCGATGGACGCGTTTGCGCTGGAATCCGCGCCCTGAGCGTCCGAACCGCGCCGTCACCCTCATTCATCCATAAAAACTGCCACTTGCGCCTGCCCATGCTTGATTTACCGCTCACTTTTTTGCAGCGCCCCGCGTCCCCCAACTACCCGCGTCCCTGGCTGCTGGTGCTGATGCACGGCGTGGGCAGCAATGAACGGGATCTGTTTGGTCTGGGGAGCCAGTTGCCCGAACGGTTCCACGTCATCAGCCTGCGTGCGCCATTTCGCATGGGCCCAGGTTCGCACGCCTGGTTTGACTTTTCGATCGAACCCAACGGGGAGCGCTCCATCGATGAAACGCAAGAGGCCCAGAGCCGCTCGCTCGTGGCGCAGACCGCGCAGGCGGCGGCTCACCAACTGGGTATTCCGCCCGAACGGGTGGTGCTGGGCGGGTTCAGCCAGGGCGGGATCATGGCGCTGTCGCTGCTGCTGACGCAGCCCGCGCTCATGCACGCTGCGATGGTTTGGCACGGCCGCCTGCTGCACCAGGTGCTACCGCTGACGGCGCCAGCCGATGCGTTGCACGGCAAGCAACTGTGGGTGAGCCACGGCACGCATGACAACGTGATCCCCCTGGCGCACGCGCAGGCCATCGTGCACCACATGGCGCCGCTGCCGGTGTCTGTGGCGTACCACGAGTTTCCTGGCGCGCACGAAATCCGGCCCTCGGAGCTGTCGGCCTCCATCAGCTGGCTGGAGTCGCTGTCTGGCACGCCGCCAGCGTTCTAGGAGCCTGTCGGACTTGGAGCGTCGAAAGCGAAAATCGGCCCCAGCGAGGACAGTTTTTGCCGAATTTGCAGCCCCATAGCCGAGCTATGGGGCAAAAAGGCGGTTAAAAATGGACCGCTGCGGTCAACTTGCAGCCGACGATTTCCAAGTCCGACAGGCTCCTAGGCATCAGGGTCGC
>NZ_JBKDRI010000188.1:0-33271 GCF_046341535.1 Acidovorax sp. | reverse complement strand
TGGGGCCCGGGCGCAGCCTGCTGGTGTGCTGCGGTGCCTACCGGGGCGTGACGGCAGCGCAGGCCGCGCAGCGCTGGCCCCAGCTCACCATCAAGAAAATTCCCAAAATGGTGAAAGACCGCTGCGAGTGGGGCCACGACGACTACAGCCTGAACGTGGCCAACCTGCCCATGGCACAAAAGACGCCCACAGAGCCTGCGCAGGATGATCTTTTTGCTGGGGGTGGGGCATGACCATGCCAGCCGCCCAGCCCAAAATCATCATCATTGCCGGGCCGAACGGGGCTGGCAAAACTACGTTTGCGCGTGAGTTTTTGCCCAATGAAGCGGCGTGCCCCACGTTTGTGAATGCAGACCTGATTGCCGCTGGCTTGTCACCTTTCGCCCCGGAGCAGGCCTCCATTCAGGCAGGGCGGCTGATGCTGCAGGCGATTGCGCAGCACGTGGCTAGGCTTGAGAGTTTTGCTTTTGAGACCACGCTGTCGGGTCGGGCGTATGCACGGCAGATTCCGCAGTGGCGGCGGGCAGGGTATGTGGTGGAGCTGTTTTTCTTGAGTCTGCCGAATGCCGATATGGCAGTGCAGCGTGTAGCGGAACGGGTGCGCCAAGGTGGGCACCATATTCCGGAAGACACCATTCGGCGCCGCTTTGCAGCGGGGCTGGAGCTTTTGCACACGGTGTACCAGCCCTTGGTAGACCAGTGGGCGGTGTATGACAACGCGGGCGACGAGCCCCAACTGATGGACTGGAGTGCAAAGCCATGACGAAACCTCAGCCAGCCAATGAGCCGATTGCAAGCCATGGGCCAAGCCCTGCGGGCACGAATGCGGATTTCCAAGGCGCGCAAGCCGCCATACGCCGTGCTGCGCAGCGTGCGCGCCAGGTGGCCCAACAGACAGGCACGGACCTGATCGTTGCGCGCGGGGGGCAGGTGGTGCGTTTGTCGCCTGGCAATAGTGCCTCGACGCAATAGCACTGCCACTGAAAAAACAAAGTCAAGGGATACCCAGAATGGGGCAACGTGAAGTCAATGCCATTACCGGCCGCCTGAGCCTGCGGGCTCCACAAGCCGAGTCGCTCAAGCGGCTTGCTACCGCGCTGGAGGCCAGCCCGCTCATGCTCAAGCACGGCCGCGACGGCGCAGAGGTGGCCGAGGTGCTGAAGGTGCAGCAAGGGCAATTTGCCACGTTGCAAGACTTTGAGCGCGACTTTCCTTCGCTGTGCTTTGCGCTGGCCACGGGCGTGGGCAAAACGCGGTTGATGGGCGCTTTCATCAGCTACCTGTATGCGGCGCACGGCATCAAGCACTTTTTTGTGCTGGCCCCCAACCTGACGATTTACGACAAGCTGATTGGCGATTTCACGCCCAACACGCCCAAGTACGTGTTCAAGGGCATTGCCGAGTTTGCGGCCTACCCGCCCGAGATCATCACGGGCAACAACTACGAGGAGCGGGCCCAGGCGCTGGGCGATTTGCTCTCGCCGGTGACGATCAATATTTTCAACATTGCCAAGATCACGTCCGAGGTGCGCGGGGGCAAGGCACCGCGCATCAAGCGGCTGTCTGAATACATCGGCCAAAGCTACTTTGACTACCTGGCCAGCCTGCCCGACCTGGTGCTGCTGATGGACGAGTCGCACCGCTACCGCGCCACGGCGGGCCTGCGCGCCATCAACGACCTGAAACCCGTGCTGGGCCTGGAGCTGACGGCCACGCCGTTTGTGGAGACCACCAAGGGGCCGGTGCCCTTCAAGAACGTGGTGATGGATTACCCGCTGGCCCGTGCCATGGACGACGGCTTTGTAAAAGAGCCTGCGGTGGTGACCCAGCGCAACTTTGACGCCAAGACCATGCCGCCCGAAGAGCTGGAGCGCGTGAAGCTGCAAGACGGCGTGCGCATGCACGAGGCCACCAAGGTGGAGCTCAAGACCTATGCCCGCACCTACGGCGTGAAAGAGGTCAAGCCCTTCATGCTGGTGATTGCGCGGGACACCACCCACGCCTCGGCCCTGTTGGCGCATTTGCAGTCGGACGAGTTTTTTGCCGGGCGTTACCGCAACAAGGTGATCCAGGTGGACAGCAGTAAAACCGGCGCGGAAGAGGAAGAGATGGTGCGCAAGCTGCTGGCGGTGGAGAGTGTGGACGAGCCCACCGAAATCGTCATCCACGTGAATATGCTCAAAGAGGGCTGGGATGTGACCAACCTCTACACCATCGTGCCGCTGCGCGCCGCCAACGCGCGCACGCTGGTGGAGCAGTCCATAGGCCGGGGCTTGCGCCTGCCGTATGGCAAGCGCACGGGGGTGGATGCGGTGGACCGGCTGAGCATCATTGCGCACGACCGGTTTCAGGAAATCATTGACGACGCCAACAAGGCCGATTCGCCCATCCGCCTGAAGACCTTTTTGCTGGACGCCCCCGAGGATGGCGACGGCCCGCCGCAGAGCGTGACCGTGGCCCCGAGCCTGTCGCAGGCGCTGGGGTTGGCAGATGGTGCAGCGCAGGTGGGCTCTGTGGTGAGTTCTGTGGGCGGCCACGCAGTGGGCAATGCAGCGAGCCATGTGGCGGCTGGTGCCGCCCAGCCCTTGCCGGGTAGCACCGCACCCGCCCCGTTGTTTGCCACAGAGCGCGAGCGCCAGGCCGCAGCGGTGGTGATGGAGGTGCTGGGCACCTACGAAGCCAGGCCAGAGCAAGCCCCCACCCGCCAGGCCTTGCTGAACACCGAGCTGCAAGCCCGCATTGCCGAGGCGGTGCGCGAAAAACTGCCGCCTGCGCAGGCAGACCTGGCACTGGCCGAAGCGCCTGCCGCCGAGCTGGACCTGCAGGCCGTGGTGCGCCGCACGGTAGAGGCGGTGGTGCAAAAGACCATCGATATTCCGTGCATTGTGGTGACCCCCCAGGGCGAGGTGCGCAGCGGCTTCAAGCCCTTTGCGTTGGATGTGAGTGGCTTGCACTTGCAGCCCAAGGACCGCTCTCTGGTGGGGCAGAACCTGGGCAACCGCCAGCAGTTCACCCTGTCAGCGCAAAGCGGGGGCACGCAGCGCAGGCCCGAGGACTACATCGTGCACGCGATGATCGACTACGACGACATTGACTACAACACCCAGGCCGGCCTGCTGTATGACCTGGCGGGGCAGGTGGTGGCGCACCTGCGCAGCTACCTCAAAGACGAGGATGAGGTGCGCAATGTGCTGGACCTGGACCGCCAGCTGATTGCCCGCAACGTGTATGCGCAGATGCACGCGCATTTTGAGGAGTCGGCCTCGGAGGGCTACACCGTGGACGTGCGGCGCGGGTTCACGGCCTTGAAGGCGCCGACCTACACCGTGGGCGCTGGTCAGGTGGTGCGCGACTACCGCGAAACGCCTGAAGACCTGGGGCGCATCAAACAGATGGTGTTTGGCGGATTCAGCCGCTGCCTGTACCCGCTGCAGAAGTTTGATTCAGACACCGAGCGCAAGTTTGCGGTGCTGCTGGAACGCGATGCTGACAAGTGGCTCAAGCCTGCCAAGGGCCAGTTTCAGATGTTCTACAAGCTGGGAGCCGAGCAGCCGGAATACGTGCCCGACTTTGTGGCCGAGACGGCGCACCATGTGCTGATGGTGGAGACCAAGGCCAGCAAAGAAATGGAGAGCACGGAGGTAAAGGCCAAGGCGCAGGCGGGGGCGCTGTGGTGCAAGAACGCGACAGACCACACCCGGGCCGTGGGCGGCAAGCCCTGGAAGTACCTGCTGGTGTCCCATGAGCAGGTCACGGCGGACAAAACGCTGAACGACTTTCTGCGCTTTGAGGTGGCGGTCGGCTGAGCCGGTCTGGGCAGTGTAAGGCTCGGATTTTGATGATAAATAGCGGCTCGCGCTTGTCCATCAAGCGCTCGACGCTATTATTTTTATAGTGATATCTTTGAATATCACGGTGCTGGACATCAGGCGGTGATTCCGGTGGCAACAGGCGTGTTGCAAACCTCCACCTCCACCAGGCAGTCATAAAACGTGGGCGCGCGGCCCAGGTCGGTCAGGGCCTGGCTGGTCAGCTCGTTCACGTTGGTGCCATTGAGCCCCAGCTTGCGCCACCAGATGCCCAGGCCGTGGACCACACCGGGCCGCGCGCGGCGCGACACGGTGGCGTGGCACAGGTAGCTGCCGCGGTCGTTGAACACGCGCACCACGGCGTCGTTGGCAATGCCGCGTGCTTCGGCGTCGTCGGGGTGGATCTCTAGCACCGGGCGGCCCTCGATGTCGCGCAGGCTTTGCACGTTGACAAAGGTCGAGTTCAAAAAGTTGCGCGCTGGCGGCGAGATCATGGCCAGCGGGTAGCGGGCGTTGGTGCCCGCCAGTTCGTGGTTGGGCAGGTGGTCGGGCAGGCCGTCCAGGCCCTGCGCTGCCAGGCGGGCGCTGAAGAACTCGCACTTGCCGCTGGGGCTGGGAAAGCGGCCTTCGGCAAAAGGCGCATCGGGCACGGCCAGCGTGGCAAAGCCTTGGGATTCCAGCAGCGCAAAGTCCACCGCATCGCCGAAGGCCTGTCGGCACAAGGCCTCATCGCTGTCGGAAAAACAGGGGTCAGAAAACCCCATGCGCGCAGCCAGGTCGCGGAAGATCTGGGCGTTGCTGCGGGCCTGCCCCACGGGTGGGATGGCGGGGCGGTTGAGCAGCACATCGGTGTGGCCGTAGGACAGGTGCACGTCCCAGTGTTCGAGCTGTGTGGTGGCGGGCAGGATGTAGTCGGCCCAGTCGGCGGTGTCGGTGCGGAAGTGCTCCAGCACCACGGTGAACAGGTCTTCGCGTGCCAGGCCCTGCACCACCTTGCCCGAATGCGGCGCTACGGCTACGGGGTTGCTGTTGTAGACCACGATGGCCTCGACCTTCGGGCCGAAGGCGGGTGAGGCCTCGCGCAGCAGGTCGTCGCCGATGGTGGACATGTTGATGGTGCGCGGTGTCCTGGCGGGCATCAGGTCGGGGCGCTGCAGCACGGCGCGCTGCGCGGGAAACTGCCCCGAGCTGGACAGCAGCACGCCGCCCGCACGGTGCCGCCACGCGCCGGTCAGCGCGGGCAGGCAGGCCACGGCGCGCACGGCATTGCCGCCGCCGCGCACGCGCTGCATGCCGTAGTTCAGGCGGATGGCGGCGGGCTGGGTGGTGCCGTAATCGCGCGCCAGCTGGCGGATCTGCTCCACAGGCACACCGCACACCTGGGCCGCGCGCTCGGGCGGCCATTGCAGGGCGCGCTGGCGCAAGGGCTCCCAGCCCAGCGTGTGGCGGGCGATGTAGTCGTGGTCGAGCCAGTCGTGGGCGATCAGCTCGTGCATCAGCGCCAGGGCCAGGGCCGCGTCGGTGCCGGGGCGCAGGGCGATGTGTTCGTGGCACTTGTCGGCGGTTTCGCTCTTGCGCGGGTCGATGCACACCAGCCGCGCACCGTTGCGCTTGGCCTGCTGGGCGTAGCGCCAGAAGTGCAGGTTGCTGGCGATGGAGTTGCTGCCCCAGATGAGGATGAGCTGCGATTCGGCAAAAAACTCGACCTTCATGCCCACCTTGCCGCCCAGCGTGTGCACCAGCGCCTCGGCCCCGGCGGATGCGCAGATGGTGCGGTCCAGTTGTGATGCCCCCAGCTTGTGGAAAAAGCGCCGGTCCATGCTTTCGCCCTGCACCATGCCCATGGTGCCGGCGTAGCTGTACGGCAGGATCGCCTCGGCAGCGTGCTGCGCAATGGCCGCCAGGCGCGTCGCAATGTCGGCCAGGGCTTCGTCCCAGCCCACGGGCACAAACTGCCCGCTGCCCTTGGCGCCATGGCGTTTGAGCGGGGTCAGGATGCGCTCGCGGTGGTAGGTGCGCTCGGTGTATTTGCTGACCTTGGCACACAGCACACCGCCGGTCTGCGGGTGGTCCGGGTTGCCCTGCACCCGGGTGGCCACGCCAGCCTCGACGGTGGTGATCAGGGCGCAGGTATCGGGGCAGTCATGGGGGCAGGCGCCACGCACGGTGCTGCTTGCAAATTCTGGTGGGCCTGCTGTCAAAGTAGTCGTCATTTCCTGGGCCTGAAATCTTTGCGTCGAGG
Organism: Acidovorax sp.; assembly: GCF_046341535.1. Lineage (GTDB taxonomy): Bacteria > Pseudomonadota > Gammaproteobacteria > Burkholderiales > Burkholderiaceae_C > Acidovorax. Next base: position 27,220 of record NZ_JBKDRI010000188.1, on the reverse strand, counting down.
TGGGTCGAGATGTCGATGGTCAGGCGCGACGCGCGGGGTTGGACCTGACACCAAGGGGTGAGCGAAGGGGCGCTGCCGATGCGATGCGCTTCAGCCCAAGGCGCGCGTTGCGGCCAGCCCGCGCATGAACGCCTCGCAGCGTGCAAGCTGGGCCAGGCTCACGTGCTCATCGGGCTGGTGGGCTTGCTGGATGCTGCCCGGGCCGCACACCACGGTGGGAATACCCGCGTTCTTGAACAGTCCGGCCTCGGTTCCAAAAGCCACCAGCGTGGTGCGCTGCTCACCCGCCAGTTGCTGCGCCAGCCGGGTGATGGCGTCGTCCTTGCTGCCCAGAAAACTCGGTATCTCGCAGATCGTTGAAAAGTCAAAGCCCGCCTCAGGTGCCACGGCCTTCATGCCCGGCTCCAGCGACCGCGCATAGGCCACCACATCGGCCTGCATCTGCGCGGCGTTGGCCGTGGGCAGGTCGCGAAACTCGTAGCGAAACTCGGCGTCCCGTGGCACCACGTTGTCAGCGATGCCGCCGTGGAACTGACCGACGCTGGTGGTCGAAAAAGGCACATCAAAGCCCGCAAAGCGCGGCTCGTTTTTCTCGAAATCCTCACCCATGTCGCGCAGGCGAGCCACCACGCGCGCGGCCATCTCAATCGCGTTGACCGATTGCGGCGTGAGCGAGGAATGCGCCTCCTTGCCGCGCACGCAGCATTTGTAGCGGTACACGCCCTTGTGGGCGATGGCGGGGATCATGCCGGTGGGTTCGCCCACGATGCAGGCCAGGGGTTGGGTGTTGGCATCGCGCAGGTCGGCGATCAATTCCTTGACGCCAAAGCAGCCCACTTCTTCGTCGTAGCTGAACGCAAAATGCACGGCAAACGGGGCATCGCTGCTGAGGAACCGCTCGGCCTGCGACACGGCAATGCCGATGAAGGCCTTCATGTCGGCGCTGCCGCGTCCATACAGGCTGGGGCCCTCGGGGCCGTCCTGCACGGTGCCGCTGAGGGGGTCGATGCTCCAGGCCTGGCCGTCCCAGGGCACCGTGTCGGTGTGGCCCGATAGGATGATTCCGGCCGGTTTGCCCGCGCCCAAGGTCGCAAACAGGTTGGCCTTGGTCTTGTCCTCGTTGTAGGTCAGCCGGCTCGTGACGCCCAGCCCGGCCAGGTGGTCGCGGATGAAGTGAATCAGCGCCAGGTTGGACTGGTGGCTGACCGTGTTCATGCGCACCAGGGTCTGCGCAATGTCGAGGGCTTGGGGCGAGATCATGGTGTGCGGGCCGGTCATGAGCCTGACGGACAAAAGGCGGTTAATAGGGCTAGGGCCTGTTCACACTATTTTTGTCAGATGCGTTGCGATTCAAACGGGCCAGGCGCAAGGCGCCAAGTGCAGCTGGGACGCAACCCCAGCGAGACTTGGCAACGCTGCGGATGGCCCTTTTGGGTCGCAACCCGAAGGGAACGAGCCGAAAACCGCGCCACTGGTTGTTGCGCTCCTAGCCAAGGCCCTGGCCTTGGCGTCGTCACGCGCCTACACTGGCGCGGTTTTCGGCTCGTTCGCACTGACAAAAATAGTGTGAACAGGCCCTAGGAGCCTGTCGGACTTGGAGCGTCGAAAGCGAAAATCGGCCCCAGCGAGGACAGTTTTTGCCGAATTTGCAGCCCCATAGCCGAGCTATGGGGCAAAAAGGCGGTTAAAAATGGATCGCTGCGGTCGATTTGCAGCCGACGATTTCCAAGTCCGACAGGCTCCTAGACTGAAGGATGCGTCACCACGTTCTCTCGTAAGGACACACAGCATGAATGTTATCGATTCCATCGTCACCCAGGCGGCCAGTATCGCGGCCGTGCGCCGGGACATTCACGCGCACCCCGAGCTGTGCTTTGAAGAAGTCCGCACCGCCGATGTGGTCGCGCAAAAGCTCACCGAGTGGGGTATTCCCATCCACCGTGGCCTGGGCAAGACCGGCGTGGTGGGCATCGTGCAGGGACGCGACGGCGGTGCCTGTGGCCGCGCCATCGGCCTGCGGGCCGACATGGATGCCTTGCCCATGCAGGAGTTCAACACCTTCGCGCATGCCAGCGTCCACCAGGGCAAGATGCACGCCTGCGGCCACGATGGCCATGTGGCCATGCTGCTGGCCGCAGCGCAGCACTTTGCCAGGCACCGCCACTTTGATGGCACGGTGTACCTGATTTTTCAGCCCGCCGAAGAAGGCGGTGGCGGCGCCCGCGTGATGATCGAAGAGGGCCTTTTCGAGCAGTTCCCCATGCAGGCCGTGTTTGGCATGCACAACTGGCCCGGCATGCCCTCGGGCACTTTTGCCGTGAGTCCGGGCCCGGTGATGGCTTCCTCCAGCGAATTCAAGATCACTCTGCGCGGCAAGGGCGGCCATGCGGCCCTGCCGCACACCGGTATCGACCCGGTGCCGATTGCCTGCCAGATGGTGCAGACCTTCCAGACCATCGTCAGCCGCAACAAGAAGCCGGTGGATGCGGGCGTGATCTCGGTCACCATGATCCACGCGGGCGAGGTCACCAACGTGGTGCCCGACAGCGTGGAGCTGCAGGGCACGGTGCGCACCTTCACGGTGGAGGTGCTCGACCTGATTGAAAAGCGCATGCGACAGGTGGCCGAGCACACCTGCGCTGCGCACGATGCGACCTGCGAGTTCGAGTTCTTACGCAACTACCCGCCCACCATCAACACCGCACCCGAGGCCGAGTTTGCGCGCCAGGTGATGGCGGGCATCGTGGGCCCGGAGCGCGTGCTGGTCCAGGAGCCCACCATGGGCGCAGAAGACTTTGCCTACATGCTGCAGGCCAAGCCGGGGGCCTATTGCTTCATTGCCAACGGCGACGGCGCTCACCGCGAAATGGGCCACGGCGGCGGCCCCTGCACGCTGCACAACCCCAGCTACGATTTCAATGACGACCTGATCCCGCTGGGCGCGACCTACTGGGTCAGGCTGGCCGAAGAGTGGCTGGCGGGGTCACGTTAAGATAAAAAACAGCCGTTTACGCTTGTTGGGTAGGGCTTTATTGCTATCAATAACATAGCAATCAACCCGCTTCACTCGCCCCAGGGCAGCATCAGCGTCAGCAGCGACAACTGCGCGAACTCGGGCGCAAACGCGTCGATGATCTGCTGCGGCTCGGGGCACAGCGTGGTGTCGGTGATCACGCCAAACTGCACGCCGCCGCCGTAGCTCAGGATGGAGACACCCAGCCCGATGTCGCCCGACTGCGGCACCCAGAACATGCATTGCGTGACCTTCGCGCCGCACAGGGTGAGCTGCTCTTTGGGGCCGGGCACGTTGGTCATCACGGCGGTGGTCTTGCGGCCAAACAGGTTGAGCAGCGCGTCTTGTGCGGGCTTGATCATCAGGCCCGCCACGGCCAGCATGGCAAACGCCAGGATGGGCTGGGTGCTGCCCTTCAAGGCGTTCATGCGGGAGCGCACCTCGTATACGCGCTCGACGGGGTTGGCCATGCCAATGGGCAGCACCAGCGGCACCAGGCCAAAGCGGTTACCCAGCTTCCAGGCTTCCTCCATGGGGCGCAGGTTGACGGGGATCATGGCCCGGATCTCCTGGCCCGTGGGGTCGTCGCCCTGGCCGCGCAGGTAGCCGCCAATGGCACCGGCCACGCATGACAGCAGCACATCGTTGATGGAGCAGTTCAGCGCTTTGCCGATGGCCTTGACCTCATCGAGCGGGATGGGTGGGCACCACGCCACGCGCTTGGCGCGCCCCGGCTGCCCTTTGAGGCGCGTGGGGGAGTCGTCAGGCATCAGCGCCAGCGCGGCGGCGTCGCTGACGAGCTGGTAGGCCACGCGGGCCATGTCCATCGTGCCCGCCAGGCCATGCTGCACGGTCTTTTCGGGGGTGCCCAGCATCTGCAGGGATCGCGCGGCACCGTCACCGGCCAGGTCCAGCGCCTTCACCGTGAGCCCGGTAAAGGGCTTGATCAGCATGTCGGCAATCCAGTCCTCGGCGGTGGCTGCGGCATCGGCAGGGCTTTGGCGCTTGCGGCGCGGGGGCTCTGCGCCGCCATCGACCAGGGACATGGTCACGGAAATGAGGGCGATGCCATCGGCAATGCAGTGGTGGATGCGCACAATGAGCGCGCTGCCACGCTGGCCGTCGTCACCGACGAAATCTTCGATCAGGTGCATCTGCCACAGCGGCCGGCGCGGGTCCAGTGGCTGCATGGCCAACTCGCCCACGCGGTCCTGCAAGGCGTGCTGCATGCTCTGGCCCTTGCGGTGCGGCAGCGTTTCGCGAAGCACATGGGCGGTGATGTCAAACTGTCGGTCTTCCACCCAGGTGGCGCCAGCGGCGTCTTCCACCACGCGCTGGTGAAAGCGCGGGTACTGCAGCAGGCGCTGCTGCACGCGCTCGCACAGCGCTTGCCAGGTGATGCCGGGTGAGAGCGTCCACACGCCGTTGATCATCATCAGGTTGCTGGGCGAATCCATGCGCAGCCAGGCGGTGTCCACCTTGCTCATGCGCTCGCCCGAGAGGCCCAGCATGCCCGTGGCGGCGCGGCGCATGTTTTTCTGGACCACGGTGGCTGCCCGGCGCGCGGTGCCAGCCGCCGCAGCGGCCCGGGGTGGTGCCCCGCGCCCCGGCGACGAAAGGCCGGTGGTCTGGGATGTGCGGGCAGATGCGGCAGGGGCGGTTGTGCGAGTCACCATCGGATGGATATCTGTGGTTGTGGCGTTTGGAGGGCACTGGCGATTGCAGCCGGTGCAGAACGTAAGATACAACGCGGCCCGCTGGTGCCACCACCGTTGTTTCCCTCCCCCTCATGCGCTGAAATCCTTCCTTCCAGCATTTTTTCAGCCCCCAGGAGCCCGTCCATGTCCGACTTGACCGCCACCTTTGAAGCCGCCGTCGCCAACTCCAAAAACCTGAGCGAGCGCCCCGACAACGCCACGCTGCTCAAGATCTATGGCCTGTACAAACAGGCCACCGTGGGCGACAACACCGAAAAGAAGCCCGGCTTTTCCGACATGGTGGGCCGCGCCAAGTGGGACGCCTGGAACAGCCTCAAGGGCACCGATGCCGAGGCCGCCAAGCAGCAGTACATCGACCTGATCGCCTCACTGAGCTGTTGAGTCGGCATCAACCAACTTGAATGCGTTGATGCGGTTCGAAGCTCTGCGCAAGGCTTTGACAGGCTCAGCCCGAACGGCTGGTTCAAGTTCAAAGGTGCCGACTCAATAGGATTAAAAAAGCTGGCCGGTATCCATGGAGCCCACCGGATCGCGCTGGCGGCGAGCTGCCGCACCGGCGGCAGCAGGCCGGGGCGGGGCGTCGGGCCCGACCGTGGCCACTGCCGCCCGCTCTTGCCCCCGACGCGCCAGCCCGCTGGCCCGCACGCCCAGCAGCCGAAGGCGCTTGTCCAGCGGCACACGCTTGAGGCATTGGCCCGCCAGTTGCCGGATGGAGGCCGCGTCTGCGATGTGGGCCTCGCTCGTCTGGTCCCGCGTGGCAATCTTGAAGTCCTCATAACGCAGCTTGATGCCGATGGTGCGCGCGGCGTAGCCCTTGCGCTGCAGGTCCTGCGCCAGGCGCACGCACAGGTCGGTGAAGATGCGCGAGAGTTCGGCGCGGTCCCGCACGGCGTGCAAATCGCGGTCAAAGGTGGTTTCGCGGCTCATGCTCACGGGCTCGCTCTCGGTCACCACAGGGCTGTCGTCCTGGCCCCAGGCCACCCGGTGCATCCAGGCGCCGGTGGACTTGCCAAACCGTGCCATCAACCACTGCGGATCCTGGGCGGCCAGCTCGCCAATGGTGTGGATGCCCAGCCCTGCCAGTTTTTCGCCCGCCTTGGGCCCGATGCCGTTGATCTTGCGCACATGCAAGGGCCAGATCAGCGCCTGAAGATCCTCCTCGTACACCACGGAAATGCCGTTGGGCTTGTTGAACTCGCTGGCCATTTTGGCCAGCAAGCGGTTGGGCGCAACGCCAATCGAGCAGGTCAGGCCCGTCTTGTCAAAAATGCTTTTCTGGATGAGCCGCGCCAGCACGCGCCCGCCTTCGCGCTGACCGCCGGGCACCTCGGTGAAGTCGATATAGACCTCGTCCACCCCGCGGTCCTGCATGACCGGGGCGATCTCCACAATCGCGGCTTTGAAGGCACGCGAATACCTGCGCACCTCGTCAAAGTCCACTGGCAGCACAATGGCCTGCGGGCACAGCCTGGCAGCCTTCATCATGCCCATGGCCGAGCCCACGCCAAACTGCCGTGCCGGGTAGGTGGCGGTGGTGATCACGCCGCGGCCCACGTAGTCCTTCAGAAGAGGGAAATCCGAGACCGGAATGAACCGGGGGTCGCGCGGCCCCGAACCATCCGGGCTTTGCAGCAGCCGGTCATCCACGTTGCGGCGTCCGCCGCCAATCACCACCGGCAGGCCCTTGAGCTGCGGGTAGCGCAGCAGCTCCACCGACGCAAAGAATGCGTCCATGTCCAGATGTGCAATGCGCCGCCGCACGGCAGGCACGCACGCGTCATCGCAGGGCAAATCTGGCGCTGGAGGTATCACGCCATCCATTTTGCGCGCAACGGGGGCCGCTCCTTGCACTGCCTGCCCCACGGCCCCGCCTTGCGCCCTATCGCCGGGCGCGCGCGGCGCTGCGAATGCCCTGCAAGGTGCCTGTGGGCGTGATGGCCTCAGGGTCTATCAGGCAATGCAGCACGCTGGGCAAGCCGCTGGCGCGTGCGCGGGCCAGTGCGGGGGCAAAGTCCTCCGTGCGCTCCACGCGTTCGCCATGGCCACCAAAGGCCAGGGCATAAGCCTTGAAGTCGGGGTTCTTCAATCCGGTGGCGCTGATGCGACCCGGGTACTGGCGCTCCTGGTGCATGCGAACGGTGCCGTACATGCCGTTATCCAGGATCAGCACCGTGATGGGCAGGCCATATTGCACGGCGGTCGCAAACTCCTGCCCGTGCATCAGAAAATCCCCGTCGCCCGCGAACACCACGACCTCGCGCTGCGGCCACAGGCGCTTGGCACCCACGCCCGCAGGCACGCCATAACCCATGGACCCGCTGGTCGGCGCCAGCTGGCTGGCATAGGTGGTGAACGGCCAGAAACGATGGACCCAGGTGGCAAAGTTACCTGCGCCGTTGCACACGATGGTGTCGGCCGGCAGCACAGACTTCAGGTGCTGCATGACCGGGCCCATCTGCAGCGCGCCGGGTATCTGGATCGGGTTGGTGTCGCTCCACAGGATGTATTCCGACCGAGCCATCTCGGCATGGGCGCGCCAGGCCACGGAGCCCTTGGGCCGTATGGAGGCCAGCGCCGCCGTAAAGCCCTGCGGCGTGGCGTGGATGGCCTGCGCCGGTCGGTACAGCCGGCCCAGCTCGTTGGCATCGGGATGCACATGCACCAGGGGTTGCACCGGGTTGGGAATGGCAAAGAGTTCGTAGCCCTGCGACGGAATTTCCGACAGGCGCGCGCCCACCGCCAGCACCAGGTCAGACTCGCGGATGCGCGCCAGTAGGCGGGGGTTCGCGCCCAGGCCCAGGTCGCCGGCATAACAGGCATGGCTGGCCGGGAACAGCATCTGCCGACGGAACGAACAGTACACCGGCAACGACCAGGCTCGCGCAAACGCCGCGAACTCCTGCACGGCCTGTTCAGACCACCGGCTGCCACCCACAATGGCCACGGGCTGGTGCGCAGCCTTCAGCCGACGGGCCAGCTCGGCCATCTGCGCGGCGCCGGGGTGCGTTTCAGTCACCTGGTAGGGCAGCGCATCTGCCACGGTGGCGGTTTTCGTCAGCATGTCTTCGGGCAGCGCCACCACCACGGGGCCCGGGCGGCCGGATGTGGCCATGTGGAAGGCTTGCGAAATCAGTTCGGGCAGGCGCGCAGGGTCGTCCACCTGCACCACCGACTTGGCCATGGTGCCAAACACGGCGCGGTAATCGAGCTCCTGGAAGGCCTCGCGCCCTGTCGTTCCACGTGCCACCTGCCCCACCAACAAAATCATGGGCGTGGAATCCTGGTGGGCAATATGGATGCCAGCCGAGGCATTGGCAGCGCCCGGCCCGCGCGACACAAAACAGATGCCCGGCCGACCGGTGAGCTTGCCCTGCGCCTCGGCCATCATGGCAGCGCCGCCCTCCTGGCGGCACACGGTGACGGCAATGCTGGCGTCGCACAGGGCATCGAGCACGGCCAGGTAGCTTTCGCCGGGCACGCAAAACAAGTGCTCGACGCCGTGGTTGATGAGCTGCTGGACCAGGATCTGGCCGCCGGTGCGCGGCAAGGGACTGCGGGGAGACGAAGGCTGGGTCATGTCAGGCGTCCACATCAAAAATGAAAAAAAGAGACCACGGGCAAGGCAGAGTATCGGCCCTCGCACGCATTGGTGCAGTGCGCTAGCGCAAGCTGCGCGGGCTCCACCCCGCAACACGGATCGCATCGCCAGTTGCGCGATCAGATCACGTTCTTTTCGAGCAGCGGCGCATTGCGTTCAATGCGTTGGATGGACAGTGGCGACAAATCCAGGGTTTGATAGCGTCCGCTGAGCATCAGTTCTGTCAGCCCGCGCCCAATGGCAGGGCACTGCTGCAGCCCGTGGCCCGAGAACCCGTTGGCAAACACCAGGTTGTCGCACCCGGCATGCAGGCCCACCAGCGCGTTATGGTCAAACGTGTTCATTTCGTAGTAGCCCGCCCAGGCCCCCTGCACGCGCAGCGCCTCCAACGCCGGAATGCGCTCGGCCAGCACAGGCCAGAGGTGCTCTTCAAAGGCGGTGTATTCCGGCTCGAGCGGGGCAAAGTCGGCATCGCTCTCCGGGCTGGGCGCAAAGCCGCAGATGAAACCCTGCCCCTCGGGCCGCAGCCAGATGCCGCTGGTATCGATGAGCAGCGGGCACCCCGGGAGCTTGGCGGGGCTGGTCAGGTTGAAGACGGTGCGGCGCTTACCCACCACGGGCAGCTCGATGCCAGCCCATCCGGCAATCGCGGCAGCCCAGGGGCCACCCGCGTTCACGGCATAGCGGCAGGGCAGCGCCCCGCCCCGATTCAGGCGTACTGCGCTGACATGGCGGACGCCATCGCTGCCCGCCAACGCAAGCCCCACGGCCTCGTCGGCCAGGTAGCGCGTGCCCTGGCTTTGCGCCTTTTTGCGCAGGGCTGTCAGCAGCAGGTAGCCGTCAAACCAGCCTTCGCCCGACAAGCCCAGCGAGCCCAGGGCCACATCCCGCAGCGCCAGCCACGCAAAGCGCTCGGCCAGTTGATCCGGGCTGAGCAGCGCCACATCGGCTCCGTGCTGCCGTTGCAGCGCATGGTTCTCGCGCAGGGTGGCCGCGCCGGCCTGCGTGGCCAGGTACAGATAGCCGCCTTCATGCAGGCCGATGTCGGGCACGTCACCACCGCAGGCCAGCAGTGTGCCCACGCTGCGCAAAAAGCCAATCCCGTAGGCCGAGATCTGGATGTTGATCTCCGTGGAGAACTGCTGACGGATCGAGCTGGCCGACAGCGCCGACGACGCGCGGGCGTAGGTCGGGTCACGCTCGACCACGACCACATCACAGCCGGGTTGCTGCCGCGTCAGGAAGTACGCAATGGCGCTGCCGATGGCGCCGCCGCCAATGATCACGATGGGCTCAGACATAGCAGTCATGAAGGGGATGGAAGTCAACCGTGGGATGCCCTGCCCGAATGGTAGCTACCGGCCGACCATGGCCCGCGCGGCTGCCTGATCGCGCCCTGCTGACGCTGCCCGGCACCGGCCGATGCTCCACCCCGCGGTTGCGCCGGGGATGCAGGGCGGTACCCTGGTGCTTACGCCGCCTGAGGGTAGGTGCCGGGCACCAGGATGGATGCATCCACCGTGTTGATGTTGGTATGGCCGCAAAACGCCATGGTGATATCCAGCTCTTTGTGAATGATCTGCAGCGCGCGGGTCACTCCGGCCTCGCCGTAGGCGCCCAGCCCGTACAGGAAGCTGCGACCAATCAGCGTGCCCTGCGCGCCCAGCGCACGGGCCTTGAGCACATCCTGCCCGCTGCGGATGCCGCCATCCATCCAGACCTCGATGCCGCCCCCCATCTGCTGCACGGTCTGCTTGATGCCGGGCAGGGCTGCAATGGACGAGGGCGCGCCATCGAGCTGGCGTCCACCATGGTTGCTGACGATCAGCGCATCAGCACCACTGTTGACCGCAAGGCGTGCGTCCTCAGCGTCCATGATGCCCTTCAAGATGAGCTTGCCGCCCCAGCGCTTTTTGATCCATTCGACATCGCCCCAATTGAGCTGCGGGTCAAACTGCTCGGCCGTCCACGACGACAGCGAGGACAGGTCGCCCACGCCTTTGGCATGGCCCACGATGTTGCCGAAGCTGCGCCGGGGCGTACCCAGCATCCCCAGGCACCAGCGTGGCTTGGTGGCCAGGTTGATCAGGTTGGCAAGGGTGGGCCTGGGCGGAGCCGACAGGCCGTTTTTGATGTCTTTGTGACGCTGACCCAGAATCTGCAAATCCAGTGTGAGCTGCAGCGCCGAGCAGTTGGCGGCCTTGGCACGGTCGATCAGGCGCTCGATGAAGTCGCGGTCGCGCATCACGTACACCTGGAACCAAAACGGGTGGTTGCCGGTGTGCTGTGCCACGTCTTCAATGGAGCAGATGCTCATGGTCGAGAGCGTGAAGGGAATGCCAAACGCCTTGGCCGCTTTGGCACCCAGGATTTCACCGTCGGCGTGCTGCATGCCCGTCAGGCCGGTGGGAGCAATCGCCACGGGCATGGCCACATCGTGGCCCACCATGGTCGTGCGCGTGCTGCGGCCTTCCATGTTGACGGCCACGCGCTGGCGCAGTTTGATGGCCTGAAAGTCGCTCTCGTTGGAGCGGTAGGTGCCCTCGGTGTACGAGCCCGAGTCGGCATAGTCATAGAACATGCGGGGCACGCGCCGCTTGGCCACCAGGCGCAGGTCTTCGATGCAGGTTATTTTGGACAGGTCGGGCACGCGGGGCTCCATCAACAAAGGCCAGGGAACCTCTGCATCACTTACTGCGGTCTGCGCTGGCACGGGCTCGGGCAAGCGTTTCCTCGCGAGGGTGATTCAGAGCCTCCCCAGGGGCGGGCGCTTCAGGCCAAGTCACAGGCACAACCGGATGAGGGTGGTCGCAACTGGCAAAGCGCCCGGGTGATCATGGACCGCATGGTAAGCGCTGGGCTGCACAAGAGCCATCAAATTTATTTGTGCAGCAGGGTGCAACAAATTTCCAAGACGGTTACCACCACGTCTGCGACGGCTCACACCGACTTTTTGGGCACACCAGCGGCAACACCAGCGCCGCGCACCTCGATACGGATCTCATCGAGCACCCGTCCCTGGCCATCGGTCAACTGCACCACATGCCGCCCGGGCCACGGCAGCCAGGCCACCCGAGCGCCCTTGCCCAGGGGTTGCCCCCCCAAGCGCCAGCGCAGGTCGGCACCCGCCGCGGCGGGCCCGGCCACGAACTGCAGGCGCTGGCTGGCAGGCGGGATGTCCGGGTCCAGCGCAATCACCGTGCCTGCCACGGGCGCTGTGATGCGAGCCGCAGACGTGTCAGGCACTGCCCGCGCAGCCACGGCCGCATTTTTGGATGTTTTTTTGCCGCTTGCGCTTGCCGCGTCTTCGATTGCAGCTATTGAATCTATAGCGAAAAGCGCCTGCTGCGTGCCGGCAACAAACCACTCCTCACGGGCCGCCTCCATCGCCTGGGAGCCACTCGCATCACTGCCAAAGCGCACCGGCGCCCGCATCAGCCCGACCGGTGGTCGCGGAGCGCGGCTGAGTTCGCGCGCGTGCAGGAAGCCCATCACTGCCGCCCAGATCGGCGCTGCTCCGCTGGTGCCGCTCACATCATGCATAGGCGCGCCGCTGGCATTGCCTACCCACACCCCCACGGTGTAGCGCGATGACCAGCCCACCGCCCAGTTGTCACGCATGTCCTTGCTGGTGCCTGTCTTGACCGCCGACCAAAAGCGCGTGGCCAGCACGCTGTCGGTGCCGAACGTGCGGGCCCGGGCATTGCCATCCGACAGGATGTCGCCCACGATGTACGCCGCCCCCGCATCCAGTGCCTGGGCCGAGCGCGGCTGCGCGCCAGCCGCCCTGCCAGCTCGCGCCGGGGTGTCCGCCGCAGCCAGCACGCGCACCGCGCCTGCGCGCCCCCCGTTGGCCAGCGTTCGATACGCGTTGGTCAGGTGCAGCAGCGGCACCTCGGGGCTGCCCAGGGCCAGACTGTAGCCAAAGTAGTCGCCTGTCTCGCGAAGCGGCATCCCCACGGCAGCCAACTGCCGGTGGAACGCATCGGGCGTGACCATGACCAGCGTGCGCACGGCAGGCACATTCAAAGACGCGGCCAGTGCCGTGCGCACCGACACCCAGCCCTTGAATTGCCGGTCGTAGTTTTGCGGGATGTACAGGCCGCTGGCCGTGCTGATCTGCGCGGGCGAATCTTCGATCAGCGACGCTGCCGTGAGGCGTCGCTCAGCGATGGCCTGCGCATACAAAAAAGGTTTGAGCGTGGAACCCGGCTGGCGCACCGCCAGCACGCCATCAACCTCGCTGGCCTGGCTGAGCTGGCCCGACGACCCCACCCAGGCCAACACGTCGCCGCTGGCGTTATCGAGCACCAGCACCGCCCCGTCTTCCACATTGCGGCCGCGCAGCTCGCGCAGGTGTTGCTGCAGGCTGGCCACCGCAAAGCGCTGCAAGGGCGCGCGCAGCGTGCTGTGCACGCGCTCGGGTACGGCAGAGACGTCCTGGCCAAAGCGCTGGCGCAGCAGGTGGCGCGCAAGGTGGGGGGCCACGCCCTCGCTGGCATCAAAGGCACGGCGCTGCAGGGCCGCCGCCGCAAACACATCTAGCGCATCGCAGTCCACCCGCACGGCACGCTGGCCGGGGTGCTGCATGTCGCGCAGGACACCGCAGGCGCGCTGGGCCACCAGGGCCGGACGCGCGTTGGGCGCCCGCACCAAGGCGGCCGCCACCGCAGCCTCGCGATCGTCCAGGCCGTGCGCGGCCTTGCCAAACAAGGTGCGCGAGAGCGCATCAATGCCCACCAGTTCGCCACGAAACGGCACCAGGTTGAGGTACGCCTCCAGGATCTGGTCCTTGCGCCAACGCCGGTCCAGCACCTGGGCCGCCACCGTTTGCCCCAGCTTTTGCGGCACGGTGCGCCCGCCGGGGCCCTGGCGCCAGTCGCCATCGAGCAGGCCCGCCAGCTGCATGCTGATGGTGCTGGCCCCGCGCGTGCGCTGGTTCCACAGATTGCCCCACGCCGCCGCCGTGGCCGCCCGCCAGTCCACGCCGCTGTGTTCGTAAAACCGTTTGTCCTCGCTCAGAACCAGCGCCTGGCGCAGCGCGGGTGAGACATCGGCCAACGGCACCCACCGGCCGCGCCGCACGGTGGCATCGGTGCGCAGGCGCTGCAGCACCTCGCCCTCGCGCGAGAGGATCAGGGTGTCGGAGGGGCGGAAGTCGGCACGCACCTCGTCGAAAGCAGGCAGCGCCCCAGCGGACATGGCGCAACAGGCGAGCGCCAGCGCAGCCACCCACTTCGAGGGGGCGGCGTTCCACGAGCGCAGGGCCTGATGCATCCGTGTGCCCTCGGTCAAATCGCTCATCGGCTTCGGCGCGATGCGAACCGTTGATCGGCAGCGCGATAGCGACGCAGCCGCACTACCTTGCCACCTCCACCTTCACCCGTGCGTTCGGGTATTCGCCAAACATCTCGGGCGCGTACATGGCTTCCACGCGGCTCGGTGGCAGCGCAAAGTCACCTGCGTTGTTCAGGCGCACGGTGTACTCCATCTTGACGGTGCCCTTGGGCAGGTACTCGTAGTAGCTGCGGAACGATTCAAAGCTGCGCTCCTCGAACGCGGGCCAGCCCGCACCGCTGCGCCGTTCGCCCTGCGTGGCGATTTCCGAATCACGTCCCAGGCCGCTGCCCAGGATGGTGGCACCGCCCGGAATCGGGTCGGTGATGGCCACCCAGGTCATGTCGGCGCTGGCGGTGACTTCCAGCGACACGCGCAGCACATCGCCGCGCGTGTACTGGCCGGCGGGCAGCGCCTTGTTGGCCTGCTCGACCGGGGTGATGATCTTCTTTATCGCATAGCCTGCCGCAAACGGTGCCTTGAGATCCACGGCGGCCACCGACTGCAGCGTGAGCCAGGGCTTGCCGGTGCCCTGGTGCGTGACGGACAGCGACTCCCTGCCGCCCGCCTTGCCCGCACCGGAGCTCCAGGGCAGGAACATGGTGTTGTTCCTGAAATTGCCGGGCGATGCCGGTGCGCCAAACCACGAGGTCTGGTGCGCGGCGCCCACCGGGTCGCCAGACTTGATGCGCTCGACCTTGCTCCAGTCCACGGTGGCGGTGTTCGCTGACATCGCGGCCCGGGTGGTGCCCGACACCGGCGTGGCCTCGAACTTGGCGCTGAATTTTTCCAGCGCCAGCCCGCCCCACAGGTTGGCCGTGGTGGTGTGCCACGCACCGGCCTGCTGGCGGGCGATGAACCCGCTGGCCAGGCGGCCCATGTCGTCCTTCCAGGCGGGGTCGTCCATCACCGCCAGCATCAGGCGCGCGGTGTTCACATCGCCGCTTTGCATCAGCCACCACCAGTAGTCGTCCTGCTCGGTGCTGAAGATGAGCCGCGTCCCCTGGTAGGACAGCCGGGCGCGAAGGATTTGCATGGCCTCGGCCAGGCGCTTGTCCCGATCGGGCACATCGGCCACGCGCTTCAAGACATTGAGCCAGTCGATCACCGTATGTGTGGGCCACTGGTTGGGCGCGATGGTGATGCTGCTGGCCATGCGGCCCTGGGCCTTGCCGTACCGCGACAGGGCTTCGAGGGCTGCCACCTTGCGCATGTCCAGGTCCTTGCGCGGGCTCCAGAAATTGCGCTCGATGCGGCCTTCCACGAAGGCGATCAGGCCGCGCTCCATGGGCGCACGGGCGGCGTCGGGCAGGGCAAACGCGGGGTTGAGGGCTGCAGCCTCGTGCGTGGCGGCCAGCACATAGGCCGTCAGCGTGTCGCTGCCCCGGCTGGCATCTCCATCGCGCGGCGGGAAGTAATGGGCCAACCCGTCGCTGTCGAGGTAGGTAGGCAACTGGGCCACCACGGTCTGCCACAGCGCGGCATCGCGCAGGCCCACGGCCTTGCTGGTCTTTTGCTCCAGGCAGGCAAAGGGATAGCGCGCCCACCAGTCGCGCACGCCGGGCAGGCCCTCGGCCAGTTTGGGCTGCAGCGACAGTTTGAGGCCACCGCGGCCCGGTATCGCGTCGGCGGGCGGGTTCACATCCAGGGTGTAGCTGCCGTCCACCTGCACCAGCGTGGCCTGCTGTACCGTGAGCGGCACGGCCGGGATCAGCCGCTGGCTGGCCTTGAGGGCATCGCGCGCACCGCTGACCGTGTCCTTGGCCTCGATCTCCCACAGGATGGCCTGGGCGCGGGTCTGCGCCAGCTGGGGCGGCGCGGTCACGTTCCACGCCACTTCGCGCGATTCGCCCGCGGGGATCTCCACCGTCTGCGGCTTGAGATCCAGCAGCGTCGCACGCGGGGCCACCTCGACCTTCATCGCCGCCCTGGTGGTGTTGCGCAGCGTGATCTGCGCGCGGAACTGATCGTCCTCGCGCACCAGCGGCGGCAGGCCGCTGATGATCTGCAAATCTTGCGTGGCGCGGATGCTGGCGCTGCCCGTGCCAAACAGCCCGGTGGATGCATCGGCCACCGCCACGATCTTGAAGGTGGTGAGCGCATCGTTGAGCGGCACCGTCACCCTGGCCTGGCCATTGGCATCGAGCTTGAGCGCAGGCTCCCACAGCAGCAGGGTGTCGAGCAGTTCGCGCGTCTGCGCCCTGCCCCCGCCGCCGCCTGCTGGCACGGCCTTTTTACCGTAGTGCCGACGGCCAATGATCTCCATCTGCGCGGTCGATGTCTCCACACCCCAGCTGCGCCGCTGCAGCATGGCGTCCAGCAGGTTCCAGCTGGTGTTGGGCATCAGCTCCAGCAGGGCCTGATCGACAGCGGCCACAGCCACCTCAGCGTTGGCTGCAGGCTTGCCGCCGGGGAGCGTGGCAGTGATGGTGACCTGCGCCTTGCCGCGCACCGCATAGCTTTCCTTGTCGGTGACCACTTTCACGTCGATCTGGTGGGCCTGGGTGCCCACGCGGATTTCTGCCACCCCCAGGCGGAACGCGGGCTTGGACAAATCGACCAGCGCGGTAGGGGCCTTGTACTCCCTGCCCTCGTACCAAAACGAGGTCCACCACTCGCGCGGAGCCTTGAAGCCCCAGGTGAAGAAGCTGTACCACGGGACCTCGCGCAGGCGGCCGCGCAGCGCCAGCACGCTCACATACACGTTGGGGCCCCAGTCGGGTTGCACCTTCAGGCTCACCGTGGGGTCCTGCCCGTTGAGCTGCACCACCTGCGTGTCGATGATGCCTTCGCGCTCCACCGCCACGAGGGCGGTGGCATAGCGAAACGGCATGCGCACCTGGAACTTGGCGGTCTCGCCGGCCTGGTAGCTCTTCTTTTCGGGCAGCAGGTCGATGCGGTCATGGTCTTCGCCGCCAAACCACAACTCGCCCTGGCGCGTGACCCACACCGACGAGGCCGCCACGCTGGTGTTGCCGTCCTTGTCGGTGGCGGTAACCACCAGCTCCACTTCGCCCGGCTGGTCGAGCTTGGCGTCGCACAGCAGCAGGCCGCGTGCGTCGCTCTTGCCGCTGCACACCGTGCCCAGGTCTTTCGTTTCCGTCTGGTTGTCGTAGCTGTAAAAGCCCCCCACCATGCGCTTGCGGGTGGTGGTGGTGGTGCGGGCCACGGCCTGCACCTGCAAGGAGGTGTCTGCCGCGGGTTTGCCGCTGTGCTGCAGCGCCAGTGCCTGGAAACGGATCTTCTGCCGCGCCGAGACCCAGCCTTCGGTCTTGATACCCGCCACCACGGCGGCAGGCCACAGCGTCTGCGTGCTGCGCAGGGTCTGCACTTCGCCATTGGGGTCGGCGTAGGTGGCTTCGAGCAGCAGCTCCTGCGGCTGGCGGATGGGCGGCACGTTGTCGATGGTGACCTTGCCCGCGCCTTCCTTGTTGAGCGTGAGTGGCAGCTTGTCGGCAATCACCCGTCCATCCTGGCTGGCGGTGGGTTCCTCGTCATCACTGCGGTTGCTCGCCTGGTCGCGGTTGCGGGGCGGGTTGAAGCTGAAGGCTTCGTAGTCGTCGTACTGCAAATACTTGCCCCGCACCAGCGCCGACACACGCACCGGCAGGTGGGCGGCACCGCCGCCCGACACGTAGTTGATCTGCACATCGGTGGGCACCGACCGCACGCGCACCAGCGGCTTTTTGTCGGTCGGCGCAATCCGCCCTTCCAGCACCGGCAGACGGAACTCCTCCACCCGGAACTGGCCCGACGAAAAGCTTGTGTTCACCAAGCCCTTGCCCGCCAGTTCCACCTGGTACACCCCGAGCTTGGCAGCCGGGGGAATGGCAAAGCTGCTTTGGGCGCTGAGCCCGCCGGTGGGCGTGCCACGCCATGCCAGCGGCTGTGTGAATTGCTGACCGCTGCCCAGATGGGTGATGACCAGCGCGTCCGGGCGCGACCCCGGCAGGGCAAAACCCTGGCGCGTCTCGGCGCGCAGCAGGTGTTTCATCGACACCGTTTCGCCAGCGCGAAACAGGGTGCGGTCGAAGATGGTGTGGGCGCGCTCGTCGGGCGCGGCGGCACGGCTGGCAGGCACATTGAAGCGCCAGGGCTCGATGCCGCGCTGCCAGTCGCTCCAGGTGAAGGCCATGTCTTCCACACCATCCGCACCCTGGTGCCGGGCACTCACAAAGTAGGCCTGGCCGCCATCGTCGTCGCGCTGGCTGGTACAGCCGGGGGGCTCGGCCGACAGGCCCTCCAAACGGGCCACGCCCTGGGCATCGGTCACCGCCTGGGCCAGCTCCTTGCCGCGGCAGTCCGACACCCGCACGGCTGCGCCTTGCACGGGCAGGCCCTTGTCCAGCGTGGTCACCCAGGCCAGCGCGTTCTCGCGGCCCAGCTTGAAGTGCACACCCAGGTTGGTGACCAGCGCCGAGGTGCGCACGACCATCGTCCGGGCCTCGCCATGCCGGTCATCCAGCAGCGACTGACCCAGCCGCTGCGATGCGATCTCCACCACATGGAAGCCGGGGGGCAGAGGAATGCCCACCACCTCAAAGGGGCGCAGGTCGCCACTGGCGGGCTTGGGCAGATCCAGTGTGCGCACGCCCGGCTTGCCCGCCAGCAGCGACAGCATGCGCGACTGGACATAGTCGCGGTCGTTGTCGAGCACCTTGGGCAATGGGCCGGTGACATCGCGCCGCGCCAGTCGGCGGTCCACCAGATAGTTGTCATAGCGCTGCACCTTTCGGAACCAGGCCATGATTTCGGCATCGCTGCGGGGCCGAAGGGTACTGACCTTGCCCTGCGGCGCGTCGGCAGCCGCCTGGGGCGCATTCGCCTGCAAGCCCTGCACGCGCAGCGCGGCCTCGACGTTGCGCAGTGTCACGGGCAGCAAGGCCGGCGGTTTGTCGGACGCTGGCCCCTCCGCAAAGCGCTCGACGATGCCAAAGGGCGCGGCGGCAAACTTGGCCAGGGGCGGCATGCCCCCCGTGGCCACTTTGAGCGGAAAGCTGTCGGCATTGCGCAGCGTGCGGCCCGATGCGTCCTTGAAGTCGCGCGGCAGCTCCAGCATGAAGGACGTGTTTTCGTCCAGGGGCGCGGCAAACTGCACGCTGCTGACCAGCGTGTCGGCCTGCGACTCGGCCGCGCCTGCATCGATCACGGGCTTGAGCGACTCCTTGGAGGACTTCAGCCGGATGGCGGCAGCCAGCTTGCGCGGAACTGGCGCATTGAAGCTCAACTGCATCGGTCGAATGGGCAGGCACGCCGCCTGGGCGTTTTCACGCTCGCAGCTAAAATCGGCGGCAAACGGCTCGCGCACGGTGAAATCAAAGCGCTTTTCCACGGCGTTGGCAACGCCGCTGGGGGTGGCCACCCCCTTGCCAAAGACGAGCTGCATGCGCGAGCCCGAGGACAGGCGACGGTTGCACGCCAGCGTGGCAAACTGCAAAGGAGCCTGCGCAGCACGCCGGTCAATGCCTTGGGACTTGAGGATGTCCGTGCGCTGCTCGCCCTCAATCAGCCGCACCGGAACGCGCTCTCCAAGGCCTTGCGCCACGCACCACACCTGGGTGCGAAGACTCTCGAGCGTGGCGGGGCCATTGAGCTCCAGCACAAAGAACTGCTCTTCATCGATGCGCTCGTAGGTCCCGGGGCGAATGTTCTGCACAAACGGCCCACCGCTATTGAATTGATAGCTTTTAACGCCTGCCAGCTCAGCGCCAGAGGGTGATTTGAACCCAGATTTGACCGTTGCGGTACAGCGCACGCCGGGCGGCAGGTCGTTGTCGAAGTCGAACACCCACTCGCGTTCGCTGGTCCAGCGGCCCGTGCCACGGCTGGCACTGGCGTCACTGCAGCTCAGGGTGAGCGGGGCAGGCGCCTTCGGGTCGCCAAAGTTCACGGCGGCGCTATCGAACCTGGTCACCACCTGCCGCACCCGCGCCACCTCGCCCTGCGGCGAAAAACCCGTGATCTGCAGCGCATGCGCGCCCACTGCCAGCAGACCCAGACCGCTGGCCACGATCCATTTTTTGATGTTCACAGCTTCCCTCCCCGGAATCGGCAAGCGTATCAAAACGCCTTGCTACCGCCACAGACGTTGCACGCGCTTACGTGTGCGTGCCTGCGGTGCGCTGCGCGTTCCTGAGCTTGTCGGGCAACGGGCGCGCGATGGGTTCGAAGCGGCACCGCCGTGCCCCGCTGCGGGCTGGACAAGCCACTGCGGCGGAAACCAGCCCGCATGTTTCAGCAGGGACGCGCCTGATCGGGCTGTGATGCGGTGCGCTGGCAAGGCGCGAGGACGCTGCAGGCCAGGGCCTGCTGGAAGGTTGCGACGGACACCGGTCCCGGTTCAGGCCAGGCGTGCGCGGTGCCGTGCCAGCTGCAAGCGCACCTGGGCAGGGGCAGTACCGCCCAGGGTGTTGCGGGCATTGAGCGAGCCGCGCAGGCTCAGGCACTGGTACACGTCGTTTTCGATGGCGGGGTGAAAGCCCTGCAGCACGGCCAGCGGCAGTTCCGACAGGTCACACGCGTGGGTGGTGGCAGCCTTCACGGCATGGGCCACGGTCTCGTGCGCATCGCGGAAAGGCAGGCCCTTTTTGACCAGGTAGTCGGCCAGGTCGGTGGCCGTGGCATAGCCCTTGAGCGCGGCCTGCTCCATGGCCTGCGCGTTGACGGTGATGCCGCCTTCCTTCTTGCCGGTGGCCGGGTTGGTCTGGCCACCCACCATCTCGGCAAAGATGCGCAGGGTGTCCTTGAGCGTATCCACCGTATCGAACAGCGGCTCCTTGTCTTCCTGGTTGTCTTTGTTGTAGGCCAGGGGCTGGCCCTTCATGAGCGTGATCAGGCCCATCAGGTGGCCGACCACGCGGCCGGTCTTGCCGCGGGCCAGTTCGGGCACGTCGGGGTTCTTCTTCTGGGGCATGATCGATGAACCCGTGGTGAATCGGTCTGCAATCCTGATGAAGCCGAAGTTCTGGCTCATCCAGATGATGAGTTCTTCAGACAGGCGGCTCACATGCACCATGCACAGGCTGGCGGCCGCGGTGAATTCGATGGCAAAGTCGCGGTCGCTCACGGCGTCCAGGCTGTTGTGGCACACGCCGTCCATGCCCAGGGTTTTGGCCACGCGCTCGCGGTCCAGCGGGTAGGTGGTGCCAGCCAGGGCCGCGCTGCCCAGGGGCAGCACGTTGACGCGGCGGCGCACGTCGGCCATGCGCTCGGCGTCGCGGGCAAACATTTCCACATAGGCCAGCATGTGGTGGGCAAAGCTCACCGGCTGGGCCACTTGCAGGTGCGTGAAGCCCGGCAGAATCACATCGACGTTTTGCTCGGCCACCTCCACCAGCGATCGCTGCAGTTCCGCGAGCAGGTCAGCGATCAGATCGATCTCGCCGCGCAGCCACAGACGCACATCGGTCGCCACCTGGTCGTTGCGGCTGCGACCCGTGTGCAGGCGCTTGCCGGCGTCGCCCACCAGTTGCGTCAGGCGGGCCTCGATGTTCAGGTGCACGTCTTCCAGATCCAGCTTCCACTCCAACTGTCCAGCCTCGATTTCCGACGTGATCTGCGCCATGCCGCGCTGGATGCTGGCATGGTCCTGGGCACTGATGATGCCCTGCGCGGCCAGCATGTCGGCATGGGCCAGGCTGCCTGCAATGTCGGCCTGCCACAGGCGCTTGTCGAAGAACACGCTGGAGGTGTAACGCTTGACCAGATCACTCATGGGCTCGGAGAACAGCGCCGACCAGGCTTGGGCTTTGGTGTCGAGCTGGTTGTGGGACGGTGCAGGCGCGTTGCCGGTGGCTTGGGCTTTGTGCATAAGGGGGGCAATAATCCGGAAAGTCAGACACCCGGTCTGACCGGATGCCGCAATGCATAACAGCCGCCTATTATCGACCCAGCCCCTGCCGTTGGACCCGCATCCCCCCGGTCGCCCATACCGCGGTGGCGGTGTGCCCCGTGGGCGGGCCCTGGTGTTCGATGCCTGCCATGTGGGCGTGGTGCTGCGCGCGGTGCTGTTTGTGGAGGCCGTTGTGGGCGTCGGCGCGCTGTATGTCAGCGCCTCGCTGCTGGACTGGGTTGCCACGCTGGCCCTGCTGACGGGCGGTACGCTGCCCGCCACGCTGCTGTGGCTGATCATCGCCTGCAGCCTCAAAACCTGGCTTCAGCGCCTAGGTACGGTGCAGCAGTACGCTGCTGGCGTGGTGCTGGGGGCCCTGGCCGGGGCATGTGCCTGTGGCATGCTGGGCCTGGTGCACTACACCACCTCGGCGCACTGGGTGGCCAGCACGGCCACCGGCGCCCTGCTGGCGGCCCTGCTGGTGGCGGCGCTGGTGCTGCGCGCCCGCGGACGCACGCCCGCAGCCACCACGGCGCGGTTGACGGAGTTGCAGTCGCGCATACGCCCGCACTTCCTGTTCAACACCCTCAACAGTGCGATCGCGCTGGTGCGCGAGGAGCCCGCCAAAGCCGAATCCTTGCTGGAAGACCTGTCGGAGCTGTTTCGCCATGCGCTGGTCGAGCAGGGTGAGTCGGTCACACTGGCCCAAGAGATCACGCTGGCGCGCCGTTACCTGGCCATCGAAGAGGTGCGCTTTGGCGAGCGCCTGCAGGTGCAATGGAGCCTGGATGCGCGCACCGACAACGCACGCCTGCCCCCGCTGCTGCTGCAGCCTTTGGTGGAAAACGCGGTCAAGCACGGTGTGGAGCCCAGCGACCGCGGCGGGCGGCTGCGTGTGCTGACCGAGCTGCGCGGCAGCCGTGTGGTGATTCGCATTACCAACACACTGCACGGCAGCGATGGCAAGCCGGGCCAGGGCGACGACGCAAGCCCGCGGGGCCACGGCATCGCGCTGGCCAACGTGCGTGCGCGGCTGGCGCTGCTGCACGATGTGCAAAGCGACTTCAGTGCAGGCGTGCGCGACGGCCTGTATGAAGTACGCATTACGCTGCCGGCATCCGCCAGCAAGCCAGCCCGGCGGGAGCCCCAGGGCCACGCGGCCAGCCGCCGAAACCACGGCGCTCCGCGGCCCGTCAGCAGCCCCCGCCGTGGTATCGCGCCCACCAGCCCCGCATCCACACCCGACCCAGATCAACCATGAACATCCTGATCGTTGACGACGAGGCCCTGGCCCGAAGCCGACTGCGCACCCTGCTGGGCGACTGCCGGGATACCTTGCCGGTACCGCAGCAGCGCCTGACCGTGGCCGAGGCCTCGAACGCGGCCGAGGCTCTGGCGCTGCTGGGCCCGACCGGTGGCAGGGGCTTTGATCTCATCCTGCTGGACATCCACATGCCCGGGCAGGATGGCCTTGCGATGTCCCATGCGGTGCGTGCCTTGCCCCAGCCGCCTGCCATCGTTTTCGTCACCGCCCACGCCGAACACGCCGTCAGCGCCTTTGAGCTGGACGCCGTGGACTACCTTACCAAGCCGGTACGCCGCGAGCGCCTGCTGCAGGCCATTGCCAAAGTGCAGCGCACAACGCGCGCACCAGCACCGCCATCAGCCACATCCCTGCCCGAGAGTGAAACGCTGCTCATCCAGGACCGCGGCCGCACCGAACGACTGCCGGTGGCCGAGGTGCTGTACTTCAAGGCCGAACAAAAGTACGTGACGGTGCGCACCGCCACCCGCAGCTACATCATGGACGGCGCACTGAGCGACCTGGAAACACGCTTTGCGCCGCGCTTTTTACGCATCCATCGCAACGCCCTGGTAGCGCGCCGCGCCGTGCGCGCACTGGAAAGACACTACGACGCCGAAGAGGGTGAAGGCTGGGCCGTGCGGCTGCAGGGCTCCACCGAGCTGCTGACGGTATCGCGCCGGCAGGTGGCGGCGGTGCGCGAAGAACTGGCCCGCTGACCCGGCACGTCCGGCTCCGCAGCCTGCCGCATCAGGCTTTGCGGGTTGCGGGGTGCCAAGCGACCCGTCAGTGCGCGTGCGCTACGCCGCTCACCATGGTGACCACGGCCATGCCCGCGATCAGCCACGCAATCTGGGCCACCGTTTCGCGCGCCGTGAGCCGCTTCTGGAGCTGGGGAATCAGATCGGCCAGCGCCACGTAGATGAAGCTGCTGGAGGCCACCACCAGAAAATAGGGCAGGAAATCCTGCAGCTGCCCCACCAGGTAAAAGCCCGTCAGACCACCAAGCGCGGTCACCGCCCCGGCCAGCGACACCTTGATCAGCGCCATGCGGCGGTTGGGGCTGCTCTGACGCAAGACCACCAGATCGCCCATGTGGTGCGGCACCTCATGCGCCAGCACCGATACGGCAGCGATCACGCCCAGACGCATGTCAGCCAGAAAAGCCGAGGCGATCAAGATGCCGTCGCCAAAGCAGTGCACGCTGTCGCCCGTCAGCACCGACCAGCCTCCGCCGCGCGGGGCGTGGGCGTGGTCATGATGCTGAGGGTGCCCACCGTGGCCCGCATGGTCGTGCCCGTGCGCATGCAGCGCACCCGCAGGCTTGGCGACCGCGTGGCTGTGCTCGTGCCCGTGGTGCCAAAGCTCCGCCTTGTCGAGCAGAAAGAAAAACACCACGCCCACCAGCAGGGTCGCAAACAGGTCATGCGCCCCGGCCGCGCTCTCGAACGCCTCCGGCAGCAGGTGCATGAAGGCGGTGGCCAGCAGCGCGCCCGCTGCCAGGCTCAGCAGATGCTGCGGGCCCACAGCGCTGTCGTCGCGCCGCCCCATCCCCAGGCGCATGAGCAGGGCCGCCAGCCACACGCTGCCGATGCCCGCAGCCAGCGTGGCAAGAATAATTGCTATCAAATTCATAGCTGTAATGGCTTATGCATCGCGCGGCGGATGCCTTTTTTGTTGATATTTTTGATCGGCAAACCCGAGCACATCACCTTGTGGGTGGCCACCCAACTCCCACCGCAGCGCGCTTGGCCAGGGGCCGGGCGGTCAGCCCGCGCCCCTAGGAGCCTGTCGGACTTGGAAATCGTCGGCTGCAAATCGACCGCAGCGGTCCATTTTTAACCGCCTTTTGGCCCCATAGCTCGGCTATGGGGCTGCAAATTCGGCAAAAACTGTCCTCGCTGGGGCCGATTTTCGCTTTCGACGCTCCAAGTCCGACAGGCTCCTAGGCCGCATCAGGCCACGCCGTGGGTCTTGAACCAGGCCACGGCCCGCTTCCAGCCATCTTCCGCGGCCTCCTTGCGAAAGCTGGCGCGGTAGTCGGCGTGGAAGGCATGGGGCGCGTCGGGGTACACCACAAACTCCGAAACTTTGGCCTGCGGCGAACCGCTGGCTAAGGCAGTTTTCATCTTATCAACCGTGTCAAGGGGGATGCCCGTATCTTTTTCGCCGTACAGGCCGAGCACCGGTGCCTTGAGGATGAGCGGAATGTCCACCGGGTGCTTGGGCGTGAGGCCGCCGGGCTGGCCGACCAGGCGGCCGTACCACGCCACGGCCGCCCTGACCGGGCCGTGTGCTGCATAAAGCCAGGTCATGCGGCCGCCCCAACAGAACCCCGTCACACCCACCCGCGCCGCATCGCCACCATGGGCGACCGCCCACTGCACCGTGGCGTCCAGATCGCCGATCACCTGGGCGTCAGGCACCTTGGAGACGATCTCGGCCATGAGCTTGGCGGCTTCGGTGTACTGGCCGGGGTCACCCTGGCGGGCAAACAGCTGCGGCGCGATGGCCAGATAGCCCGCCTTGGCGAAACGGCGGCAGGTATCGGCAATGTATTCATGCACGCCGAAAATTTCATGGATCACCAGCACCACCGGCAGGCCCGTCTTGCCTGCAGGCGCTGCGCGGTACGCAGGCACCTTGAAACCATTGACCATGAAACTCACCTCCCCGGCCACCAGGCCGTCCGCTGGCGTGGCAATGGCGGTTTGCGCCATCACCGGCGCTGCGGCAGCCGCGTAGCCCAGGCCCAGCGCAGCCTGCAGCGCCGTGCGTCGGCTGGGGCCCGCCTCGGTGGTGGTGCCGGGCAGAAGCGCGCGGACGTCGGAATGAAGATCGTGGTCGAGCATGGCGGTTCTCCAAGTGAGTGATGGCTTGCAGACAGGGGACAAGAGATGTCAGACGAGGGCACAGCGCCGGGTGGGCACGCGCCGGGCGCAGACGCGCTGCATTGCACCGCGGCGCGCCACACCGTATTCTCGCGCAGCAAGAAAGCCAGGGAAGCTCTTACATAACCCTCGCGAGGATGCGCTGGTGCGGATCGGGATAGGCCGCAAGGCACTTTTTGCAGCCAATAGCATGGCTATTGGCAAGAAAAGCAACGCCGTGGACTGCCCGAGCCCGGGCCCGCGCAGACCGCAGGGAGTTATGCAGAGGTTCCCCAGGGGGCATGGAGCCAGCCCGTAGCACACCGCCCCGAGCGGGCGCGGCCCCGTGGCCAGCGTTGCAAAACATGCCTGGCCTTGGCCTGGCGACCATTGCCCCTGCACCGACGCCAGGGGTTCACCCTCTGGCAAACTGCCTGCCACGTGGCTCTGGCGTTCTGCGGTTTTTGGCGGGCAGCCACCGCGCCCCACCCTGCCGCGCCCGGGCACATATACAAAGGTTTGTTGCATGCGTATCTTTCTCACCGGCTCGGCCGGATTCATTGGCCAGGCCGTCACCCAGGTGCTGGAGCAGGCCGGACATACCGTGATTGCCGGCGTATCGCCCCGCCACGCTGCCAGTGGCAACCGCGTACCCGTGGACTTTGCGCGCGACACCACGCCGGGCGTCTGGCTGCCCCGACTGCAAGGCGTGGACGCGGTGGTCAACACCGTGGGCGTGCTGCGCGACACCCGCGCTCGCCCAATCGACGCCGTGCACCAGCACACGCCGATTGCGCTGTTTGACGCCTGCGTGCAGGCCGGCGTGCGCCGCGTGGTGCAGGTGTCGGCCCTGGGCATCGTGGGCAGCAGCACCCGCTATGCCCGCACCAAGCTGGCAGCCGACGAGCACCTGCTGGGCCTGCGCCAGCAGGGCGCCCACATCAGCCCGGCCGTGCTGCGGCCCAGCGTGGTGTTTGGCAAGGGCGGCGACAGCAGCGCCCTGTTCATGAACCTGGCGCGCCTGCCGGTGGCCCTGTTCCCGGGGCCCATGCTCACCGCCCGCGTGCAGCCCGTGTCGGTGCACGATGTGGCGGCGGCCATTGCCGCACTGCTGGGCCCGCACCTGGCCACGGAAGGCGTCATCGACTGCACGGGGCCCGAGGCCCTGTCCATGGGCGCTTTCATTGCCAGCCTGCGCCAGCAGATGGGCAGCAAGCCGGCCACGGTGATGCGCCTGCCCGACCCGCTGACCCAACTCACCGCCCGCATGGGCGACATGGTGCCGAGCGTGCCCTGGTGCACCGAGACACTGACCATGCTGGGCAGCGACAACGTGGGTAACCCGGCGGCGTTCGAGCAGTTACTGGGGCGCCAGGGCGTGCATTACAGCCAGCTCGTGGCTACCGCCTGGCGCTAGGAGCCTGTCGGACTTGGAAATCGTCGGCTGCAAATCGACCGCAGCGGTCCATTTTTAACCGCCTTTTTGCCCCATAGCTCGGCTATGGGGCTGCAAATTCGGCAAAAACTGTCCTCGCTGGGGCCGATTTTCG
>NZ_JBKDRI010000187.1:0-2246 GCF_046341535.1 Acidovorax sp. | reverse complement strand
GTGGCGGGCTTTGCCAGCACGGTGGGCTGGCCTTTGTCGGCCTGGATGGAGTCGCACTGGGGCTGGCGCGGCGCCTGTATCGGCTGGGCGGGGCTGCACCTGCTGCTGGGCTTGCCGCTCAACCTGTGGCTGCCCCGCGCGGTGCGGTTTGCCGAGGCGGCGGGCAAGCACGTGCCCGCAGCGCAGCCTGCTGCAGATGGCGCGGTGCATCACGCCGCCGCCGCACCCGGCGTCGGCCACGTCAACCACCCCACGGGCGGCGACACCAGCCACCTGCGCACCATGCTGCTGTTGTCGTTTGTGTTTTCGGTCACCTGGTTCACCAGCACCGCCATGGCAGCGCATCTGCCGCGACTGCTGCAGGCCAGTGGCACATCGCTGCAGGTGGCGGTGACCATGGCCGCCCTGGTGGGGCCCGCGCAGGTGGTGGCACGTCTGGCCGAATTTGGACTGCTGCGCCGCGTGCATCCGCTGCTTTCGGCGCAGCTGGCGGCCGCCGCGCACCCGGTGGGCGCGGGCATCCTCCTTCTGGTGGGAGGGCCGGCCGCAGCCGTGTTCACGGTGCTGCACGGCGCTGGCAATGGCGTGCTCACCATTGCCAAGGGCACGCTCCCGCTGGTGCTGT
Organism: Acidovorax sp.; assembly: GCF_046341535.1. Classification (GTDB taxonomy): domain Bacteria; phylum Pseudomonadota; class Gammaproteobacteria; order Burkholderiales; family Burkholderiaceae_C; genus Acidovorax. Next base: position 1,621 of record NZ_JBKDRI010000187.1, on the reverse strand, counting down.
TCGGCCCGCTGGGTTATGGCGCACGCCAGGGCCTGATGATGGTGCCCGCGCGCGTGGGGCAAGCCTTTGCGCCCGTGCTGTTTGGCATGCTGCTGGACGCGGTGGGCGCCAGCGCGGTATGGCTCACCACGCTGCTGGGCATGGCGGCGCTGGGCGCGCTGTGGATGCTGCGGCCACAGGCTCGGCCCTGAAGGGATGCCCTTCAGGCAGCGCCTTTTCGATCTGCCGCCGGTCGTCGGCCACTGCAATGCCCCAGGGTATGTGGGGTGATGCACTGCCCTCTGGACCTGGGCCGCGTCAGGCTTGTATCCCTGCGCGATGACCGCGCCGCGGTCTGCCCATAAACTGGCTCTATGCGTTTACTTACCGCACGGCTCGCAGCAATGATCCTCCTGGCGCTGGCCCTGGCTGGCTGTGCCAGCCCTGTCTCGGGCCCGGGCGCGGTGCGCTATTACTGGCAGTCATTGCGCGGGCATATGCAGCTCATGCAGGCGGCCGAGCCCATCGATGCGTGGGTGGCGCGGGATGACATCCCGCCCGCGCTGCGTGATCGCCTGCTGCTGGCCCAGCGTGCCCGGGCGTTTGCCGTGGCCGAGCTGGGCCTGCCCGATAACGCAAGCTACCGCCGCTACGCCGACCTCAAGCGCGCTGCCGCCGTGTGGAACGTGGTGGCCGCTCCGCCCGATGAGCTCAAGCTGTACACCTGGTGCTTCCCCGTCACCGGCTGCATCGGCTACCGGGGCTACTTCAGCGAAGCCGACGCGCAGGCCGAGGCAGCCCAGCTGGCCGCCCAGGGCCTGGAGGTGGATGTGTACGGGGTGCCCGCCTATTCGACCCTGGGCTACATGAACTGGGCGGGTGGCGATCCGGTGTTGAACACCTTCATCGCCTGGCCCGAGGGCGACTTTGTGCGGCTGCTGTTCCACGAACTGGCGCACCAGGTGGTGTACGCCGAGGGCGACACGCTGTTCAACGAATCGTTTGCCACCGCGGTCGAGCGCATCGGTATTGCCCAGTGGCTGGCCACGCATGCAAGCGAGCAGGCCCGTGCGGCCGCCGCCACCAGCGAGGCGCGCCGCAGTGCGTTTCGCGCCCTCACCCGGGCAACGCGGGCCCGCCTGGGAGAAGTTTACGATCAAAAAAAGGCTGTTACGCCTGACGCGAAAGCGATTGAAGCTATGAAATCAATAGCAATGCAGAGCTTTCGGGCGGAATATGCCATGCTGCGCGAGCGCTGGCTGCGCCCCCAGGACGGCACCGTCCCGCTGGCCACCACCGCCCAGGTCGCGGGCTACGACCGCTGGGTGGCCCGGGCCAACAACGCCAGCTTTGCAGCGCAGGCCGCCTACGACGATCTGGTGCCCGCGTTTGAGGCCTTGCATGCCCACGAGGGCGGTGATTGGCAGCGGTTTTATGATGCGGTGCGACAGCTGGCACGCCAGCCCCAGCCCGCGCGCCACGCAGCGCTGCGCGCGCTGCTGCCTCGCTAGCACAACCCACGCCCCAAGGAGACACCCGGTGCCAGACATTCACATCCATCGCGAACACCACCTGGGCTTCAAGGAAGCCCGCAAGGTCGCTTTTGCCTGGGCTGAACAGGCCGAAGCGAAGTTCGATATGG
>NZ_JBKDRI010000186.1:0-24750 GCF_046341535.1 Acidovorax sp. | reverse complement strand
CTGAAGCTGCGAGCGCTCATCGTCCGTCAGCAGCAACTCGACTTTCGGTCTTCCTGTCCTCATGGCGGTATCTCCGTTCCCAAGATACCGCATTGGCATGCACGATTAATGCCAGAAATTAACGGGACATGACACTAGACGCCCCTGGGAAAAATTGAAACAAAACAGCCCATCGCGCTTGCTGCGTAATCATTTAATGCTGTCAATTTTATAAACGTGGCCCGCATGCACCTGGGTTCGGCGCGCGCAACGCTCCATCGGCCCCGCTGACCGGGCCCCAAACCCGTCCCATGAGAAAATTGCCGATTACTCCACAGAACTCCCAGGACAAGCACCATGGACGCAGAACGCATCAACCTCATCGGCACCACCCTCAGCGACCTGGCTTTGCGCACGCAAGAGTTACGGAGGTATCTTTGACTTCGATGCCAAATACGAACGGCTGCGCACGGTAAACGCATCGCTGGAAGACCCGGCCGTCTGGAATGACCCCAAGAAGGCCCAGGAACTGGGCAAGGAGCAAAAGTCTCTGTCCAGCGTTGTGGTCACGCTCGACAAACTCACCCGCGAGCTGGCCGACAACGCGGAGCTGTACGAGATGAGCAAGGACGATGGCGACGAGGCCGGCCTGATCACCATCGAGTCTGAGACCGCCAAGCTGCGCCCGCTGATCGAGGAACTCGAGTTCCGCCGGATGTTCAGCAAGGAAGCCGACCCGCTCAACTGCTTCATCGACATCCAGGCCGGTGCCGGTGGCACCGAGGCCTGCGACTGGGCCAGCATGCTGCTGCGACAGTACCTCAAGTACGCCGAGCGCAAGGGCTTCAAGACCACGGTCGAGGAAGAAACTCCGGGCGACGTTGCCGGCATCAAAAGCGCGACCATCAAGGTCGAGGGCGATTACGCCTACGGCCTGCTGCGCACCGAAACCGGCGTACACCGCCTGGTGCGCAAAAGCCCCTTCGACTCCTCGGGTGGCAGGCACACCAGCTTTGCCAGCCTGTTTGTCTACCCCGAGATCGATGATTCGATCCAGATCGACATCAACCCGGCCGACGTGCGCACCGACACCTTCCGGGCATCGGGCGCGGGCGGGCAGCACATCAACAAGACCGACTCGGCCGTGCGCCTCACGCACATCCCCACCGGCATCGTGGTGCAGTGCCAGGATGGCCGCAGCCAGCACGGCAACCGCGACATCGCATGGCAGCGCCTGCGTTCACGCCTGTACGACTTTGAAATGCGCAAGCGCCAGGAAGAACAGCAAAAGCTGGAAGACACCAAGACCGACGTGGGCTGGGGTCACCAGATTCGCAGTTATGTGCTGGACAACAGCCGCATCAAGGACCTTCGCACCAACGTCGAGATTTCTGCTACGCAAAAGGTGCTGGACGGCGACCTCGACGCGTTCATTGAAGCCTCGCTCAAGCAGGGTGTTTAGATGAGCGCCACCATGCCGCAATCAGGCGCATGCACGCGGGCGGCAGCACGCGTGCACTCCGAACTCATGATCACCGACTTTCTGGAGAGCATCCATGTTGCAACTGCCTAACGCAGACGGAAGCAGCGACGGCGCAAGAGCGCCCATCGCCGTGCGGCGCGAGGACTACGCCGCCCCCGCCTACTGGATCGACAGCGTCGACCTCACGTTCGACCTGGACCCTGCCAAGACGCGGGTGCTCAACCGCATGACACTGCGGCGCAACCGGGCCGTGCCCGCGCAGCCGCTGCGCCTCCATGGCGAAGACCTGAACCTGGCGCGCGTGCTGGTCAATGGGCAGGGCACCTCGTTCAAGATGGACGACTCGCGCCTGGTGCTGCAGAATCTGCCCGAGGGCGATGAACCCTTCACGCTGGAAATCTTCACCACCTGCTGCCCCGCCAAAAACACCCAGTTGATGGGCCTGTACGTCAGCCAGGGCACCTTCTTCACGCAATGCGAGGCCGAGGGCTTTCGCCGCATCACGTATTTCCTGGACCGCCCCGATGTGATGGCCAGCTACACCGTCACCCTGCGTGCCGACAAGGCCCAGTACCCGGTGCTGCTGAGTAACGGCAACCTGGTGGACAGCGGCCCTCTGGACGACGGCCGCCACTTTGCCCGGTGGGTCGATCCGCACAAAAAGCCCTGCTACCTGTTTGCCCTCGTGGCAGGCCAACTGGTGGCGCGCGAGCAGAAGATCAAAAGCCGCGCAGGTACCGACCATTTATTGCAGGTCTATGTGCGCCCCGGCGACCTGGGCAAGACGGAACACGCCATGAACTCGCTGATGCGCAGCGTGGCGTGGGACGAAGCACGCTTTGGCCTGCCGCTGGATCTGGAGCGGTTCATGATCGTCGCCACCAGCGACTTCAACATGGGTGCCATGGAAAACAAGGGGCTGAACATCTTCAACACGAAGTACGTTCTGGCCAGTGAGTCCACCGCCACCGACACCGACTTTGCCAACATCGAGAGCGTGGTGGGTCACGAATACTTCCATAACTGGACCGGCAACCGGGTGACCTGCCGCGACTGGTTCCAGTTGAGTCTCAAGGAAGGCCTTACCGTCTTTCGCGACCAGGAATTCAGCATGGATTTGGCCGGCAGCCCATCGGCCCGCGCCGTCAAGCGCATCGAGGACGTGCGCGTGCTGCGCACCGCGCAGTTCCCGGAAGACGCGGGCCCCATGGCCCATCCGGTGCGGCCCGACAGCTACGTCGAGATCAACAACTTCTACACCGTCACCATCTACGAAAAGGGTGCCGAGGTTGTGCGCATGCAGCACAACCTGGTGGGCCGCGAAGGCTTTGCCAAGGGCATGAAGCTGTACTTCCAGCGCCATGACGGACAGGCCGTGACGTGCGACGACTTCGTGCAGGCCGTGGCGGACGCCAACCCGACCAGCGCCATCGCACAACACCTGGCGCAGTTCAAGCGCTGGTACAGCCAGGCAGGCACCCCCCGGGTACAGGCCGTGGGCCGCTACGACGCTGCGACACGCTGCTACGCGCTCACGCTGTCGCAAAGCTGCGCCGCCACGCCGGGCCAGCCGGACAAGTTGCCATTTGTGATCCCGATCGAGCTGGGGCTGGTAGACGCTGCCACGGGCAGCGCCCTGCCCTTGCATCTGGCGGGTGAAGGCAGTGCTGACGCCGCGGTCTCCGTCACATCGCGGGTGGTCGTGCTTACGGAAACATCGCAGACGCTCACGTTTACTGGCATCCACGCGGAGCCCGTGCCATCGCTGCTGCGCGGCTTCAGCGCCCCCGTCGTGCTGGACATCGACTACAGCGACGACCAGCTGCCCACGCTGCTGGCCCATGACACCGACGCCTTCAACCGCTGGGAGGCTGCCCAGCGACTGGCGCTCCGATTTGCTATTACAAAGATAGCAAATATCGCAGACGCAGCAAGCGCAACAGGCGTTTTTGATCTAAAAATCCTCCCGGACACCTTCGTGGAGGCCCTGCGCGCCGTGCTTCGCAACCCGGCCCTGGATGCAGCCTTCAAGGAACTGGTCCTCACCCTGCCCTCGGAAACCTACATGGCCGAGCAACTTGACGTGGTCGACCCCCAGCGTATTCATCGCGTGCGAGAAGCCATGCGCGCGCAGCTGGCCCTGGCACTGCAACCCGACTGGGAATGGGCATGGGCGCAGAACCACGACACTGGCGGCTACAGCCCCGACCCGGTATCCAGCGGCCGCCGTGCACTCAGCGGCCTGGCGCTGCACATGCTGTGCATTGCGGCCCAAGCCAGGAACGATGCCGTATGGCCGGGCAAGGCATTCCAGCGCTTCAAGGACGCCGGAAACATGACCGACCGTTTCAACGCGCTCACGGCCTTGGTGTCCAGCGGCAGCGAACTCGCTGGGCCCGCGCTCGCACGCTTTCATGCGCTGTTCAAGGATGACCCTCTGGTCATCGACAAGTGGTTTGCACTGCAAGCGGGTGCGCCCGACCGCGGCGGCAACATCCTGCCGGCCGTGCGCAAGCTGATGCAGCACCCCGACTTCAGCCTCAAGAACCCGAACCGCGCCCGCAGCGTGATCTTCAGCTACTGCAACGGCAACCCAGGTGCATTCCACCGCGAAGATGCCGCGGGCTACGTGTTCTGGAGCGAACGCGTCATCGAGCTGGACGCCATCAACCCGCAAGTGGCGGCACGCCTGGCACGCGCGCTCGACCGCTGGAAAAAGCTCGCTGAGCCCTGGCGCGGCGCGGCACGCGAGGCCATCGCGCGCGTGGCCGCCAGGCCCGATCTGTCCAACGACGTGCGCGATGTTGTCAGCCGAGCGCTTGCCGGCTAACCCCCCCACCAGAGAACCCCCGATATGGCAAAACACATCAGCCTGACCCGCTACCTCGTCGAGCAACAGCGCATGGACGGACACATCCCCTCGCAGCTGCGTTTGTTGCTGGAGGTGGTGGCCCGCGCCTGCAAGAGCATCAGCCATGCCGTGAACAAGGGCGCGCTGGGCGGCGTGCTGGGCGCGGCCGGTAGCGAAAACGTGCAGGGCGAAATCCAGAAAAAGCTCGACATCATCGCCAACGAAGTGCTCATCGAAGCCAACGAATGGGGTGGCCACCTGGCCGCCATGGCGTCGGAGGAAATGGACGGCATCTACCTGGTACCCAACCGCTATCCGCAAGGCGAATACCTGCTGCTGTTCGACCCCCTGGACGGCTCCTCCAACATCGACGTGAACGTGAGCATCGGCACGATCTTCAGCGTGCTCAAGAAGCCGGATGACGACCGCGGCGTGGAAGCAGCCGACTTCCTGCAGCCAGGAACGCGGCAGGTGGCAGCCGGCTACTGCATTTACGGCCCGCAGACAACGCTGGTTCTGACCGTGGGCGACGGGGTTGCCATGTTCACGCTCGACCGCGAACAAGGCTCCTTCGTGCTGACCGAAGAGAACATCCGCATTCCGGAAGACACCAAGGAATTCGCGATCAACATGAGCAACATGCGCCACTGGGACGAACCCGTCAAGCGCTACATCGACGAATGCCTGCAAGGCAAAGACGGCCCGCGCGGCAAAGACTTCAATATGCGCTGGATTGCCAGCATGGTGGCCGATGTGCACCGCATCCTGACCCGCGGCGGCGTGTTCATGTACCCATGGGACAAACGCGAGCCCAACAAGGCAGGCAAGCTGCGCTTGATGTACGAAGCGAACCCCATGGGCTGGCTGGTCGAACAGGCCGGCGGCGCTGCCACCAACGGACGCCAACGCATCCTGGACATTCAGCCCACCCAGCTGCACGAGCGCGTCAGCGTCATCCTCGGGTCAAAAAACGAGGTGGATCGGGTGACCAGCTACCATTCCAAGCTATAATTTTGGGCTATCGCCGGTGTAGCTCAGTCGGTCGAGCAGCTCATTCGTAATGAGAAGGTCGGGTGTTCGATTCATCTCTCCGGCACCAAGTCAGCAAAGGAAACCCCGCTATCGAAAAGGTAGCGGGGTTTTTGTTTTTTCGCTCCTTGTAGTCGCCATGTAGTCAGTGCTACAGAGATTTCCCGTCCTCAAGCCGACACACCTCACCCGCAAAAAAGGCCTACGGACGGTGCCCTCCTCGCCATGGACCAGCTTCAGCGCTGCTGTGCTTTGAGGTGATATGCATGCGGGCTTTGTGTTGGTCGCCCCCAGTGCGTGCGTTGTTCAATCCACGGAAAGATTCCGAAAACAACGGCGGCAAAAGCAAAAAAAGCCCGCAATCTTTCGATTGCGGGCCTTTGCTATCAATGGTCGGCGTGGCGGGATTCGAACTCGCGACCCCTTGCACCCCATGCAAGTGCGCTACCAGGCTGCGCTACACGCCGACAAGCCTTTAATTATAAGCAGAAAATGGCTCACCCCGGGGAAAGCAGCGCGCGAATCTCAAATAATTCCTTGCGCACCGCATGACTGTCGAACGCCATCTCCCGAGTTCCGATCAATAGTCCTGGCACGCCATTCATTTCGATTGCAGATGGCAGCGAATCGGTGAATTCCTGATCGTCCTCCAGTTCAGACGAACTGCCCGCATGAACGATCTCCTGAAGGCGGTTGCGCGCCCCGCTGATCGTGAAACCCTGGTCGTAGAGGAGGTCACGAATACGGCGGATCATCAGCACCTCATGGTGCTGATAGTAGCGGCGGTTGCCCCTTCGCTTCATGGGGCGCAGCTGTGTGAACTCCTGCTCCCAGTACCGCAGCACATGCGGCTTGACGCAGCACAGCTCCGCAACCTCACCGATGGTGAAGTAACGTTTGGCGGGGATGGATGGAAGGGGGGAGCCCATGATGTGCGAAACGGACCAGTCAACCGATAAGCGTACCGCAGACAGACGGCCGCCGCCAGTGTGCGACCACGATCACGTCAATCGAGACGCAACATTATCATGCCGCCGGGGGTGATTGGATCTGTTCCTTGAGCTTGCTGCTGGCGTGAAACGTGACGACGCGCCGCGCCTGAATCGGAATCGCTTCTCCGGTGCGGGGATTGCGCCCAGGGCGCGGGGCCTTGGTGCGGATCTGAAAGTTGCCAAAGCCCGACAGCTTGACATCGCGCCCCTCGACCAGGCTTTGAGAAATCAAGTCAAAAAACGCGTCGATCATGTCTTTGGACTCACGCTTGTTCAACCCGATCTGGTCAAACAGCAAATCTGCGAGTTGCGCCTTGGTCAGGGCCGGCGTTTCAAGACTATCCACTGCAAATTCAATCATGGTGTGCGCCTTTGCTTGGTGGTCTATGGTCAGACGCGCAGACGTGCGCCGGTGCGATCTTTCAGTCGCTCAAGCACCAGCTGCACCGCCGACTCGATTTGCGCCTCGGTCAAGGTTGTTTCGTCATGGCCCAGGGTCATGCGCACCGCCAGACTTTTCTCACCCTGGTGCACTTGCGCCGCGGCGGGCGCGGTCTCCCCTTCGCGCAATGGCTTGGGTCGGTACACGTCAAACAGGACCGCCGATCGCAAAAGCCCGCCGGTGACAGCCTCGTGGACCGCAGCCATCACCTCGGCATGCGTCACACGCTCTGCCACCACCACGGCAAGATCGCGTTCAACCGCCTGTTGCTTCACAACCGGCCTGAACGACGGAACAGAACGGGTCAGCACCGCATCGAGTTCCAGTTCGAACAACAACGGGGCTTGCGGGAGATCCCATGCCTGACGCCATTGCGGATGCAGTTCGCCGATGAACCCAATGGCACGGCCATTCAAAATGACTCGCGCACAGCGGCCTGGGTGCATGGATGGGTGGCTGGCGGGCTCGAAGGCAGCCAGCAACGGGGCCAGCAAAGCCTCCACGTCTCCCTTCACATCAAAAAAGTCAACACCCTGCTCCGTGCGACCCCATTGGAGAGCATCCGCCGGGCCATACGCCAGCCCGGCCACCCGCATCGGCTGGTGGAAACCTTCCACCGTCGTGTCGGTGTCGCGCACGCTCGCATCGCGCAAAAACACCCGGCCCAGTTCAAACACCCGCACACGCTGCGCTTTGCGGTCCAGATTGAACTTCAAAACTTGTAGCAGAGAACCCAGCAGGGACGAGCGCATGACGTTCATCTGACTTGCGATCGGGTTCAGCAGGCGGATGGGCGCGGTGTTGCCCGCCAGGTCGCGCTCCCACGATTCCTCAACGAAACTGAAGTTGATGGTTTCCTGATAGCCCAGACCCGAGAGCGCATGGCGCACCGCAAATGCGCTGCGCGTGGCCTCCAGAGGCAACTTCGGCGTGATGGGTGCCAGCGGCGGCGTGGTGGGCAGGTTGTTGTAGCCAACCATCCTCGCGACCTCTTCGATCAGGTCCTCTTCGATGTTGATGTCAAAGCGATACGCGGGCGGCATGACCGTCAGCACGCCCTCGCTGTGCGCCACCTCGAGACCGAGACGCTGCAATGCATCAGCGCACTGCGCCTGCGTCAGCGGCATGCCGATCACCTTGGCGGCGCGGGCCACGCGCAGCGTGACCGGCCTGGGCAAGGGCAAGTTGATGGCGTGATCATCGATGGGGCCGCAGGCCGTCTGCGCGGTGCCACAGATGGCGATGATCAGCTGCGTGATGCGCTCGATGTGTTCGACCGTCAGGCTGGGGTCCACCCCACGCTCAAAGCGGTGTCCGGCGTCGGTCGAGAAGTTGAAGCGACGCGACCGGCCCGCAACCGCCTTGGGCCACCAAAAGGCCGCCTCGACGTAGATGTGGCGTGTGTCATCAGACACCGCCGTGGCATCGCCGCCCATGATGCCCGCCAGCGACTCCACTGCCTGGTCGTCGGCAATGACGCCTACTTTGTCGTCCACCGCAATGGTGTTGCCGTTGAGCAGCTTGAGGGACTCGCCCGGCTTGCCCCAACGCACCTCCAGCCCCCCATGAATCTTCTCGAGGTCAAAGATGTGCGAGGGGCGACCCAGCTCAAACATGACGTAGTTGGAGATATCCACCAGCGGCGACACACCGCGCTGACCGCAGCGCGCGAGCCGGTCGAGCATCCACTGCGGGGTCGCGGCGCGGGTGTTCACGTGGCGCACAATCCGGCCGGAAAAACGTCCACACAGGTCTGGCGCGCTCACGCGCACTGCCAGCTTGTCCGGCAAAGCCGCTTGCACCACCGGATAGTGCGGCTGCACCAGCGGCGCACCGGTCAGCGCCGAAAGCTCACGCGCAATGCCGAACACGCTCAGGCAATGCGCCAGGTTTGGCGTGAGTTTCAGCGTGAACAGCGTGTCGTCCAGATCCAGGTGCGCTCGGATGTCCTTGCCCACGGGCGCGTCTGGCGATAACTCCAGCAGTCCACCGTGGTCATCCGACAGCTTGAGCTCCCGAGCCGAGCAGAGCATGCCCTGGCTTTCCACGCCGCGCAGCTTGCCCACCTTGATGAGAAACGGCTTGCCATCGTCGCCCGGAGGAAGCTCCGCCCCCACCAGCGCGCAAGGCACCTTGATGCCGACGCGCGCGTTGGGCGCGCCGCACACAATGTTGAGCAAGGCGCCCTGCCCCACATCCACCTGACACACGCGCAGGCGGTCAGCGTCCGGGTGCTGCACCGCCTCCTTGATCTCGCCCACCACGATCTTGGAAAACGGCGGTGCGACCGGGCTCAGCGCTTCGACCTCAAGACCAGCCATCGTGAGCGTCTCTGCCAGCTCGTTCGTCGTCAAGGGAGGGTTGCAAAACTCACGCAACCAGGATTCAGGAAATTGCATAGTGGGACTTGTAGTCGGTGGGTGCCGTCACGGTTTGGCGCGGCCATTGCGGCTGTGTTACTGGAACTGCGACAGAAAACGGATATCGCCGTCAAAAAACAGGCGCAAATCGTTCACGCCGTACCGCAGCATGGTCAGGCGATCAGGCCCCATGCCAAACGCAAAGCCGATGTGTTTTTCGGGATCCAACCCCATGTTGCGCACCACGTTGGGATGCACCTGCCCCGAACCCGCGACCTCAAGCCAGCGGCCCGCCAGCGGCCCGGTTTGAAACTGAATATCGATCTCGGCGCTGGGTTCGGTGAACGGAAAGAAGCTGGGCCGAAATCGCAAGACCAGGTCGTCGCTTTCAAAGAACGTGCGGCAAAAGGCCGTGAAGATTACCTTCAGGTCCTTGAAGCTCACGTTCTCACCGATCCACAGGCCTTCGCACTGGTGGAACATGGGCGAATGGGTGGCGTCACTGTCCACCCGGTAGGTGCGTCCGGGGGCAATGACGCGGATCTCAGGCATGGACTGCCCCGCATCGAGCGCCGCACGGTGCTTCTTGACATGCTGAACAGCATGCCGGATTTGCATCGGACTGGTGTGGGTGCGCAGCAGGTGGGGGGCCGTGGCGGTACCGCCCTCCACATAGAACGTGTCGTGCATCGACCGCGCGGGATGGTCTTGCGGCGTATTGAGCGCGGTGAAGTTGAACCAGTCGGTTTCGATCTCGGGGCCTTCGGCCACATCGAACCCCATGGAGCCGAAGATTCGCTCGATGCGCTCCAGGGTGAGCGATACGGGATGCAACCCACCCTGCCCGCGCTGGCGACCCGGCAGGCTCACATCGAGCGCCTCGGCTTGGAGCTGAACCTGCAGTTCAGCATCGGCCAGAGCGCGGCGTCGATCGGTCAGCGACGCCTCGATCGCCTGCTTGGCAACATTGATGGCCGCCCCGCGAGACTTTTTTTCCTCGATCGAAAGCTGCGCCATGCCTTTCATGAGCTCGGTGACGCGGCCCGACTTGCCCAGAAACTGGGCCTTGGCGTTTTCAAGCTCGGCAGGCGTGTTTGCCTGGGCAAACAGGCGCGTCGCGCTCTCAATCAGGGAATCCAACTCGTTCATATCGACTCTTGAAAATAAACAAGGGCTAGTGCCTTTTCAAGCTCTAGCCCTTGCTGTTATTGCGCGAAAGGCTATCAACAAGACAGCCTTTGATCGTGATCTCAAGCAGCCAGCTTGGCCTTGACCTGGTTCACGATGCTGCCAAAGGCAGCCTTGTCGTGCACGGCGAGGTCGGCCAGCATCTTGCGGTCGATCTCGATGGACGCCTTCTTCAGGCCGTTGGCGAACTGGCTGTAGGTCAGGCCCAGCTCGCGCGCAGCGGCATTGATACGGGCGATCCACAACTGGCGGAACACGCGCTTTTTGGTGCGACGGTCACGGTAGGCATATTGCCCAGCCTTCATCACCGCCTGTTTGGCGATACGGAAGACGTTACCGCGACGACCACGGAAACCCTTTGCAAGGGCGAGAACTTTCTTGTGACGGGCACGGGCTGTGACACCACGTTTGACGCGAGGCATGTGTGTACTCCTTGTTCGTCAGTGATTACAGGCCAGCGCTGGGCAGCATTTGCGCGATCGAGCCCATGTTGGTCTCGTGCACACTCACTGCACCACGCAGGTGGCGCTTGTTCTTGGTGGTCTTCTTGGTCAAGATGTGACGTTTGAAGGCTTGACCGCGCTTGACGGTGCCACCTGGACGAACGCGGAAACGCTTTTTCGCGCTGCTCTTGGTCTTCATTTTGGGCATATTCATGCTCCTTTTTTCATTGTGCTCGTGAGGCGTTTGCAGACCGATCTGCAACCTTGTTGGCCCCGAGCCACTTTGACAGACGGCTTTCGCCATCTGGTTTGGCAGCGCTTTCGCACTGCCGCCTCAAGCCGCCTCGTACAAGGGCAGCTCAAATTTTGATACAGACCGCCGCGCCCGTCAGGTCGACAAGGCCGCCGAGCCCTCGGCGGCGGGCTTGGCCACCGGCTTCTTGCGGCCCGGCGCGATCATCATGATCATCTGGCGCCCTTCCAGCTTGGGAAACTGCTCAATGATGATGGTGTCCGCCAGATCATCGCGGATGCGGTTGAGCAGCGCCAAGCCGAGTTCCTGGTGCGTAATCTCCCGCCCGCGAAACCGAAGCGTGATCTTGCACTTGTCTCCATCTGCCAAAAAACGGCGGATGTTGCGCATCTTGATGTTGTAGTCGCCATCGTCCGTGCCGGGACGGAACTTGACTTCCTTGATCTCGATGACCGTCTGCTTCGCCTTCGCCTCGGCAGCGCGCTTTTGTTCCTGGTACTTGAACTTGCCGTAGTCCATCAGGCGACAGACGGGAGGAATCGCCGTGGCGGCAATTTCAACCAGATCCACATCCAGTTCGCCAGCCATGCGCAAGGCTTCCATCAGGCTGACGACACCCAGGGGCTCGTTGTCCGGCCCGGACAGGCGCACTTCCGGGGCCATGATTTCACGGTTCAAGCGGTGCTTTCGCTCTTCACGCTGGCGACGATCACGAAATTCAGTAGCGATGGCTATCTTCCTTCAATCAAAACACTACAAATTTTGTAGCAAAAACCGTACGATTGACGCGCGTAATACCCGTTTTCAAGCAAGAATCAGGCTTTGTTGGCGATGTCCTGGGCAATCAGCTCTGCGAAGGCCTCTACCGACATCACACCGAGGTCTCGATTTCCCCGGGCGCGCACCGCGACGGCTCCCGCTGCTTTTTCCTTGTCGCCCGCGACGAGGATATAGGGCAGCTTTTGCAACGAATGCTCGCGTATTTTATACGTGATCTTCTCGTTACGCAGATCGAGGGCCACCCTAAGGCCTTGATTGGGCAGCGCTTTTTGCAGTTTTGCTGCGATTTCGCGACAGTAATCCGCCTGCGCGTCGGTAATGTTGAGCACCGACACCTGCACGGGCGCGAGCCAGGTGGGCAGTGCGCCTGCGTGCTGCTCGATCAGAATTCCGATAAAGCGCTCCAGGCTGCCCACAATGGCCCGGTGCAGCATGATGGGGCGATGGCGAGCGCCGTCTTCGCCCACAAACTCGGCGTCCAGACGCTCCGGCATGTTCGGGTCGACCTGGATGGTGCCGCACTGCCACGGGCGGCCCAGCGCGTCCTTGAGCGTGTACTCGATCTTGGGTCCGTAAAACGCGCCCTCTCCGGGCAGGTACTCGAAGTCGCAACCGGATGCGCGCAAGCCCTCGGCCAATGCGTTTTCGGCACGGTCCCAGCTTTCCTCGCTGCCAATGCGCTTTTCAGGCCGTGTGGAAAGCTTGTAGATGATGTCTGTGAACCCGAAGTCCTTGTAGACCTTTTGCAGCAGCGTGGTGAATGCCACCACTTCGGACTGAATCTGGTCTTCGGTGCAAAAGATGTGGCCATCGTCCTGCGTGAAGGCGCGCACACGCATGATGCCGTGCAGCCCGCCGGTGGGTTCGTTGCGATGGCATTGCCCGAACTCGCCAAACCGCAGTGGCAGGTCACGGTAGCTCTTGATGCCCTGCTTGAAGATCATGATGTGCCCGGGGCAGTTCATCGGCTTGAGCGCGTAGTCGCGCTTTTCCGATTCGGTCACAAACATGTTCTCGCGGTACTTGTCCCAATGACCGGTTTTCTCCCAAAGACCCTGATCCAGGATTTGTGGCCCCTTGACCTCCTGGTAGCCGTTGTCGCGGTACACGCGGCGCATGTACTGCTCGACCTCCTGCCACACCGTCCAGCCCTTGGGATGCCAGAACACGGTGCCAGGCGAGTGCTCGTCGATGTGAAACAGATCCAGCTCGCGGCCGAGTTTGCGGTGGTCGCGCTTTTCCGCCTCCTCCAGCATCGTCAAATACTGCTGCAGTTCATCCTTGGTGGCCCAGGCCGTGCCGTACACCCGCTGCAGCATCTCATTGCGGTGGTCGCCGCGCCAGTAGGCGCCGGCCACCTTCATGAGCTTGAAGAACTTGAGCTTGCCGGTGCTGGGCACATGGGGGCCGCGGCACAGATCTTCGAAATTGCCTTCACGATACAGACTCACATCTTCGTTGCTGGGGATGCTGGCGATGATTTCGGCCTTGTAATGCTCGCCCAGGGCCTTGAAGTACGCCACCGCCTCGTCGCGCGGCAACACGCGGCGCACCACGGGCTCGTCCTTGGCGGCCAGCTCGGTCATCCGCTTTTCGATGGCACCCAGGTCCTCCGGCGTGAAGGGACGCTTGTAGGCAAAGTCGTAATAAAAGCCGTTTTCGATCACCGGGCCGATGGTGACCTGCGCCTCCGGGAACAGCTCCTTGACCGCGTAGGCCAGCAAGTGCGCCGTGGAATGCCGGATGACCTCCAGCCCATCGGCATCCTTGGCAGTGACGATGGACAGCCGACTGTCTGCGGTGATCTGGTAGCTGGTGTCCACCACCTTGTCACCCAGCTTGCCTGCCAACGCGGCCTTGGCCAGACCCGAGCCGATGGAGGCCGCAACTTCAGCCACCGTGACCGGGCCTGGAAACTCGCGCTGTGAGCCGTCGGGAAGCGTGATGTGAATCATGAAAGCAACTCTTTCTTTTCAATCGGTACGATGCAAGCGGGCTCGCGCGGGGCCCAGGAAACAAAAAAGCGCGGATCAGGTCCGCGCTCTTTGGAGTGGTGTGCAATCTCGTGCAGGCGCGAACAACCAGCCCTAGCGGCCGGACAAGGTCTCCGATGTCGTTCGCGGTGTCATAACCAGATTGCCTTTCTCGCCCTTGTGCGTTGAAACGGGTTTGATTTTAACCCGACCACCAAAAGCAAAAACCCGAAGCAGGTGCATCGGGCTTTTGCTGTGCGCATGTCACGCCCTGCGGCGCGCCGCGCCCCTGGTCAGTGGAACTGCTCTTCTTCGGTCGAACCCGTCAGGGCCTTCACAGAGGACGAGCCGCCCTGGATCACGGTGGTCACGTCGTCGAAGTAGCCTGCACCCACTTCCTGCTGGTGCGACACGAAGGTGTAGCCCTTGTCGCGCGCTGCGAACTCAGGCTCTTGCACCATCTCGGTGTAGTGCTTCATGCCTTCGCCCTGGGCGTAGGCGTGGGCAAACTGGAAGGTGTTGAACCAGTTGATGTGGATGCCCGCGAGCGTGATGAACTGGTATTTGTAGCCCAGAGCCGACAGGTCTTCCTGGAACGACGCGATCTGCTTGTCGTTGAGGTTCTTTTTCCAGTTGAACGAAGGCGAGCAGTTGTACGACAGCAGCTTGCCGGGGCAGGCGGCGTGCACGGCTTGCGCAAATTCACGCGCAAAGCCGATATCGGGCACGCCGGTTTCGCACCACACCAGGTCGGCATAGGGCGCATAAGCCACGCCACGGCTGATGGACTGCTCCAGACCGTTCTTGACACGATAAAAGCCTTCTTGCGTGCGCTCGCCGGTCAGGAAAGGCTTGTCGTTGGCGTCGTGGTCGGAGGTGATCAGGTTGGCGGCTTCCGCATCGGTGCGGGCCAGCACAATGGTGGACACCCCCATGACGTCTGCCGCAAATCGCGCAGCGATGAGCTTTTCGCAGGCCTCTTGCGTGGGCACCAACACCTTGCCGCCCATGTGGCCACATTTCTTGACGGCCGCCAACTGGTCTTCAAAGTGCACGCCAGCGGCACCGGCAGCGATCATGTTCTTCATCAACTCGAAGGCGTTCAGCACGCCACCGAAACCCGCTTCTGCATCAGCAACGATGGGCAGGAAGTAGTCGATGAACTCCTTGTCGCCGGGGTTGATGCCGCGGCCCCACTGGATTTCGTCGGCGCGCTTGAAGGTGTTGTTGATACGGCGCACCATGGTGGGCACCGAGTCATAGGCATACAGCGACTGGTCGGGGTACATGGTTTCGGACGTGTTGCCGTCCGCAGCCACTTGCCAGCCCGACAGGTACACGGCCTCCAGACCCGCCTTGGCCTGCTGCATCGCCTGACCGGCAGAAATGGCACCGAATGCGTTGACGTAACCCTTCTTGGCACCGCCATTGATCTTGTCCCACAGCTTTTCAGCGCCGCGCTTGGCCAGCGTGTGCTCGATGGGCAGCGAGCCGCGCAGGCGCACCACGTCGGCAGCGCTGTAACCGCGCTTGACACCCTTCCAGCGCGGGTTGTGAGCCCAGTCTTTTTCCAGGGCGGCAATTTGCTGTTCGCGGCTGAGTTGTTCGTTCAGGGATTGGGGCATGAGATCACTCCAAGGTAGGTTGAAAACGCCGGGCTGCATGCGCTGCCCTTGGGGTCCACTTTAAGTCTTCTATAAGACTTATGCAAGCTCTTATGTCTTATAGAAGAGATAAATATTCTTATTGAAAATCAATGACTTAAACACTTTATTCCTCAATGTGAAAATTTATTTCTCATATTGAGAAAATTTGACGCGTCGCAGCAGCATCACATCCCATGATACGGACAACACTTTTCGCATTGCAAAAACTAGTCGTCCATTTCTTCCAGCCAGTCCCCACCGGGCAACGTCGGAGCCCCATTCACACAGACGGGATTGATCTCATACAGGAAACACGCCATATCCGTGCCCATCACGGAGAGCAGCACACTGCGCTTGGCATATTCATCGCCGGGTTTCGGGCCCAGGCCTTCGATCAGGTCCAGCACGCTCTCCAGCGCGGGCTCGACCTCATAGACCTCGCCGACCACCCAGCCTCCGGCACCGAGCTTCAAGCCCGGGTAGCCCCCCAGCCGATACAGCGTGCCCTGCACTCTGGACATGCCGATGAAACGCGGCGCAGGCTGCAGCCTTGTGATGTCGTTGGAGCCACCACGGCGCAGCGTGCCGTACACAAAAACGCGTCGCGGGTGAGATGGGTCGCTGCATCCATCAGGCATGATTCGGCCACCTTTGGTGTTGAAGAAACCGCAGTCTAGTGAACACGCCCTCCCGCCCCGTCGCTTATGGCTGCCTGGCGTTGAGCATGGCGCTCGTGGGCAGTTATGTGGCCCTTTCCAAACCACTGGCGGCTGTCTTGCCCGTCTTCTTGCTGGCATGGCTGCGCTTTGGCATTGGCGGTCTGGCGATGCTGCACTGGCTCAAGAAGCCCCAAGACGAACCGCCGCTGACACCAGGCACCCATCGTCTGCTGTTTCTCGAATCGTTCCTGGGCAACTTCCTGTTCACCATTTGCATGATCTACGGCGTGAGCATGACGGATGCCGTCTCTGCCGGCGTCACCATGGCCGCCATTCCTGCCGCTGTGGCGCTGATGGGGTGGGTTTTTCTCAAGGAACGTATCACGCCGCGCATCTGGAGCGCGATCCTGTGCGCCGTGGTGGGCATCGCCCTGTTTTCGCTGGCCAAACCAGACGCTGCGGCGCATGCAGGGGGCAGCACGCTGACGCGCGAGGCTGGGCACCTGGCCTGGATGGGGCAGCTTCTGTTGGTCGGAGCTGTTCTGTGTGAGGCAGCCTACACCGTGATCGGCAAGAAGCTGACCGGAACTCTGGGGCCCAAACGCATCACTTCACTCATCAACGTTTGGGGCTTTGTACTGACCACGCCCTGCGGTGTGTACCTGGCGCTTCATTTCGACTTTGCGGCCGTGGGCGTTGGCACATGGCTGCTGCTGGTGTTTTACGCCATGGCCGCCTGCATGTGGACGGTGTGGCTTTGGATGACCGGCCTGAAGGCCGTGCCCGCCGCGCAGGGCGGCGTCTTCACGGTCATGTTGCCCGTGAGTGCAGCCACAGTGGGCATGGTCGTCCTGGGCGAGACGCTGACGCCCGTGCAGGTACTCGCGTTTGCGATTGCTCTTGCAGGTGTGCTGCTGGCCACCTTGCCCCCGACCGCCACATGGCGGCTGCGCGGCAAGGCATGATCATCCCTTGCATTCGCGGACCCGCACACGCACCGAATCGGTGCGACAACGCTCCGCTGCCCGTCGCCGCGACGCTCGGCAGGCAGCGGCTTTGTGTTAGCCCCACGCATCCCGCTGCGCGGCGCGGCGCGGCATAGACGCTACAAATTGAGGCAAAAAAGGCGCATCCCGCCTTGGAAACAGGATTTTTTCCCATTAGCATCAGCGTGCCAGAAGAAAGCTTGGTTTTCGCTGGTGTCTCTCTTACTTCCAACAAGGAAAACCCAACATGGCAACTGCAAAAAAGGCTCCGGCAAAAACAGCAACGGCAGCCAAGAAGGCGCCCGCCACCAAGGCCGCCGCCCCCACCAAAAAACGCACCCCCAATGCAGCGTTCATGAAGGCGCTCACGCCCAGCCCCGCATTGGCCGCTGTGGTGGGTTCGCAGCCGCTGCCCCGCACTGAAATCATCAGCAAGCTGTGGGTGTACATCAAGGCCAACAAGCTGCAGGACGCTACCAACAAGCGCAACATCAATGCCGATGCCAAGCTCAAAGATCTGTTTGGCAAGCCACAGGTGTCGATGTTTGAACTGGCTGGCCTGATTGGCAAGCACGTCAAGTAAGCACGCTTGGGCGCCCGAAAAAAGCCGGCACCGCCGGCTTTTTTTCGTCTGTACGGCGTGAAAGTGTGGTGCAATAACATCAACGCAAATGAGAATGATCCGCATTCTATGTAAGATTCTGGAGTTCGACCCTGCACAGCCATGTTGATCTAGCCACTGCCAGTCGCCCTTTCGCGGCGCGCCCTGCGCCGATTTGCACATTTCCATCGAAGGAGGCCATCTTGGCTAAATCACGCGCTGCGCGCCGCCGACACCTGTCGCGCATCCCGCCCACCCTCCCTATTGCCGATCTACCCCGATCCACCCCGGGCAAGGCATCTGAAGTCGCCATGCTGCCATTGGGCGCGCTGATGCTCGCTGCGTCGCTGGGTGTCATGGCCCAGACATCTGCCGGCGCGGAACGCACGCTGGCCCCGGTCGTTGTAAAGGAACGCGCAGAAGCGCCTGAAGGCAAGGACAGCGTTCGAGCTGTTGAAACCACGATCGGCAAAGGAAAGCAGCAGCTGCGCGACATTCCCCAGTCGGTCACGGTCGTGACCGAGCGGCTGATCGACGACCGCAATCTCGACACGGTGAAGGAAGCCCTCAAGAACACCGCAGGCATCACGTTTCTGGCAGCGGAAGGTGGGGAAGAAGACATCCGCCTGCGCGGCTTTGCCCTGCAAAGCACCGGCGACATGTTCATTGACGGCATCCGGGACCCAGCCTTCTACGACCGCGATACCTTCAACCTTGACCGGCTGGAGCTGCTGCGTGGCTCAGCCTCCATGCTGTTTGGCCGCGGCTCCACCGGCGGCGCGGTCAACCAAGTCAGCAAGGCGCCCCGGCTTCTCGATACCCACCAGGCTGACCTGACCCAGGGCAGCCACCAGTACCGCCGAGTCACTGGCGACTTCAACATCCACACCGGCGAAAACGCGGCGCTGCGCCTGAACGCGATGAGCACGACCGCCGACAACAACGGGGCCGGTAGCAGCATCGAGAAAAAGGGCGTTGCCGGATCGTACGCCTGGGGCATTGGAACCCGCGACGAGTTTTCGCTGGGCCTGTATCACCTCGAAAACAAGAACGGAATGAACTACGGCCTGCCGTGGATCCGACCGACGGCGACTTCCCCTGCCAGCGCAACAACCCTCCTGCCGGTCGACCCAAGAAACTACTACGGGGCCGCCAGCGACTACAACGCAGGCAGCGCCAGGTTTGCCACACTCGGACACATCCACCGCTTTGACGGAGCTGCCGAGCTCAAGACCCAGCTGCGCCTGGGCCGCTTTGAGCGTGACCAGCGTGCAGGAGCTATCCGGCTGGCACGGGCTGCCCTGCAGCCCGGCGGCGCCGCGGCCAGCCTGTCCAACTTCGGCCCGAACACACGCCTGACGCGCGGCACCCACCTGAAGATTCAGGACATGGACACCGTCCATCTGCAAAGCGACTTCGGCAATAAATTCACAGCCCTCGGATACAAGCACGAGCTGCTGGCAGGCGCCGACTACACCCATGAAAAGAAGACGGTGTTTGCCGCGCGCTCGGCCGCACAAGGCGGCGTGGCGCCCGCGAAACCTACCACCACCGTGGGCACGCCCAACGATGGAGCGACCGTAGACGAGTCGTCACGGGTTCTTCGCACTTCAAGCGACTTCGACGCCAAAGGATATGGCTTCTACGTTCAGGACCTGATCCAGATCGCTCCGCACTGGAAGCTGCTGGGTGGCCTGCGCTACGACAACCTCGATGGCGGCTACAACGGTTATGCCATTCCGGCCACGGCCGCAGGTCCGATCACGACCACGGGCTACCGCCAGAAGGTCTCAGAGTGGAGCAAGCGTGCGGGCGTGCTGTACCAGCCCAACGCCATGCATTCCTATCACTTCTCGTATGGCACGTCTTACAACACATCGGGCGACACGTACTCGTACAGCGCGCAGACGGTGAACACGCCCCCCGAGGCCAGCCGCAACATCGAGATCGGGGCCAAGCTGGACAGCCAGGACAAGCGCTTCACTACGCGCCTGGCGCTCTTTCACTCGACCAAGTACCGTGAGCGCAATACCGACCCGGACCTGAACATCGCCGTGCTGTCAGGCAAGCGCCACGCGGCTGGCGCCGAAATCGACGTGACCGGCCGGCTGACGCCCAAGTGGGAGGTTTACGGCTCCTACATGTGGATGCCCAGCGCGAAGATCGACCAAGGTGCCGAGGGCGCCGAAGGCCAGGGCTCCCGTCCATCGCTCACGCCACGGCACAGCGGTACGGTGTGGACCACCTACCAGATCACGCCCGCACTTCGCGTGGGCGGCGGGCTGAACTTCCGTAGCGCGCAAACCCCCAACCGCAATCCCGGATGGGAAGTGCCCGGCTACGTCACCGCCGACCTGATGGCAGAGTACACGATTAGCGAACGCTACACCGTCAAGGCCAACCTGAGCAATGTTACCAACAAGCTGTATGCCGACGCCGTCTACAGTGGCCATTACGTGCCCGGCGCAGGTCGCGTCTTCCAGATCACCGCGAGCATGAAATTCTGACCACTGTTTCCACAGACTCCAAGGTCATTGCCGCCCCTTTGCCGGGGCGGCATTTTTCGTTGAATTACCCACCATGCTACTCACGCTTCCCTACCTCCTGTCCCCGCAAGATCTGAACGCTGCCAGCCAGCTGCTGAAATTCGCCGCGTGGTCCGACGGCAAGGACAGTGCCGGCTCGCAGGCACGCCTGGCCAAGAACAACCAGCAGCTACCGCGTGACAGCGAAGCCGCGCAACGCATCGCCGCCATGGTGATGGGCGCGCTGGACCGCAGCGCGCTGTTTCTCACAGCCACCCTGCCCAAACGGGTCTTTCCTCCGCGCATCAACCGGTATGGTGGCTCGGCCAACCACTACGGCGACCATGTAGACAGTGCTGTCCGGCAGATGGCTGACCGGCGCGAGCGCCTGCGCACCGATATTTCGTGCACTGTCTTTCTGTCAGACCCCGAGGATTACGACGGCGGTGAACTGTGCATCGACGACACCTTCGGTGAGCGGCAGGTCAAACTCCCTGCGGGTCATGCCGTGATTTACCCGGGCACCAGCGTCCACCAGGTACGCCCGGTCACCCGCGGGCACCGCATCGCCTGTTTTTTCTGGGTTGAGAGCATGGTGCGCAGTGACGAACAGCGCAGGCTGCTCTATAGCATGGACATGGCCCTTCTGCGCCTGCGGCAACTGCACGGCGAATCCGCAGAAACCGTGGCGCTCACCGGCACATACCACAACCTGCTGCGCATGTGGGCGGATACATGACGAGGCCCGGTGACGCACAGGCCTCACGCGAGGCCGACGCCAATGGCCCAGCCCCCGTAAACCTCGCAGACCATGAAGCGATGGCGCGGAACGCGATGGATGCCAACGCCTGGGCGTATTTCAGCGGCGGGGCAGCCGACGAGCTGACCCTGACCGCCAACCGACAGGCGTGGGACCGGCTTTCACTACTGCCGCGGGTGTTGTGTCCGCTCGCCGGGGGGCACACCCGGCTATCCCTTCTGGGGCGACAGCTTGCCCACCCTGTGCTGCTTGCGCCCATCGCCTACCAGAGGCTTGCGCATCCGGACGGTGAGCTGGCGTCGGGGGTCGCAGCAGCAGCGCTGGGCGCCGGATTTGTACTGAGCACGCAAGCGACCACGCCGCTGGAGGACATTGCAAGGGCAGTGCAGCACGACCCGGGGCGAGGACCGCTGTGGTTTCAGCTGTACTTGCAGCATGATCGCGGCTTCACCCGGGAACTGGTCCAGCGTGCTGAGCGTGCCGGCTACGAGGCGCTCGTGCTGACGGTCGACGCTCCCTGCCACGGCGCGCGCGACCGCGAGCGCCGTGCGGGCTTTCATCTGCCCGCCGGAATCTCGGCCGTGAACCTGCTGGGCATGCGCCCGCCTCCTGAAAACGACCTTGCGCCCGGCCAGAGCGCACTGTTCGACCGGTTGCTCCACCAAGCGCCGTCGTGGGCAGACGTCCAGTGGCTGCAGGGCATCACAGCGTTGCCGATCGTGCTCAAGGGTGTGCTGCATCCAGAAGATGCTCGGCAGGCGTCAAGGCTGGGCGTGGGCGGGCTCATCGTATCCAACCACGGCGGGCGAACGCTGGACTCCGCCGTCAGCACAGCCAGGGCACTGCCGCGCATTGCAGAAGCGGTTCGTGGTGAGATCCCGCTGCTGGTCGATGGGGGTATCCGGCGCGGGACCGACGTGCTCAAGGCGATAGCGCTCGGCGCCACAGCGGTCCTGATAGGCAGGCCGTATATCCATGCTCTGGCGAACTCGGGGGCTACAGGGGTCGCCCATGTCCTTCGTCTGCTGCGAGACGAACTGGAGATCGCGATGGCACTGACAGGTTGCGCATCACTTGCTGATGTGGCGCCGGAATTACTGGTCCGAGAGTTTCAGCGCGACGACCGTTGACGCGACTTCAACGTGTGACCGCTGCCGTGGCCCACAGCCGCACAGGTACGCACTCTGCACGGAGGTCCTTAACACCCGCACAGGCGCGATGAGCCCATCAGCAACCGCGAGCATTGAGGCAGGGCATGTGCAACGGGCCATCACCCCACTCAACGACGGTACACCTTCCGCATTCCCCCTGCTGCTGATGCGGATCAGAGAGTGCGATTGCAAATGCAACCAATTCGCATTTATAATTACCTTACCGTGTTGCCAGCCCTTGCTACTTATTCGCCATGATCGTCTGTGTCTGCCGCCGGATCTCCGACCGCGAAATTGCCCGCCATGCGCGTGCTGGCATGAGCTTTGATGAAATCCAGTTCGAACTAACTGTAGCCACCCAGTGCGGCTGCTGCGAAGGCTGCGCGCGCGACGTGGTGGCGCAGTGCAGCCCTTCGCGCCCTGTGGCGACCTTGCACAATGAGGTGGCCTCTCACACCATGGCGGGCGCCTGCCCCGCCCTGTAATGCCAGACTCAGATCTGGTTTTTACACTGGCTGGCAGCCTGGCCGTGGTGGCAGCGTCGGCCTGGTGGATTTTTCGCAACTGACTCCCCATTTGAGGTCCTATTGGCCGCTAGCGCTTTTTCAATCAGCGCGCAGTGCTATCTTTTTTATGTCGAACCCAGATCGTTTTGCCACGCCCGGTGGCGTCAACCGCAATGCCGTCATCATCGGCTCGGTGGTAGCGCTGCATGTGGCTGCCCTGTGGGCGCTGCAGTCGGGACTGTTGCGGCGCGCGGTCGAAGTGGTGGTGCCTGCTGAACTGATCAGCGAATTCATCGCCCCGCCAGCCCCCAAGGTGGCCCCCCCTGCACCGCCAGCGCCGCCTGTCCCTCCCCCTCCGGCCCCGCGGCCCAAGGCAGCGCCGCCGCCGCCCCCGGCACCGCTGGCCATTGCCGACCCCACGCCAGCGCCCAATGCGCCTGCGGGCGTCACGCGCCCGCAACCAACGGGGCCCCAGGCAGAGGCTCCCGTCGCTGCGGCACCGCCTGCTCCCGCAGCCCCCCCGGCGCCGCCAGCCCCTCCAGCGCCGCCGCGCATCGAGATGCCGTCCAGCGACGCTGCCTACCTGAACAACCCCAAGCCGCCTTACCCCGCCATCAGCAAACGCATGGGCGAGCAGGGCAAGGTGGTGCTGCGGGTTCTCATCGGCGCCGACGGCCTGCCGCAAAAGGTCGAAATCAGCCAGTCGAGCGGCTTCGACCGCCTGGACCGCCAGGCACAGGAGGCCGTGATGCGCTGGCGTTTTGTGCCGGGCAAGCGCAACGGCATCCCCGAAGCGATGTGGAGCCTCGTTCCCGTCAACTTCGTCCTCGAATAAACCCCATCACCGCACCGGGAGCTCTATCATGGAATCGCAATTCGGCATCGCCAACGTCTGGATACAGGGCGACTTTGTCACGCGCGCCGTCGCCGTCATCCTGCTGGCCATGTCGCTGGCCTCGTGGATCGTCATCCTCATCAAGGCGCTGGACATCATCAAGTTCAAGAAGCACACGCGCAGCGCCCAGGATTTCTGGCACAGCGAAGATTTTGCCGCCGGCCTGTCCAAGCTCGGCAACGACCCGTCCAACCCCTTTCGCCACCTGGCATTGGAAGGCCGCGAGGCCGCGGCCCATCACCGCAACACCAAGGCGCACCTGCACGACGCGCTGGACGTGAGCGACTGGGTCACGCGCTGCCTGCGCAACTGCATCGACGAGTTCACCGCCCGCCTGCAGTCGGGCCTGGCCATCCTGGCATCGGTGGGGTCGACCGCGCCGTTCATCGGGCTCTTTGGCACGGTATGGGGCATCTACCATGCACTGCTGGCCATTGGCACATCCGGCCAGTCCACCATCGACAAGGTGGCCGGCCCCATTGGCGAGGCGCTGATCATGACGGCGCTGGGCCTGGCGGTGGCCATCCCGGCCGTGCTGGGCTACAACGCGCTGGTGCGCGGCAACAAGTCCATCCTGGGCGGGCTCAACAGCTTTGCCCACGACCTGCACGCCTACTTTGTGACCGGCGCCCGGGTCAACGCAGGCGGGGACCAGGCCAGCAAGGTGCTGCCCCTCAAGAAAGGCAGCTGAGCCATGGCTTTCGGAACCCAGGACGATGCAGACGAGGTGATGAACGAGATCAACATGACGCCGCTGGTGGACGTCATGCTGGTGCTGCTCATCATCTTCATCATCACGGTGCCGGTGATGAAGCACTCGGTCAACGTGGACCTGCCACGCGCCACCAACCAGCCAGAAGACATCAAGCCCGAAACGGTGCGGCTGTCCGTGGCAGCCGACGGCAAGTATTTCTGGAACGAATCGCAGGTCAGCGATGAGGAACTGCTGTCTCGCCTGCAGGCCGAAGCCGCCAGGCAGCCGCAGCCCGACCTGCACATTCGCGGCGACAAGGACGTGCGGTACGAGCGCGTGGCCCAGGCCATGGCAGCGGCGCAACGCGCAGGTGTGCGCAAGATCGGATTCGTGACTGAGCCGCAGCGCTGAACTTCTAGGAGCCTGTCGGACTTGGAGCGTCGAAAGCGAAAATCGGCCCCAGCGAGGACAGTTTTTGCCGAATTTGCAGCCCCATAGCCGAGCTATGGGGCAAAAAGGCGGTTAAAAATGGACCGCTGCGGTCGATTTGCAGC
>NZ_JBKDRI010000185.1:0-3846 GCF_046341535.1 Acidovorax sp. | reverse complement strand
GGTGTGCGGCAAGATGACAAGCGGTCAACTGCCGTTTTTAGGTTCAGGGCTATCGAGCGGTGATCGTGACCGGTACAGCCTGCTGGGCAGACAGCCCTGCGGAATCCCTGGCCGTGACCAGCAACTGGTATGTGCCTGTCACCGGGCTGGGCCATTTGGCGGTGATGGTGGTCCCGGCGATGGAGAAACCCATGCCCAGCGGAACGCCTGTGATCGACACCGACAGATAGCTTGCGCCGGGGGATGACACCGAAATGGTGCCGGTCAGGGGCGTGCCCGCCACGCCCACCATGGCAGCAGCGCTGATGACCGGGCCGGTGGCAGAGACCGTGACGGTGTAGGTGCCCTTGCCAGAGAGCCCGGTCTTGGAGTCTTTTGCCGTCAACGTCATGCTGTAGCGCCCCAGCACCGGCTTGGCCCAGGCCACCACACCATCCGCGCCCACGGCCATGCCTGCAGGCGCGCCGGTCAGTGCATAGGTAACGGGGTTGGGAGAGATTACGTTCGCCTTGAAACTCAAGGGGACACCCGGCCGCCCGGCAATATTGGCGCTGGTTACCACAGGCGCCACGGGCGCGGCCACGGTGATGGTGAAGACGCCCTGCCCGGTGAGTGCTGTTTTCGTGTCCTTGGCAACCACGGTGACGGCGTAGGTGCCGGCAACCGGTGTAGGCCAGGACACAACGCCCGTCGCGCCAATCGACATCCCCGACGGGGCGCCGGAAAGGCTCAGCGTGACCGGGTTCGGAGCAGTCACGGCGGCCGTGAAGGTCAATGCAGTCCCCAAGGTGCCGCTGATGCTGGCAGGGGTGACGACAGGCGCCGTCACAGGGGCCGATGCCCCCGATAGCAGAGACACCAGCGTGCTGCCGTTGGGCGTTCCGAGCCCCGACAGCTGGTCATACCCAATCCGCGCCGAACAGGTGGCGCAGGTACCGTGGCTGCCCGAGCGAATGTCCGCAAAGCCACTCGCATAGTTGGTGGGCACCGCACCCACCTGGCCATACAGCAGAGGGTGGGCAGCGCCCATCACGGACTTGCCCGCCTGCACCCGGCTTGCATTGGCCACAGCCGCCAGGCCCGCCCACATGGGCGACGAAAGGCTGGTGCCACCCGCGCTGATCCATTGCACGGCGCTGCTGCCCGGTGCCATGACCGCCACATAGTGCCCGGTGGCGGGGTCGGCATTCATGGCCACATCGGCAACGGTGCGGCGAGCGACCGCCCCCACCCCAGGAAGCGAAGACTTCTGGTACGACGGCGTGGCGACGAAGGCGCTCGGCCCGCCCCCCGTGCCCGACCAACTCACTTCAGAGCGGGTGCCGGTGCCTGAATACGTCAGCGTGGTGCCCCCCACCGCAACGACGTTGGACGACACAGAAGGCCAGTTGACCGCGGCCCCCGAGTCCCCCGTCGCCGCAAAATAGCTCATGCCAGCGGCTGAAAACGCCGAATCCACAGACGGCGTCCAGCTCCCCTCCTGCGCACCGAAGCTCATGGACACCACCCCAGGGCCCATCGAGTTGGCCAGGCGTATGGCTGCCACCAAGCTGTTGACCGACGGATCAGGCGCTTCAATCAGCACAATGCGCGCCAGCGGCGCGATGGCGTGGGCCCACTGCACATCCAGGGCAATTTCCGTGGCCCAGCCCGAGTTGTAGGCTGGGGGCGTCGCAGTGATGGCGCCCGAGGCAGAGCTGTAGGCCACCCACAGTTCACATCCCGTGGACGCCGAGGCAGCCGCCAAGGGCAAAGCGGTGCCGGGGGGCAGCACCTTGTTTGTGCAGGTGGGCAGCCCGAACTTCTGGTTGAAAGCGGCCAGTTCGGCTGCGACGTTCGGGTTGTGCATGGCATTGACGATGTAGATCGTCTGCCCCGCACCCAGCGCCGCCGCCTGTGCACCGACCGGCTTGGAGCCCACTGCGGGCAAGGTGCTGAATCCGTAGGCTGCCCGCACCTGCGCCACCGAGTAGGTGGTGACCACCCCGGAGCCCGCCAGCGGCATGGCATCGCCTTCCTGCGGGGCCGAAGGCATGCCTTGAGACGCTTTCATGCGCACCTCCTCCAGCTTGGGGAGGGTCAGTCGGCGGGTGGAAAGCGCACGAAACTCGTTCGGCACAGCCTGCTGTTTCGGTGACATCACAGCCGACGCGTTGGCATCCTGCACGTCCGCGTCATCCGGTGGGTTCAACAAGACCGGAGCAATATGAAACTGCGGTTGCGCCAGTTGGCTTGACGCTTCCTGCGGCAGCGAGTCCGGGGCCAGTTCCAGCGTCATGGTGCTGGTCGCAAGGTCTGCACTGGCATCGGAACCGTCCGATCCACCGCAAGCCACGACCGCGAGGGCAACACCCCCCCAGACCGCCCAACGCGCACAGCGGCGAATCAGGGCATCAGAACCGATCAGTGATTTGGCTGCCATTGCTGTCTCCATGGGGTGCGGATTGCATATCGCACACCCTGAAGATGGAGCCGCGCGCACTGCGACAGGTTGCCATGCGCTTGAACGCGGGGACTGCGCTGCCACGCGCAGGACCTTGTGGGCAACCCCGCTGTCCTGTCCGCGCAGTGCGGAGTTAGACCGGTGGCTTTGCGACCCCGACTTTCGAGCGGGTGTGCCTTGATGTGTCAAATGTAAGTGGTTGAAACACGAAGATCAACCCATTGAGGAAGATATTTATTCATCCTCCGCAGCAACGGTCAATTGCAGAAGATTGCGGCGACAACCGGGGCCTGTGGGGCTGTCCAGACCGGGTTACAACTCAAGCCCGCCAGCGTCAGCCGCGAGCGGGCTGCTCGGTAGAATCGCCGGCTCCACCCCTGACGCAGAAAGAACGTCTTGTCTGACCGATTTGCCGTACTCCCCCAATACGTTCTTCCCAAACGCGCGCTCACGGTCATGGCCGGCCAGTTGGCATCGGCCCGGCTGGGTGGCCTGACCACGGCCGCGATTCGCCGTTTTGTCGCCCGCTACCGCGTCAACATGGCCGAAGCGGCCAATCCCGACATTGCCAGCTATGCCTGCTTCAACGACTTTTTCACGCGGGCCCTCACACCCGGTGCCCGCCCTCTGGCCACGGCCGACCTGATTTGCCCTGTGGACGGTGCGATCAGCCAGTTCGGCGCGATTGCGCGCGACCAGATCTTCCAGGCCAAGGGGCATACCTACTCGACCACCGCGCTGGTCGGTGGCGACGCGGCGCTGGCTGCACAGTTTGAAAACGGGCACTTTGCCACCCTGTACCTCAGCCCGCGTGACTACCACCGCATTCACATGCCCTGCGCCGGTACGCTGACCCGCATGATCCATGTGCCGGGCGACCTGTTTTCGGTGAACCCCACCACGGCACGCGGCGTGCCTGGGCTGTTTGCGCGCAATGAGCGCGTGGTGTGCTTGTTTGAATCAGCCCAGGGGCCGTTTGTGCTGGTGCTGGTGGGTGCCACCATCGTGGGCAGCATGGCCACCGTGTGGCATGGGCAGGTGAACCCGCCGCGCACGGGCACGCTGCGGCGCTGGGACTACCCACCGGGTCAGGTCCACCTGCCACAGGGCCAGGAGATGGGTCGGTTCTTGCTGGGCTCGACCGTGGTGATGCTGTTTCCCGCAGGGCCGCTTCAATTTAACCCGCAATGGGCGCCCATGCGCGCGATTCAACTGGGCGAGGCCATGGCGCAGCGCAGCGCGGTCTAGGAGCCTGTCGGACCTGGAAATCGTCGG
Source organism: Acidovorax sp. (assembly GCF_046341535.1). Taxonomy (GTDB): domain Bacteria; phylum Pseudomonadota; class Gammaproteobacteria; order Burkholderiales; family Burkholderiaceae_C; genus Acidovorax. Next base: position 128 of record NZ_JBKDRI010000185.1, on the reverse strand, counting down.
CTGCAAATCGACCGCAGCGGTCCATTTTTATTGAGTCGGCATCAACCAACTTGAATGCGTTGATGCGGTTCGAAGCTCTGCGCAAGGCTTCGACAGGCTCAGCCCGAACGGCTGGTTCAAGTTCAAAG
>NZ_JBKDRI010000184.1:0-2636 GCF_046341535.1 Acidovorax sp. | reverse complement strand
TCCCGCTTGGCGCGTGGGCGCGGGCGTGGCGGCCACCTGGGCCAACGCGCAATACATGCAGTCGTACTTCGGGGTGGACGCCGCTCAGTCGGCCCGCAGTGGCCTGGGTCTGTACCGGGCCAGTGCCGGGATGCGCGACGTCCGCGTGTCGGTTTCGGCAACCTATGCGATTTCGCCGCGCTCATCCGCTACGGCGGGGCTGTCTTACAGCCGTCTTCTCGGCGATGCGGCCAATAGCCCGATCGTGCGGGACCGCGCTGGCTTGAACGGAGTTCTGGCAGTCACCTACGCTTTCTGACGGAGGCCTGCTTCGATGGCAGCGGCGCATTCCCGCCCTGGGCGGCGCAATTCAGATCGCGATTCAGCCTATTGAGTCGGCACCTTTGAACTTGAACCAGCCGTTCGGGCTGAGCCTGTCGAAGCCTTGCGCAGAGCTTCGAACCGCATCAACGCATTCAAGTTGGTTGATGCCGACTCAATAAAAGCGGTGCTGGCAAGTGCATAGCGCTGTCACCCCAAAGGTGAGGCTGCAAAAACAACCCAAGGCCAGAGTCCACGCGGTGTGCGGCAAGACTACAAGCGATCAACTGCCGTTTTTAGGTTTGGGAAGCTCTGCATAACCCTCGCGAGGATGCGCTGGTGCGGATCGCGATAGGCTACAAGGCGCTTTTTGCAGCCAATAGCATGGCTATTGGCAAGAAAAGCAACGCCGTGGACTGCCCGAGCCCGGGCCCGCGCAGACCGCAGGGAGTTATGCAGAGGTTCCTTTAGTCCGTCCCGTCGCGCTGCAGCCATTGCGCCACCGCCGCCACCCGCGCCTGGTGGATCAGCGCGCCCACCTGCGGGCCGCTCAGGCCGCGGGCCGCTGCGGTGGCGGCAATGTCACGCGTGACCACGCCCTGCACCGCGCCCAGCACGGCCAGCAGGCGGGGGCGTTGCGGGTAGGCCGTGTCTTCCAGCCCCAGCCGACCCCGCGCATCGCACTCGCAGGCCAGCAGGATGTCTGCAAACCGCTGGGGCTTGCGGATGGCGTCGCAGCGTTCGAGCAGGCGCACCAGCGCCGCGGCCGACAGCTCGCCGCTGCGGTGGATGTTGCCGTGCTCGCGCGCCACCACATCAGCCGTTTCGCGGCAGTCCACGGGCACTCGCAGCCGTTCGGCCACGTCTTTCAGGAGCTGCGCGCTGCGCTCTTCGTGGCCGATATGGCGCGGCAGCACATGGGCGGCCGTGGTGCCTTTGCCCAGGTCGTGCGCCAGGCAGGCAAAGCGCACCACCAGCGGGGCCTGCAGCCGGGCCGCCATGTCCAGCACCATCATCAGGTGCACGCCGGTGTCCACCTCGGGGTGGTGTTCGGCGCGCTGGGGCACGCCCCACAGGCGGTCCACCTCGGGCAGCAGCACGGCCAGCGCGCCGCAGGCCCGCAGCACCTCGAACATGCGCGAGGGCTTGCCTTCCATCAGTCCGCGCGCCAGTTCCTGCCAGACGCGCTCGGCCACCAGGTGGTCCACCTCGCCGTGCACGACCATCTCGTGCATGAGCTGCAGGGTCTCGGGCGCCACCGTGAAGTCGGCAAAACGCGCCGCAAAGCGCGCCACACGCAGGATGCGCACCGGGTCTTCGCGGAACGACTGGGTGACATGGCGCAGCACGCGGGCACGCAGGTCTTGTTCACCGTGATAGGGATCAAAAAGGCAGGTTACGCCCGATGCATCTGTGCTGGATGCTATTGAATTAATAGTGAGATCGCGGCGTGAGAGGTCTTCCTCCAGCGTGACATCGGGCGAGCTTTGCACCACAAAGCCCCGGTAGCCGCGCCCGCTCTTGCGCTCGGTGCGGGCCAGCGCATATTCCTCGCGGGTCTCGGGGTGCAAGAACACCGGGAAGTCACGCCCCACGGGCAGGTAGCCCAGCGCCAGCATCTGCTCGGGCGTTGCGCCCACCACCACCCAGTCGTGGTCATTGACGGGGCGACCCAGCAGCTTGTCGCGGACCGCGCCGCCCACCATGTAGATTTGCATGGGGCGCAGTGTAGAACCCCGGGCGCTGGTCCTGGAATGACTGGCAGGCGCAGGGGTTGCCCGGCGGGTATCCTGTGGCCACCATGTCGCTGCCCTCGCCCCTCTCCTCCCTCACCATCGCCCAGCCCAATCCCGACGGCAGCCTGCCCGTGCCCGCCGCGCCCGATGCTGCCGCCAACGCCGCAGCCGAGGCCTTGCAGCGCGAGGCGCATGTGCAAGCGATGCAGGCCAGGCTCGATGAACTGCAGGACATCCTGGCCAAGCCGTTGTCCGAGATCCTCGCCGACCACGAAAAATCCCGGGAAGCCGCTGCCGCCTGGGATGCCTTCGGCGCGATGTGGATGCTGTCGCAGCGCGCGATGAAGCGCGTGGCGCTGGACCTGGCCGCCCAGCAGGGCGTGAGCGCGCAAGAGGTGGTGGCCCGCGCGCTGGTTTATGCCAATGGCGTGCTCAACGGCGATGGAGACGACCTGGGCACCGAAGTTCGACACCTCGCCCCCCTTTTTGACCGTTTTTGAGGGTTGGTGGCGTTATGAATCAACGACTTGCATCTAATTTTCAAAAATTTTTGTAGTGGCAATCTTGTAATTGTTTTGTATTGGCAATCATTTGCTAATG
>NZ_JBKDRI010000183.1:0-14987 GCF_046341535.1 Acidovorax sp. | reverse complement strand
GCCAACCGGCCCGCGCTGGCGGCGTGCCTTGCGCACGCGCGCGGCCAGGGGGCCGAGCAGTTTGCGCTGCTGGGCGACCTGGTGGGCTACGGCGGCGAACCGGCGGCCGTGCTCGACGACATCATGGCGCTGGCTGCGCAGGGCGCGTGGGTGGTGCAGGGCAACCACGACGCCATGGCCCTTTCGCCCCCTGCCGCCGCCCAAAGCCGCGGTGCCCTGGGCGCGCAATGGACGCATGACCAGTTGCGGCCCGAGCACATCGCCTTTCTGCAGTCCTTGCCCCTGACCACGCGCATGGACAACACCGCCCTGCTGGTCCACGCCAGCGCCGACCAGCCCGCCCAGTGGCGCTATGTGGAAGACTCGGGCGCTGCCGAGCGCAGCATGACCGCCGCACAGGCGCTGGACCCGGCCATCCGCTACGTCTTCAGCGGCCACGTGCATGGTCAGTCGCTGTACTTCATGACCCCCACCGGCAAGCTCATGCGCTTTGCGCCCGAGCCCGGCGTGGCCCTGCCCGTGCCGCCGCACCGCCAGTGGCTGGCCATTGCCGGGTCGGTGGGCCAGCCGCGCGATGGCGACCCCCGCGCCATGTACGCCCTGTTTGATGATGCCGCGCGCCTGATTACCTTCTACCGCGTGCCCTACGACCACGAGGCCGCAGCAGCCGCCATCCGCGCCGCCGGGCTGCCCGCCTTCTATGCCGACCGGCTGGAAAGCGGCCTCTGACGGCGTCTGCCGCCCATCGGACGCGCCACACGACATGCAAGCGCCTTTGGCCACAGCCCCCCGCCCTGCACGATGAAAAAGCTGGAACCCGGCACCGAGATCGACGGCTTTCGGGTGCGCCAGTGCATCCACGCCGGTGGCATGGCCCACATCTATGCCGTGGATTACGCGCAGGCAGGCCGCAGCAGCGGCTTTGCCATGGTGATGAAGATCCCGCGCATGACGGTGGGCGACGGGGCCGAGACCATCGTGAGCTTCGAGGTCGAACTGCAAATCCTGCCCGTGCTCACCGGCCCGCATGTGCCGCGCTTCGTGGCCGCGGGCGACCTGAGCCGCCTGCCTTACCTCGTCATGGAATACGTGCCCGGCCAGACATTGCAGCACTGGCTGGACCTGCCCGAGCGCCCCAGCGCCGACACCACGGCCCGCCTGGGCGCGGCCATGGCCCACGCCGCGCACAGCCTGCACCAGCAGAACGTGTGCCACCTGGACCTCAAGCCCGCCAACGTGCTCATCAAGGATGACGGCAGCGCCGTGCTGCTGGACTTCGGCCTCTCGTGCCACGCCCACTACCCCGACCTGCTGGCCGAAGAAATGCGTCAGGCCGTCGGTTCGCCCGCCTGGATTGCGCCCGAGCAAGTGGTGGGCGTGCGCGGCGACCCGCGCAGCGACATCTTCGCCATCGGCGTCATGCTGTACGAGCTGGCCACCGGCGAGCTGCCCTTTGGCGCGCCCACCACCCGCGGCGGCATGCGCCAACGCCTGTGGATGCCACCGCCGCCGCCGCGCAAGCACCGCCCGGACACGCCGCCGTGGCTGCAAGAAATCATCCTGCGCTGCCTGGAGCCCGAGGCCGCGCAGCGCTACCCCTCGGCCGCGCACCTTGCGTTGGACCTGGCCAACCCCGCCAGCGTGCTGCTGACCGAGCGCAGCGAGCGCATCCGGGGCGAGCCGCTGCGCACCCTGGTCAAGCGCTGGTTCCGCGCGGCGGGCATGGAGTACCGGCCCAGCCCCCTGCCCACGCAGCAGATCGAAGACACCCCCATCGTCATGGTGGCCGTGCCCCACACCGATGTGACCGACGCCACGCTGTACTCGCTGCGGCAGGCCGTGGGCCGTTCCCTGGGCATCCGGCCCGGCGCACGGCTCGCTTGCGTCACGGTGATCTCGCCGTCGGCCAGCAGCCTGACCGACACCGAGCGCAGCGAAACCACCCTGCACCGCCAGCACACCGCGCGCCTGCGCCAGTGGGCCCAGGGCCTGGACCTGACCGGCCACCCGGTGAGCTACCACGTGCTCGAAGCCAGCGACGTGGCCCAGGCGCTGGTGCGCTACGCCGCCAGCAACCACGTCAGCATGATGATTGTGGGCGCAGCCACCCACGGCCTGCACACCCAGCGCTTCATCGCCACCGTGCCCATGCGCGTGGCGCGTGACGCGCACTGCACCGTCATCCTGGTCAAACAGGCCTTGCCCTTCACGCAGCTGGCCCAGGCGGGCGACGACTGAAGAGCCAAGAGCACCAAACACGAAGTGCTCACTCACTCACACCGCCATCCTGCCCGGCACAGCCGCCCCATTGCCGTCGCCCATGCGCGCCCCGGTGCGCACGGCGGCGACAATCGGGCATGCCCCACCAGCCCCCCGACCACCGCCAGCCCCCTGTGGCAGCCGCCCCGCAACCCTCGGCGGGCGACGCCGACCTGCACCCCTACGCCCGCCTGCACCCCTACGCCCGCCTGACCCCCGACCAGGTGCTGGACGCGCTGGCCAGCGTGGGCCTGCATGGCGACGGTCGGCTCATGGCCCTGTCGTCATACGAAAACCGCGTCTACCAGGTCACGCTGGAAGACGGCGCACGCGTGGTGGCCAAGTTCTACCGCCCCGGCCGCTGGAGCACGGCGCAGATCCTGGAAGAACATGCCTTTGCCGCCGAACTGATGGCGGCCGAGGTGCCGGCCGTGGGCCCCATGGTGCTGAACGGCCAGACCCTGCACCAGCATGACGGGTTTGCGTTTTCCGTCAGCCCCTGGCGCGGCGGCCGACAGCCGGAGCTGGATGACTTTGAGGTGCTCGAGTGGATCGGCCGCTTCCTGGCCCGCATCCACACCGTCGGCGCAGCGCAGCCCTTCGTGCACCGGCCCGCGCTGAACCTGCAGAGCTTCGGCATCGCGTCGCGCGACTGGCTGCTGGCGCACCACATCATTCCGCTGGACATGCAGTCCGCCTGGCGGGACGCATGCAGCAAAGCTATTGAATTAATAGCTGCGAAAGCAGGCGCATCAAGCGCGGGTGGTGTTTTTGGTTTAGAAAATGCCACATCCATCCGCCTGCACGGTGACTGCCACCCCGGCAACATCCTGTGGACGCCCCTGGACGAATGGGGCCGTGGCGGCCCGCACTTTGTAGACCTGGACGATGCCCGCATGGGCCCGGCCGTGCAGGACCTGTGGATGCTGCTGTCGGGTGACCGCCGCCAGCGCACCCACCAGCTCGGCGCACTCATCGAGGGCTACGAACAGTTTCGCAGCTTCGACCGGCGCGAGCTGGCCCTGATCGAGCCGCTGCGCACGCTGCGCCTCATCCACTACAGCGCGTGGCTGGCGCGCCGCTGGCAAGACCCGATCTTTCCGGTGAACTTTCCGTGGTTTGGCAGCAGCGACTACTGGCGCGGCCAGATCGACATGCTGATCGAGCAAAACGAGGCCATGCAAGAGGCGCCGCTGGTGGCGTGATCGAGCCCAGGATTCCGTCCCCGACTGCATGGCCGGGGCCACCCTGCGCGCCGAGGGTGGCCAAGCCGCCGTGAAACAGCCTACACCAGCAGCGCGTTCACCCGCTTGACATACGCCGCCGGGTCTTCCGGCAGGCCGCCTTCGGCCAGCAGCGCCTGGTCGAACAGGATGTGGGCCAGGTCGTGGAAATGCACGCTGCCGTCGAGCTTTTTGACCAGCGCGTGCTCTGCGTTGACCTCCAGCACGGGCTTGGTCTGCGGCGCTTCCTGCCCGGCCTGCTTGAGCAGGCGCGCCAGTTGGGTGCTCATGCCGTCATCCTGCACGACCAGGCACGCGGGCGAATCGACCAGGCGGGTGGTCACGCGCACGTCTTCGGCCTTGTCCTTCAGGGCCTCTTTCAGCTTGGCCAGTACGGGCTTGAAGGCTTCGGCGGCTTCTTCTGCGGCCTTTTTCTCGGCTTCGTCCTGCAGCTTGCCCAGGTCCACCGCACCCTTGGCCACGCTTTGCAGCGGGGTGCCGTCAAACTCGTGCAGGTAGTTCAGCGCCCACTCGTCCACGCGGTCGGTCATCAGCAGCACCTCGATGCCTTTTTTCTTGAAGACTTCAAGCTGCGGGCTGTTCTTGGCGGCGGCAAGCGTTTCGGCGGTGATGTAGTAGATCGCCTCCTGGCCTTCCTTCATGCGGGCCTTGTAGTCAGCCAGGCCCACGCTCACGGTGTCGCTGGTGGTGCTGGCAAAGCGCAGCAGCTTGGCCAGGCGTTCGCGGTTGGCAAAGTCCTCGCCCAGGCCTTCTTTCAGCACAGCACCAAACTCAGCGTAGAACCTGGTGTACTTGCCCTCCTTGGCCTTGTCCTCCTCGCTCACCACATCCGTCACGCCGTCGGCGCCTTCGCCCGCGGTGTGCTTGTCGTGCTTGGCCAGGTCTTCCAGCATGCTCAGCACGCGCTTGGTGCTGCCTTCGCGGATGGCGCGCACATCGCGGCTTTCCTGCAGCAGTTCGCGGCTCACGTTCAGCGGCAGGTCGCTCGAGTCGATCACGCCTTTCACAAAGCGCAGGTAAGTGGGCATCAGCGCTTCGGCGTCGTCCATGATGAACACGCGCTTGACGTACAGCTTCACGCCCGCCTTTTTGTCGCGGTTCCACAGGTCAAACGGCGCCTTGCCAGGGATGTACAGCAGTTGCGTGTACTCGGTGTTGCCCTCCACCCGGTTGTGCGACCAGGTCAGCGGCGCATCGTGGTCGTGGCTGATGGCCTTGTAGAAGTCGGCGTACTGCCCGTCGGTGATGTCTTTCTTGGGTCGCGTCCACAGGGCACTGGCCTTGTTGATGGTTTCCCACTCGTCGGTCTTGACCATGCCGCCGGGCTGGCGGCCGCCGTTTTGGTCACCCGGGTTGATGAGCTCGCCGTCTTTCCACTCTTCCTTTTCCATCAGGATGGGCAGGCTGATGTGGTCGGAATACTTGGCGATGACCTGCTTGAGCTTCCAGGCGTTGAGGTATTCCTCGGCGTCGTCGCGCAGGTGCAGGATGACGCTGGTGCCGCGCTCGGCGCGGGTGATGGTCTCCACCTCAAAGTCGCCCGTGCCGCCGCTCACCCAGCGCACGCCTTCTTCGGGCTTGAGGCCAGCGCGGCGAGACTCCACGGTGATCTTGTCGGCCACGATGAAGCCGGAATAAAAGCCCACGCCAAACTGGCCGATGAGCTGGGCATCCTGCTTTTGGTCGCCGCTGAGCCGGCCCATGAAGTCCTTGGTGCCGCTTTTGGCGATGGTGCCCAGGTGGTCGATGGCCTCCTGCTGGCTCATGCCGATGCCGTTGTCGGTGATGGTGAGCGTCTTGGCGGCCTTGTCAAAGGTGACGCGCACTTCCAGGTTGGGCGCATCCTCGAACAGGGCGGCCTGGTTCAGCGCTTCAAAGCGCAGCTTGTCGCAGGCATCCGACGCATTGGAGATCAGCTCGCGCAGAAAAATCTCCTGGTTCGAATACAGCGCGTGGGTGACGAGGTGCAGCAGCTGGGCCACTTCGGCCTGGAATGACAGGGTTTGCTTGCTCATGGGTTTTGACGTGCGGGTAGTACAAATACGAACAACTGACAACGCCCCTGACATAGGGGCGCAGGTAGCGATCTCAAGGGGGTGGAGCTGCGCACCGCCACGGCCAGGCGGCCGCCGAAGCACGTGCCGAGCCGCGGTCAGCCTGCCGAGGTGATGCGCTTGACCAGGGATTGCAACACGAGATCCGCCTTGTCATTGGCCACCTGGCAGCTGCCGGCGGCCGCATTCCCTCTGCCGCCAAATTCCAGCATCAGGTTGCCCACATGCGTCTTGTTGCTGTGGTCCAGGATGGATTTGCCCATGGCCAGTACCGTGTTCTGCTTTTGCAGCCCCCACAGCACGTGGATGGAAATAGTGCATTGCGGGTACAGCGCGTAGATCATGTACCGGTTGGTGGCCCAGATGGTCTCCTCGTCGCGCAGATCGAGCACCACCAGCTTGCCGATGCAGATGGCACAGCGCTTGAGCTGCTCCTGGGCCATGGGCGCGTGCTCACGGTACAGGTCGACGCGTTCCTGCACGTCAGGCAGCTTCAGGATGTCTTCGATGGTGTGGTGGCGGCAGTACTGGATGAGGTCCATCATCAGCGTGTAGTTGCTGATGCGGAAATCACGGAAACGGCCCAGCCCCGTGCGCGAATCCATCAGGTAATGGAGCAACACCCAGCCCTGCGGGTTCAGGATGTCTTCGCGGGAGTAGTTGGCCGAGTCAGCCCGATCCACCGCCGCCATCATGTCGTCGGTGATGCGCGGAAACGCCGCCTTGCCCCCGTAGTAGTTGTAGACCACCCTTGCCACCGACGGGGCATGCACTTCGATGATGTGGTTTTCATCGCGCCTGCCGGAGTTGAGCACGGCTTCCGATTCGTGGTGGTCAAACACCAGATGCGCGCCCGGCACATAGGGCAGGTTGGTGGTGATGTCGCGATCGGTGATGGCGATCTTTCCGTCCTGCATGTCCTTGGGGTGCACGAAGGTGGTCTCATCGATCAGGTTCAGCTCATTGAGCAGCACGGCGCACACCAGCCCGTCAAAGTCACTGCGGGTCACGAGACGGTATTTCACGACGCTCACATCTCTCTCCTGTTATTGGCTCGGTTTGATCCGAAACCCGTAGATGGTAGCCGCGCTCCGGGCTGATGCAATGCCCGCTGTCTGGAAAAAATCGCCCCCCATAGGCCCGCCGTCATGCTTTGGGCCTGCGCGGGGCCAGCCAGCGCGCCAGTTGCCGGGCCACGCGTGCATCGCCCAACAGGGCCACATGGCCCAGCTGGTAGAACACGGCCTGCCTTGATTTTGAAAAGCCCAGCACGCGGGCCGGATCATCATGCACGCCCAGGGCACTGCGCACAGGCACCAGCCCATCGCCCAGCAGGACCCGCGCGGCCGGGCTGCGCTGCGGCGACAGCGTGGCCGCGACGGCGTAGCAGGCCACACCTGCTGGCAGCGGGACGGGCGTGCGGCGGTCCGGCTCCTTGCGGAACCGGTCACGCCCCTGCCAATCCGCATCGAGGACGAAACCGTAGCGCAAGTCGGTGATCCCGGCACTGCGCAGGCGGGCCAGTTGGGCAAACGGGCGCGAATAGCTGGAACGGCCCAGCAGCACATGGACCCACTGGCCGGCGCGCTCCAACGGCGCTCCGTGGTGGGGCGTACCCAGAAACACCAGGTGGCGCAGCAGCGGCAGCCAGCGGCCGCCGGTCTTGCCCCCGTCTTGGCGGGATGCATTCGCCGCATGATGGCAGGCGCTGCGCGCTACCAGCCCACCCATGCTGTGGGCCACGATGGCGATGTCGGTCACCGCAACCGGCCAGGACGCGACCAAGGCCTCCAGACCATCCGACAACGCAGCACCGTTGACCGATATGTGCAGACCCGTGTTGTAGCGAAGGTAGACCGGGGTATAGCCCAGTTCACGCGAAAGGAAGGCCCCATGATCATGGCCGCCCTGGTTCCAGTAAAGGTCGTTCATGCACAAGCCATGCACCATCACCAGGAGCTTGCCGGATACGGTGCCCGCATCGGCCAGCGCCTGGGTGTCAAGCGGCAGCCCGCGCTGGTACAGGCCCATGCGCGTGCACAAGGGGTTGCCATCGAGTTCCAGCCGGTCGCCCATCACGCCGTTGAGCGCGGCCAGCACGGCCTCGCGCTCCCACCGCACGGGCTGGAGATCGTCACCCGCCGAAAAAAATGGTTCGAGACGGGCCAGCCCGGCCTGCAAGCCCGCGTCCACCAGGTTCGCCACGCCGCGCACGCTCTGGTAGACCAGCCCCGTCAGGCCGCGCGTGCTAGCGGGCTGGTCCCCCCCGGGCAGCCCCATGGTGCCCAGCACGGCCTGGTGCACGCCCTCGGCCACCCGGCTGACGCGGACCGTGGCCTGCGCGGCCAGCCGGGCCACACCGCGCAGGTCGGAGGGGCGTAGCTGACCGAGCAATCCTGGCCGCGCGGCGTCCCCCGACGCGCCCGTATCGCCGCGCTCGCGACCGGCGGGACTAGGGGACTTGCGGTGGTCAGATGGGGGCATGGAGACGGCGTTTGGCAGGGTGTACAGGGGTTTCGGGCGGGTGGACAGCTGGCGCGCTGCTCTCAGCCCAAAAACGGCAGTTGACCGCTTGTCATCTTGCCGCACACCGCGTGGACGCGGGACTTGGGTTGTTTTTGCAACCTCACCTTGGGGGTGACAGCGCTATGCACTTGCCAGCACCGCTTTTGGAGCGCCATGCGGTGTTGCTCCTCCTTGCAGGCACGAGCCTGCCGCGTCGTCGCACCTTGCCTGGCACCCCAACAGCAGCGCTGGCAAATGCATCCAACTGCCGTTTTTTGGCTCAGAAGCGCTCATGGGCAGACAGATAACGCCAGTGCCCCACCGGAAGGTTGCCCAAAGTCACGCCGCCGATGCGGATGCGCTTGAGCCCCACCACCTTCAACCCGACCAGTTCGCACATGCGCCGGATCTGGCGCTTCTTGCCCTCGGTGAGGACAAACCGCAGTTGCTCGGGGTTTTGCCACTCGACCCTGGCGGGCTTGAGCGCCTGCCCATCGAGCGAGAGCCCGTGGCACAGCCGGGCAAGCTGATCGGCAGGGAAGGCTGACTGCACGTTGGTGGCCACCGCGCCGTACTGCACGCGCACCAGGTATTCCTTGTCCACCGTGGAATCTTCACCGATCAGCTGGCGTGCCACTCGGCCGTCCTGCGTCAGCACCAACAGGCCCACCGAGTCGATATCCAGCCGCCCGGCAGGCGCCAGCCCGCGCAGCTGGGGTGGCGAAAAACGCTGGCGGCTGGGGTCCTCGCGCCAGCGGGTGCGCGGGTTGATCAACGCAACGGCAGGCGTGTGCCCATCTTCGGCCTGACCGCTGACGTAGCCCATGGGCTTGTGCAGCAAGATGGTGACGCGTTGGCCCTGCAAACCCTGGGCCACCCTGTCGACCTCGATGCGGTCGGTGGGCAACACCTGCACCCCCATCTCGGCCACTGTGCCGTTGACCTTGACCCAGCCTTGCGCGATCCAGTCGTCTGCCTCGCGCCGCGAACACAGGCCCAGTTCCGCCATGCGCTTGTTCAGACGGGAGGTGGGCAGGCCGTTGGACGCCAGGGGCGCCGGCGCACGCACAGCAGCCTGGCGAACCGGCGCCACAAAGCCAGCCGATGCCGTGCGATAGCCGGTGGGCGCAGGGGCCCGCGACGGGCGGGGCGGCGCAGCGGGCCGCGGGGACGCTGCCTTGGGAGCCAGGTCAGGGCGGCGAAGCACCGCCCGCTGGGCAGGCACGGGGCTGGGCGCAGGCCCGTCACTGGCGCACGGGGCGGCGGCTGGACCAGACGGCGGGCGGGGCGGAGAATTCGGCATGGTGTGTATTTTCGCCTGCGGCTTCAGGTGTGCTGGCGCACGACCGAATCAACCCACGCACCGAAGCCCGGTACCGCCCTGTCAGACGGCGGCTTGTGCGTCGGCACACCAGATCAAAAAGTCATTGACCGGCACGGGCCGCGAGATGTGGTAGCCCTGCGCTTCATCGCAGGACAGCCCGCGCAGCTGCTCCAGGATATCCGCCGTCTCCACGCCCTCGGCCACGACCGTGAGCCCCAGGTTGTGGGCCAGGTCAATGGTGGAGCGCACGATCATGGCGTCATCACCGCCCTTGGCCATGCCCATCACGAACGATTTGTCGATCTTGAGCTCATCGACCGGCAGGCGCTTGAGGTACGCCAGCGAGGAATACCCCGTCCCGAAATCGTCGATGGATAGCTTAAAACCCTGCTCCGACAGACGATTGAGCATGGCTTCGGCGCGCTGTGGGTCATCCATGATCGCGCTTTCGGTGATTTCCAGGCAGAACGCGCTGGCCTTGACGCCATGGCGCAACAGGATGCTGGCGAGGCGGTTGCTCAGATCGGGGTCGAGCAGGTCGCGGGTCGACAGGTTCACCGACACGCGCAGCCCTTCCAGCTGCACGGAATGCGCCGCCAGCAGGCGCGCCACGGCCTCAAAGATCCACAGGGTCAACTGCCGCACAAAGCCCGTCTGCTCGGCAAACGGGATGAACTGCACCGGCGGCACCAGCCCGCGCTGCGGATGCTGCCACCGCACCAGGGCCTCTGCGGCCATCGCGCCCGCTGCCTGCAAAGGCACCTTGGGCTGCAGGTACAGGCGCAACTCATCGTGCTCCACGGCGCGGCGCAGTTCGGTGAGCAGGGACAGCGTTTGCGTGCTCGCAAGGTTGAACGATTCGTCGTACTGCAAGGCACCGCTGAGCTGATGCTTGGCGGCATACATGGCGATTTCCGAATGGCTGAGCAGCGCATCGGCGTCGGCCGCGTCGGCCGGCCAGCAGGCGATGCCGATACCGGCACTGACGTCCACCGTCTGATCTTCCAGCGCCAGCGGATCTTCAAACGCATGGATGATCTTGTCCGCAACCATCCGTGCCGTGGCCGCCGTGGCCCCGTGCAGCAGCAGAGCAAATTCGTTGCCCCCCAGGCGCGCCACCACGTCAGCCTCGGATGTGACCTGCGTGCGAAGCCGGTCGGCCACCGCCTGCAACAGACGGTCGCCATAAGCGTAGCCCAGAACATCGTTCACATGCTTGAACCGGTCCAGGTCCAGCGTCAGCACTGCCAGCGGCTGCACCGCCCGGTCATGGCTCCCCATGGCCTGGACGACGGCCTCCCGAAACCGTTCACGATTGGGCAAACCCGTCAGGCGGTCCCAGTAGGCCAGCCGCCGTATCTCGTGTTGCTGGCTGCCAATGGCCACGCGCATCTGGTCGAACGAACGGGCCAGATTACCGATTTCATCGGTGCGCCCGATGTGCTCCAGCGGCACGTCGTATTCCCCCCGGGACAAGCGCTGGGTGGCCGTGAGCAGCGAACGCAACGGAATGGTCACCCACCGTGCCACCAGGCCTGTGCCCACGGCAAACAGCGCCAGACCCGCCACGGTGATCATCGCCAGCAGCACCTGCAACCGGCGGTAGGGCGCCACCACCTCGTCCACCGACCGCAGCAGCAAGGTACGCACATCGGTGCCCTTGCCCGCGCTCATCAGCCGGACATCCCGCGCCAGCAGGGTCCCCTCTGGCGTGACCAGCGCGTCGGCCACCATGCCCTGGCCCTGGAGTTGGGCGAGTACCGACGCAGGCAGCGTGCTCACGGGCAGCTCTACGCTGGCGTCTGCGCCGCGCACGGACAACACGACATGCACGGACATGAGCTGGCGCATCTCGTCTGCCAGCATCTGGGTGATGGGAAACCCCATCAGCACCCAACCCACCACCACCGGCGCCCGCATGGGCACAAGGACAAACTGGTAGGGGATTCCGCCGATGACGGCAATCTGGCTGCCCCAGGGCTCCTCGGCCAGGGGCGGCACCACGTCACGCAGGGTGGCAGGAAAGGATTCCATGCCCTCGGCAAGGCTGACCGCACGCAAGGCGAGGTCCATGCCAAGCCATGCCGTCACGGCCGCGCCAATGCGGCTGCCCTGGTTTTCAAGCACCGACTGAATCGTTTCCTCGTCGCCCGAATGCACGGCAGAGCGAAAGGCATAGTCAGCCACCAGCAGCGCGGCCCCCTGGCGCAGCCGGTCGGCGTTCTGGTCGAGCAGACGACGCCAGATGCGCTCGTCAAGATCCAGTGCATGCTCGATTTGCGTGCGGGCGTTGTGGTCGATGCCGGCCCGCACCACCCCAAAGCCTGCGGCCTGCACGATGAGCAAAAGCAACAGCGATATCCCGACCAGACGCAGGATCAGGCTGCCACGGGCCCAGCGCCATCGCTCGTTCAAGGTTGTAATCCTGTAACGCGCACGCTGGCCTGGCTCACGGCCGAAGCGCCGACCACCAGCGCCTGCTCGAGTGCAGGCGCACCTATCGGCAAGCGGGCATGCCATGTCCGCAAGGTGTACCTGCCCGGGGGCACGCCGTCGATCCGCGCCTTGCCGGCAACGGCGTCGGACTGCGCAAAGTACGGGGTGTCCACAACCACCACCCACCCGACCATCCGATCGTGAATGTTGCAGCCCAGCACCACCACGCCCGACTGGTCAAAGTGCACCGGGTTGGAAGGCGTGCCTGAATACAGCTTGAGTTCGAACTTCTTGGCCGGGGAAAACGAATACACGTGGTGCCGCACCTTGTCGCGGTTGGGAAACAGCACCTCGGTGCCCGTGGGCACCACCATCACAGCCGGCAAAAACTGGCGCCCTTCCTGCACGATCTCCGCGCCAACCAGGGGTTTGACCAGCCTACGCGCCTCGGGCGACTCCAGGAAAACCACCGCATCGGATAGGGGCGTCCCCGCCGCGTCGGTCACATCGATCTCCAGCGCGGCGGCCTGCACAAGCCCTGCAACCAGGCTGGCAGCGAACAGCAGGCACGGGCGCGCAGGCAACAGGACACGAACGGCCATCAGAAACTCCCCATAAATTGTTGCAATTTATACACTGCGGCTTAGGGCGGTGGAACCCATTGTCAAATGTCGATACACGGGCGGGCTGGGGCTCGCTCAGGTATTGGCGCCGTGAAAACAACCTGGCGCTCCGCCCCCTGCCTTCAATGGCAGCTATGCAAATTACACATATAAAGATCCACAAGCCTCATGACACATTTTGTAAAATTTATCTACACTGCCGCGGCGAATGTCACGCACCGCGCGGGCTAGTGCAGGCATTGTTATTGCATACTTCCCACAGCGCCTGCGATCGTCGCACGTTCGATACTTAAGGACCGCCCATGCCACTGCCCGCCATCAAATCGCTCTCGATCTCTAGCCGTCTCGGACTCGGCTTCGGATGTCTTCTGGTTCTGCTGATTGCAGTGGCTGCTGTTGGCCAGTTGTCCCTGGGTAAGGTGCACGATCAGATGCAGCTCATTACTGGGCCGGGCGCGCAGAAGTCCAAGCTGATCAACAGCATGCTTGAAACCGTGAGCGCCATCGGCATCCAGAGCCGGTCTGCCGCCATGCTCAACGACATCGACTCCAAGCAGTCGCGCCAGCAGATCGAGGCCGTAGGCAAAAGCATCAAAGAGTACTCCCGGGAAGAGGCGGAACTGGTAGAGGCACTCACGAAGGGCAGTGCAGCGCCGCAGCAGCTCAAGCTGCTGGAAGAAGTCCAGGCACTGGGCCGAAAGACCCTGCCCGAACTCGCCACGGCCATCAAAGCCATCGACGAAGGCGATACGGTGGGCGCCACCTTGTCGTTGATGACGCGCGTCGCACCCAGCGAGAACGCCTGGCGCGCCAAGTTGCGCGAAATGATCGAACTGCAAAACACCCTCAACGCCGAGGCCACGCTGTCCGCCCAGCAGACGCAAAGCCGTGCCCGCACGGCGGGTATCCTGCTGGTGGTGCTGGCGATTGCGCTGGGCGGGCTGATCGCGTGGCGCATCACGGTCAGCATCACGGCGCCGATTGGTCGGGCCGTGGTGGTGGCCGAGCGCATTGCCAGCGGTGACCTGACTTCGCAGGTGGAGGTTCGCATCCACGACGAGACCGGCCGCCTGCTCGACGCCATCGCTGCCATGCAGGAACGCTTGCGCTCGCTGGTCGGAGAGATCGGACAGACCGCTGATTCCATCCTGGTGGCCAGCTCAGAGGTCGCCTCGGGCAACCTGGACCTGAGCCAGCGCACCGAGCACACGTCGCACAATCTCCAAAGCGCAGCCTCTGCGCTGGCCGACCTGACCGGCACGGTCACGCAAAGCGCCGATTCGGCCCGGCAAGCCAACCAGCTGGCATCCACGGCCTCTGAAGCGGCTACGCGGGGCGGCGAGGTGGTCTCGCAGGTGGTGAGCACCATGGACACCATCAGCGCCAGCTCGCGCAAGATTGCTGACATCATCAGCGTCATTGATGGAATCGCCTTCCAGACCAACATCCTCGCGCTGAACGCGGCGGTGGAAGCTGCCCGCGCAGGGGAGCAAGGCCGGGGCTTTGCCGTGGTGGCCAGTGAGGTGCGCAGCCTGGCCGGGCGCTCGGCGAATGCGGCCCGCGAAATCAAGGCCCTGATCGGCGCGAGCGTGGAACAGGTGCAACAAGGCAGCACCCTGGTCAACCACGCGGGTAAAACCATTGAGGACCTGGTGCTGTCGGTCCGACGTGTGTCGGACATCATGGGCGAGATCACGGCCGGCACGCAGGAGCAAAGTCAACGCATTGGCAACGTCAGTCAATCCGTGGGGGAGCTGGAAGACATGACACAGCAAAACGCAGCGTTGGTGGAGGAAGGGGCTGCCGCTGCCGAAAGCCTCAAGGAACAGGCTGGGCGTCTCACCCAGATGGTGAGTGCCTTCCGTCTCCGGCGTGACGACGGCAACCACACCAGCGGGGCGGGCTTCCCGCCCGCCGCACCGCCGGCCGCCGTGCCTGCGCCAGCCCGCAGCGTAGGCAACCGCCCGATTGCATCAGCCAGGGGGAATGCCCCCGCCTTGCCGCGCGGCTGACGCCCGTTGCGCGCACCGCTACTCCCTGCCCCGCGGCGCGCGGTCGCGTCACAAGCCCGGCTGCGGGGGGCTGGCTTCAGCCAGAAGTCACGCTGGATCTGAGTGCAGCCAGGTCCAGCACGCGCACCCCGCCATACTCGACGCGAATCGCGCCCTGGGCTTGCAGGGTGGCGAGGGCCTCGTTCACCCGCTGCCGCGACAGCCCCACCAGATACGCCAGCTCTTGCTGGGTGATGCGCAGCACCTCGCCCACGCCCGGGTACAGCAACGGATTGAACAAGGACGCAAGGCTGCGGGCCACGCGCACATCAGGGTTGTTGATGCGATCAATTTCACGTGCAGCAATGAATTGGCCAAGCCGTTCGTTGAGCTGGTTCATCACAAACCGGTTAACCCGAATATTTCACGGCAATTGGTCGAAGGCGGAGCGAAGCGAGTTTTTCTGTTGATTTTGGGCTGCCAAGTGCTCTGGCCAGGGCTTTGATGTGCTGCAAAAGGCTATGGCGTGGTAACCAGGCACACCGGCCCCC
>NZ_JBKDRI010000182.1:0-12370 GCF_046341535.1 Acidovorax sp. | reverse complement strand
CTTGACCTCACGGCCGCGCTCGCCAATCAGACCGACCACGATGACGTCCGCCTGGGTGTAGCGGGCCATCATTCCGAGCAGCACGCTCTTGCCCACGCCCGAGCCCGCGAACAAGCCCAGCCGCTGCCCGCGCCCCACCGTGAGCAAGGCGTTGATGGCGCGAACGCCGGTATCCAGCGTCTCGCGAACCGGCGATCGGTCCATGGCATTGATCTGACGGCGATCCATCGGCTCGGAGACGACATTGATCACAGGCCCCTGGCCGTCCAGCGGCGCCCCTTGTGCATCCACGACCCGGCCGAGCAGGCCGTCACCCATGGGCAACCGAAGCACGCCGGCGCGTTGAATTGGCGCGGCTGGCTCGCCCAGGCGCGGGATAGGACTGTACGGGGCTGCCGACACCACGCTGGCGCCGCTGGACAGACCGTGGATATCGCCCGCTGGCATCAGAAAGGCCCGATCGCCGGAGAAACCCACCACCTCGGCCAGCACGGGTGCGTGCCCAGGCATTTGCACCATGCACTGCGAGCCGACTGGAACGCGGATACCGGTGGCTTCGAGGACGAGGCCCGCCAGCCGGGTCAGTGTCCCCTGTGTCTCCAGGCCTGGGTCTTGGGCGGCGCGCGAGCGCGCATCAGTGATGAACTTCATCCACGACGACGATGTTTCAACGGGCATCAGTTGGTTCCTCCTGCCAGGGGGAATCCAATCCCAGCAAAGCAACCGCACGCGCCCAGCGCTTGCCCAGCGTAGCGTCGATCACCGTGCCCGACGATTCAACAAGGCAGCCGCCCGGCGCAACGGCCGGTTCGCCGATCCAGCGCAAACCTGGTGCGCCAGCGTCCTCAGACAGGGCCGCGGCGACAGCATCCAGATCCACCGGATTGAGCCTGACAACCGTCGGCCGCCCTTCGCTCACCAGCATCTTCAGCGCCTCTCTTACCACCGGCAGCAGGGCGTTGGGGTTGCCCGAGACCTCCTGGCGGACCACCTGACGCGCGATATCGCAGGCAAGCTCCAGCATCTGCTGGGCCATGTCCTGCTGCAGGGCAGAGAGGTTGGTATCAAGCGCGCCCATCACGCCCTGGAGGCGCTCAGCGGCTTGCTGCCCCTGGTTTGCAATGTATTCATCCATGCGGCGCTGCCATTCCAGCGCCGCCTCTGCCTGCCCTTGCGCGTACCCCTGTGCATAGGCTTCATCGCGGGCCTGCTGCACCAGCGCTTGCCGGGCAAGTTCCTCTCTCTCGCGAGCCGCGTCT
This sequence comes from Acidovorax sp., assembly GCF_046341535.1. Classification (GTDB taxonomy): domain Bacteria; phylum Pseudomonadota; class Gammaproteobacteria; order Burkholderiales; family Burkholderiaceae_C; genus Acidovorax. Next base: position 11,111 of record NZ_JBKDRI010000182.1, on the reverse strand, counting down.
TCGTCTTCAGCATCCCCTGCCGGCGCTTGCAGAAGATCTGAGCCATCCATCGCACCGAATTTCCAATGCGTGACACTGCCCACTTCTTCGCTGGGGATGAAACGAGAATAGGCGCGCTGACTAGACGAAGGCATCGTCGCCACCCGAAGAAATCAAGATTTGGCCCTCGTCGGACAGTCGCCGTACCGTCTTCAGAATTTCCTTTTGCTGCGCCTCGACCTCTGACAGACGCATGGGACCACGCGATTCCAGGTCCTCGCGCATGGCCTCGGCAGCGCGGGACGACATGTTGGACAAAAACTTTTCGCGCAGCTCTGGCACCGCCCCCTTGAGCGCCACGATGAGGGTTTCGGAAGCAACTTCCTTGAGCACCGTCTGGATGGACTTGTCGTCGAGCTTGAGGATGTCTTCGAACACGAACATCTTGTCCATGATCTTCTGCGCCAGGTCGGGGTCGTAGCCACGGATGGACTCCAGCACCACCGCATCCATGTTGCCGCCCAAGAGGTTGATGATCTCGGCCGCAGCCTTGACGCCGCCCAAAGAGCTCTTGCGTATCTTGTCTCCGCCGGCAAGCACCTTGAAGAGCACCTCGTTGAGGTCCTTGAGGGCCGTGGGCTGGATACCCTCGAGCGTGGCAACCCGCAAAAGGATTTCGCTGCGCTGGCGATCGGTCAGGTGCATCAGGATGCCTGAGGCCTGATCGCTGTCCAGGTGTACCAGGATGGCAGCGACGATTTGTGGATGCTCGTTGCGCAGCAACTCGGCCACCGAAAGCGGGTCCATCCATTTGAGGCTTTCGATCCCCGAGACGTCCCCACCCTGCAAGATCCGGTCGATCAGCAGCCCGGCCTTGTCGTCGCCCAGGGCTCGCTTGAGCACCGCACGCACGTAGTTGCCCGTGTCGGAAACCAGCAGGCTCTGTGCAGCCGCAGCGTTCGAGAACTTGTTGATGACCTCGTCCACCTTTTCGCGGGAGACAGAGCGCATGCGGGCAATGGTTTCGCCCAGCTTTTGCACCTCTTTGGGCGAGAAATGCTTGAAGACCTCGGCCGCTTCTTCCTCGCCGAGGGACATCAGCATGATCGCGGCATCGTGGAGTCCTTGGTCGTCCATGGTCGTTATTCAGATGGGCCGTCAGGCAACATCGCCATTGAGCCAGATCTTCAGGATATTGGCCACTGCCGTAGGATTTTCCTTGGCAAGAATCCGGGCATCCTCCAGGCGCAGTTGCTCCGGCGTGGCCACAGCGGCTTCGTTCTTTCGGGTCGGCGACGGCAGTGCGGGGCGCTCGGGCGTCTCGGCCTCCAGGGCATCCAACTGAGCGCCGGGCACGGGCGCAGCCTTGGACTGATCGACCGGCACACTCTTGAGGGCGGGACGCACCAGGCCCAGCAGCACCAGTGCCGCAAAAAGCACTGCGCCCAACGGCCAGGCCAGGCTTCGGGCCAGGTCGATGACTTCGCGCTGCTTCCAAAGTGGAAGCTCGGTCGTCGGAAGCACCGTGACCTGGAAAGGCGTGTTCATCAAATTGACCGAGTCGCCACGATCACGGTTGAACCCAATGGTCTCTCGCACGAGGGCCGTCATCTGCTCCACCTGCTCGGGCGTCAGGGCCTTGGTGACCACCTTGCCCTTTTCTTCGGTGGACTGGTAGTTCACGACCACCGCCGCGCTCAAGCGCTTGACGGTGCCTGTGCTTGCACGGGTGACGCGCACGGTCTTGTCCACCTCGTAGTTGGTCGTGGACTCGCGTTTACTGGTCTGCTCCTCCGTACCCTGCTGTCCTGCAGCGTTGGGGGCGGGGTTGGCGCCATTGATGGGCGCGGCAGCTTGCCCGGGTGGCTGGTTGGCCACAGCACCCGGAACCCCGGTCGCCGTCTTGTTGGCGCTGCCCCGGCTTTCCAGCACCTGCTGGCTGCGAATGGCACCCGCATCGGCCGTCTGGTTGGGCCGGAACTGCTCCGACGTCGATTCGGTCTGCGTGAAATCCACCTCGGCCGTGACCTGCGCCTTGACGTTGTCGCGCCCGACCACCGGCTCGAGGATATCCATGATGCGGCGGGTGTACTGCTGCTCGAGCTGCTGCACATAAAGAAGCTGCTGTGCATTGACCTCGGCACCCGAACCGCCCTCGGGCGATTGCGACAGCAGCTTGCCGGTATCGTCCAAAACGCTCACTGAGGACGGGGTCAGCTCCGGCACGCTTGACGCCACCAGATGCACGATGCCGGCCAGCTGGGCACGGTCCAGAACGCGGCCGGGATGCAGGCTCACCAGCACGGACGCCGACGGCTTTTGCTGCTCGCGAAAAAAGCCGTTCTGATTGGGCAGCGCCAGATGCACCCGCGCCCCCTGCACCGACGACAGCGCCTGAATCGACCGGGTGAGCTCCCCCTCCAGGCCACGCTGGAAGTTCAGGCGCTCCTGAAACTGGGTCATCCCGAATTTGCTCGACTCCATGAGCTCGAACCCCGTGACCGAGCCCTTGGGCAAGCCCTGGGTGGCCAGTCGCAGGCGCACGTCGTGCACCCGGTCTGCCGGAATCAGGATGGCACCGCCGCCGTCGGCATGCTTGTAGGGCACGTTCATCTGGGACAACTGGGCCACGATGGCGCCACCGTCCTTGTCATTGAGGTTGGCAAACAGCACCCGGTAGTCCGCCTGTCGGCCGTAGAAGATGGCGGCCAGAGCCACGCCCACCAGCAGTACCACACCGACCCCAAAGCGCATGCGCTGGGCCCGATCCAGCGCGGACAGCCGCTGCAGCCACGAAGGGCCGCCAGGCGAGATAGCGATAGGCATTTGAGCAACTGCAGACATCTTGCGTTCCATGAAGTCCTGCCCGTCAACAGACCTGGGCTTGTCACCGATTATTCGGCTGCAAGCCCGAAATGTTCGCTAGATAAGGCGCTGGTTTGGCCATCAATTCCGCGCGATGGCCTGGCCAGCGATGTCTAGGATACCCAGCATACCGCCATTCCCTACGGACTTGCCATGGACCTTCGCATTTCAAGCTCAACAGCCCCCCTCACGGGAGCCGGCCTGACGCGTCGTGCTGCAGCGCCGCAAGCCGAAGACAACCAAGTTGGCTTCTCGGGCGCGCTCAAAGGCGCCCTGCAGTCCGTGAGCGCCGCCCAGAACCGCTCTGCGGATCTGCAAAAGGAGGTTCAGATGGAGAACCCTTCCGTCAGCCTGGAAGAGACCATGGTCGCCATCCAGAAGGCCCAGATCGGCTTTCAGGCGACGCTGCATGTGCGCAACCGCATGGTGCAGGCCTATACCGACATCATGAACATGCAGGTGTGAAGGGCTTGCATTTGCTATTTAATTAATAGCTTAAAAGCCCCTGTCTTCGAGCGCAACCGGCTGTTTTTGTTATCAACCTAAAACGGCAGTTGACCGCTTGTCATCTTGCCGCACACCGCGTGGACTCGGGCCTTGGGTTGTTTTTGCAGCCTCACCTTTGGGGTGACAGCGCTATGCACTTGCCAGCACCGCTTTTGGAGCGCCATGCGGTGTTGCTCCTCCTTGCAGGCACGAGCCTGCCGCGTCGTCGCGCCTTGCCTGGCGCCACAACAGCAGCGCTGGCAAATGCATCCAACTGCCGTTTTTAGGCTGAATGCCTGGGGTACTGACACTGTGCTGCGGCCCCCGGCATGTCCTGGGCCGCCATCTGGCGGACCTCAAACGCCCAGGTACTGCTCCAGCAACGCGGGCTGCGCATGCAGCGCAGCCGAGCTGCCTTCAAACACCACCTGACCTTTGAGCAGGATGATGTTGCGATCGGTGATTTGCGTGACGTGCTTCCAGTTTTTGTCCACGATCACGCTGCTGATGCCGCTTTCCTTGATGAGGCGGCAGATGCGCCAGATCTCGCGGGCAATCAGTGGCGCCAGCCCCTCGGTGGCTTCGTCCAGGATGAGCACGTCGGGGTTGGTCATCAGCGCGCGGCCGATCGTCAGCATTTGTTGCTCGCCGCCGCTGAGCTGCTGACCACCATGCCCCAGGCGCTCTTTCAGGCGCGGAAAGGTGTCCATCACGCGGTCAAAAGTCCAGTCGTCGCGGCGTTTCGCGCTGCCTGCCATGTCGTTGGCCCGGCCGGGCCGCGCGGCCATCACCAGGTTCTCGCGCACGCTCAGGTTGCCGAAGATGCCCCGACCCTCGGGCACGTACGCAATACCCATCCGGGCCACCTCATAGGGTGGGCGTCCGGTCATGTCGCGGCCCGCCACACGCACCGTGCCGCTGGTGGGCCTGACCAGACCCACCAGGGTCTTGAGCAGGGTGCTCTTGCCCATGCCGTTGCGTCCCATCAGCCCCATCGTCTCCCCCTGGCCGATGCGGAAGTCGACCCCATGCAGGATGTGGCTGGAGCCATAGTGGGTGTGTAGCCCCCGGGCGTCGATCCAGGGTTCACTCATCGCAATGCCTCGCTGCGGGTTGCGCGGCCTGGGTACCCGAGTTGGCTGCAAGTCACTTGGGCCATGTCAGTGATCCTCCCCCAGGTAGGCTGCCTGCACGGCGGCGTTACTGCGAACATCCGCTGGCGCGCCATGGGCGATGACTTCGCCATTGACCATCACGGTCAACTGGTCGGCCAGGGCAAACACGGCGTCCATGTCATGCTCGACCAGCATGATCGCGTGCGCTGGCTTGATGCGGTGGAGCAGCTCGACCATGCGCTGCGCCTCGGCCACGCCCATGCCGGCCAGGGGCTCATCGAGCAACAGTACCGCAGGCTCGGTGGCCAGCGTCATGGCGATCTCCAGCTGGCGCTGCTCGCCGTGGCTCAAGGTCCCGGCAATCGTCATGCGCCGGTTTATTAAGCCAGAAAGCTCGATCGCGCTCTCCAGTCTTGTGCCGATAGCTCTGTTTTTGATAGCATCAGCGCGCGTATCCGAAAGCCAGCGCAGCGGGTTCCAGGGCTGCTGGGGTTCGCGGGACTGGGCTGCCAGGCGTACGTTTTCGTGCACGGTCAGGGGCATGAAAATATTGGTCTTCTGGTAGCTGCGCCCCAGGCCCTGCCGCGAGATGCGCTCGGGTGTCCAGCCGGTCACGTCGGTGCTGCCCAGCGTCACGCTGCCTGCGGTCGGTGGCAGGTCGCCACTGAGCAGATTGGTAAGCGTTGATTTGCCCGCACCGTTGGGACCGATGACCGCGTGGATGCGACCACGGTGCAGGGTGACCGAGACGCCGTTGACGGCTGCCAGACCGCCAAAGCGCTTGGTCAGGCCGCGTGCGGACAGGAGCAGCTCATCCATGGTGATCGCCCTGAACCGGGGGCGCTGCCGGTGGTCGCGAGGCCCCGCGCAGGTGTGTCATGAGGCCCAGCAATCCGCGTGGCGCGGTCAGCACGACCAGCACAATGAAGCCGCCCATCAGCAGCTGCCAGTGTTTGGTGATGTCTTTGAAGACATGCAGCAGGTACTCGAACGCAAAAGCGCCCACGATGGCGCCGGCAAAGTTCCCCATGCCACCCAGGATGACCATCATGATGGCGTGGGCGCTCATGTGAAACCCCATCAGCTCGGGGTTGACATAGCCCGTCTGCGCGCCCCACAGGTAGCCGGCCAGCCCGGCGAGCGCACCGGCCACGGTGAATGCCGTGAGCTTGTAGGCGCGCGTGCCAAAACCCAAGGCGCGCATGCGGTGTTCGTTGATGCGGATGCCCGACAGCGCGCGGCCCAGCGGGCTCCACAGCATGCTGCGCAGCAGGCCATACACCCCCACCATCAGCACCAGCGTGAAATAGTAGAAAGTCTTGCGGCCTTCGAGGTCGAACGGGAGCCAGCCAAACAGGCTGGCGTCGGGCCGGAAATGGATGTAGATGCCGTCCGAGCCGCCCAGCGCCTTGTTATCAAAGAACAGGTAGAACACCATCTGCGCGAACGCCAGCGTCACCATGATGAAGTAAATGCCGTGCGTGCGTACCGCGAAGAACCCGATGACAAGGGCCAGCAGGCCCGAGCCAAGGATGGCCAGGGGCAGAGTCCACCACAGACTTGCTGGGGCATCGGCTGGCGTCATGAAGGCCAGCGCGTACCCGGCCACTCCAAAGTACGCCGCGTGGCCCAGTGACACCAGCCCCGTCACGCCCTGCAGCAGATCCAGGCTCATCGCAAAGATGCCCATGATCATCATCCGCGTGACCATCTGCACATAAAAGTCGCTGCCCACCAGCGGGAACAGCACCAGCGCTGCGGCGCCCAGTGCCAGCACAAACTGCACGCTGCGTGGCAGCACTTCGAGGTTCGCGCGGGGCGTGCTCATTGCTTGAACAGGCCCTCGGGTTTCCACAGCAGCACGGCGGCCATCAGCACGTAGACCAGCATCCCCGAGGCAGAAGGCAGCAATACCTTGCCGAAGGTATCGACCAGACCGACAAGCAGGGCTGCGATCAGCGCTCCGCGCACCGAGCCGATGCCCCCGATCACCACCACGACAAAGCACATGATGAGGACCGACGATCCCATGTTGGGGTACACGCTGGACACTGGCGCAGCCACCATGCCGGCCAAGGCGGCCAGAGCCACGCCCAGCGCAAACACCAAGGCGTGAAGGCGCTTGATGTTCACGCCCAGCGCCTCGGCCATGTCGCGGTTGAACGCGCCAGCGCGGATCTTCATGCCCAGTCGGGTCCTGGAGATCAGCAGGTACATCGCTATGGCCAGCACGATGCACACGCCCGAGATGAAGAGCCGGTAAGCCGGGTAGGACAGGGTGTCCGTCAGGGCAACGGACCAGTCCAGCGCCTGCGGGACGGGAACGCCATGCACATCGTCCCCCCAGAGCATCGAGCGCAGCTCTTCAAAGATGTAGATCAAGCCGAAGGTCAGCAGCACCTGGTCCAGGTGGTCACGATGGTAGAAGTGCCGGAACAGCAGTGACTCCAGCGCCAGACCAAACACCACCGCCAGCGCCGTACCCACGACGATCGCTGCCGCCAGACTGCCCAGCTGGGCCGATAGCGAGTAGGCCAGGTAGGCCCCCAGCATGTAGAAGCTGCCATGGGCAAGGTTGACCACGCCCATGATGCCGAAGATCAGCGTCAGCCCCGCGGCCAGCATGAACAGCAGCAGCCCATACTGCACGCTGTTGAGCAGCTGGATGAGGAAGGTGGCGAAGTCCATCCGGGCGGCGTTGCGCCGGCAGAGCTGCCGGTGTCAGGCCGCGCGGCGCGTGGCCAGCAGCAGCGACCCCATCAGGGCAAACAGCCCACCCGAGACGCGGTTGAACCAGCGCATGCGGTGGCCATGTCGCAATACGGGGGCCAGGCGGGCCACGCCTGCTGCGCACAGGGCGAGCACGGTAAATTCAAAGGCAACGAAGGTACTGGCCAGCACGGCAAACTGCGGCGCCCAGGCGGCTGAAGGGTCCAAGAACTGCGGGAAGAATGCGGTGAAAAAGAGGATGGCCTTGGGGTTGCTGCCACCCACCATCAGCCCCCGGGCAAAGAGCTTACGGGTGCTGACGGTAGTCGACTCGTTGCGGCCATCTGCGGGCAACTGGTCGAACACCGAACTCTGGCTGCGGAAGGTCTTGACGCCCAGCCAGATCAGGTAGACGGCACCAAGCGCCTTCAGTGCCCAAAACGCCGTTTCGGACGCAGCAAGCAGGGCACCCAGCCCCAGCGCTGACAGCAGCATGGTGCCCAGCACCGCGCAGACGCTTCCGGCCGCAGCAGCCAGCGCCTTGCGGGGCCCGTGTTGCAGAGAGTACGTCATGCACATCAGCATGGTAGGCCCGGGAGAGATCACGAGCAGCGCAACGGCGCCAAGGTAGAGCAGGTAGGTGCTGAGCGTCATGGTGTAGGAAGAACGAAGGCAGGATCGGCACGCGGTAAAACACGGGTGCCAGCGGGTGCCAGCGGGTGCGGGCCGCAGCCACCCGCGTAAGCTGCATCGAATTATGAACGCCTCGGCGACCCTTGCGGGCCACACGGCGGGTCGGCGGAGGTCGTGCGTGCCCGTATCAGGTCAAGCGGCACCCGGCGCCGCTGTCGGCCAGGGCCCTGGCGGCGACGCCGATCACCTTGTTTTCCTTGTTCTCGACCCTGCGCAGATAGATGTCCTGCACCGGGTTGTGGGCCTTGCTCATCGTCCACTTGCCGCGCGGGCTGTCGATGGTGGCGCCCTCCATCGCCTTGTACAGGGCTGCCTTCGCCGACAGATCGCCCTTGACGGCATTGGCCCCCTGAACGAGCAGCAGGCCGGTGTCGTAACCCTGCACGGCGTACACGTCGGGCTGGCTGCGGAAGGTCTTGGCATATTCCAGCCGGAACTTCTGGTTGCGCGGCGTTTCCAGCGAGTCGCTGTAATGCAAGGTGGTGATGATGCCCTCGGCAGCCGGGCCGGCCGCATCCAGCGCGCCCTCGGTCAGAAAGCCCGAACCGTACAGCGGAATCTTGTCTTTGAGGCCCGCCGCGGCGTAGTCGCGGATGAACTTGGGGGCGCCAGCACCCGCAAAAAAGCATGCCACGGCGTCGGGTTTGATGGCGGCGATTTCGGTGAGCAGTGCTTGGAACTCCACGTTGGGAAACGGCAGCCCGAGTTCCTTGACAATGGTGCCGCCAGCAGCGGTGTAGCTTTGTTTGAAGCCTTCAAAGGCCTCGTCACCAGCGGCATATTTCCAGGTGATCCAGACCGCCTTTTTGTGACCCCGGTCGACCATGGCCTTGCCGAGCGCCAGCGTCGGTTGGGAGTTGCTAAACGATGTGCGAAACACATTGGGCGCACACAGGGCTCGGGTGGCTGCGTGCACGCCGGCGTTGGGGATCAGGTTGAGAACGCCCGTGTCTCGGGCGACTTTCTGTATCCCCATCTGCACGCCGGAATGCACGGTACCGATGAGCACGTCCACCTTGTCGCGCTGCACCAGTTTGCTGGCGGTTTCGACGCCTTTGCTGGGTTCGGATTCGTCATCCACCTTGAACCACTCGATCTCCCGGCCCCCCAGCTTGCCGCCCTGTTGATCAATGGCCAGCCGGACGCCGTTTTCGATGGCCGCGCCAAGCTGTGCAAACGTGCCGGTGTACGGCAGCATCAAGCCGACCCGCACCTTGCTGCTCTGAGCCCGCACGATGGAAGGCAGCAACAGCCCACTGGATGCTGCAGCAACCAGGGCTGCGCTGCGGCGAATGACGAGACGACGTGAGGTCATGGCTAGGGTTTTTATTGAGGCTTCAATCAATTTACCCCAGGGCAGCAAGTGCGCAAACCTATGGCTTACCCGAAGCGTCGGCCCGCTGCGCACAGCGTTGCGGGCCAGGGCCTGTCGGCACGCCAGTTGCATAAGCGGCGGTTCGTAGGCAAAAGTGGTGGGGCGCGGTACAATTAGACGGTTTTGCACAGCGTTTGCCTGTCCATCCACGCCGGCTCGCCGGCCTCCTGCCTGATCTGCGCCAAGCGTGCAGCGAACCCCCCGCCCGCATTGCCTCGAGTGTCGAGCAACCATCGACCATGCGGTGAGCCTGATGGCGGCGTTCTCCGGCGGTCAGCCGCAGGTCACCGAATATTTGTATTGAAGAGATCATCATGGCCAAAGAAGAACTGATTGAAATGCAGGGCTCCGTCACGGAAGTCTTGCCCGACTCGCGTTTTCGCGTCACATTGGAAAATGGGCATCAGTTGATTGCCTACACCGGTGGCAAGATGCGCAAGCACCACATCCGTATCCTGGCGGGCGACAAAGTGTCGCTTGAGATGTCTCCCTACGACCTGAGCAAGGGGCGGATCACCTTCCGTCACCTCGCTGGCCGTGGTCCCGGTCCATCGTCCAGTCGCTGATCGATCTTCTGCGGCCGGATTCGGCTGCTCGACTTGCGGGGCGCACTGCCAGCATGCAAACGATTGGGATGGTTGTCCGGACGAACTGCTAAAAAATTCAAAAAAGCATGAGTCGAGCCGGAAACCATGGAATACCCGGGTTAGAATGCTAGTTGTCGGAGCGTAGCGCAGCCTGGTAGCGCATCTGCTTTGGGAGCAGAGGGTCGCGAGTTCGAATCCCGCCGCTCCGACCATTTTTTCAATGCCCTGTAGTACCGTGCTGCAGGGCATTTTTGTTGGTGCTGCCGATGCCCGTCAGCCGTAAGTCTCGGCCAAAGGCTGCACCATGGGTTCGGTACCATCGGGCTTGACATCGTTTCGCACCAAGCCCCAGCCCAGTCTGCCTTCATGGCCTACCCATCCTCATTTTCTGGTCACTACCCGGACGCTACTTTGATGGCTGCGTCGGGTCTGCGGTACCCGATGGTAGATGCGTTGCGGGGCCTGGCCATGGTGTGGATGACGCTGTTCCACTTTTGCTTTGACCTCAGCCATTTTGGGCTGTGGCCGCAAAACTTCCGTGCAGACCCCGTGTGGACGACACAGCGCACGCTCATCGTGAGCCTTTTTTTGTTCTGCGCCGGGTTGGGTCAGTCCATTGCGATCCACCAGGCTCAGGGTTGGCAGCGTTTTGGTCGCCGCTGGCTGCAGATTGCGGCCTGTGCCCTGCTCGTGACTGCCGGCTCCGTCGTCATGTTCCCCGGCAGCTACATCTATTTCGGCGTGCTGCACGGGATGGCAGTGATGCTGCTGATTGCGCGGTGCACTGCGGGCTGGGGCCGCTGGCTCTGGCCGGCGGGGCTGCTAGCGCTGGTGCTACCCTGGGCGTTTGAGCAGACTTTGCCAGCGTTGTGGCCGGAATCCGTGTCAACGTTCAACGGCCGGTGGCTGAACTGGCTTGGTCTGGTCACTCGCAAGCCCTTCACAGAAGATTACGTGCCGGTGTTCCCCTGGCTTGGTGTGCTGTGGTGGGGCCTTGCCTGCGGCCAATGGCTCCTGTCCACCGATAGGCGCTTGATCCGAACACCGTTACCCGCCAGGCTGGCGCCGCTAGCGGCTTTGGGGCAGTGGAGCCTGAGCTACTACATGCTCCACCAGCCCGTGATGATCGGGCTGCTGATGGCTGCGATGTGGGTGGCGGGACGCTAGGAGCCTGTCGGACTTGGAAATCGTCGGCTGCAAATCGACCGCAGCGGTCCATTTTTAACCGCCTTTTTGCCCCATAGCTCGGCTATGGGGCTGCAAATTCGGCAAAAACTGTCCTCGCTGGGGCCGATTTTCGCT
>NZ_JBKDRI010000181.1:0-20029 GCF_046341535.1 Acidovorax sp. | reverse complement strand
GGGGCCGGTGTGCCTGGTTACCACGCCATAGCCTTTTGCAGCACATCAAAGCCCTGGCCAGAGCACTTGGCAGCCCAAAATCAACAGAAAAACTCGCTTCGCTCCGCCTTCGACCAATTGCCGTGAAATATCCGGGCTAGGAGCCTGTCGGACTTGGAGCGTCGAAAGCGAAAATCGGCGAGAGCGAGGACAGTTTTTGCCGAATTTGCAGCCCCATAGCCGAGCTATGGGGCAAAAAGGCGGTTATAAATGGACCGCTGCGTTCGATTTGCAGCCGACGATTTCCAAGTCCGACAGGCTCGTAGCCCAGGCGCTCGTGGTTCGACAACGCGACCGGGCTTGCGCATCACCCGGGCTGATGCATGCACTTCACGACGGTGTCGCCGTTTCCTGCACCTCCTCGGGCGCCTTGGTGTGCTTGATGAAAACCTGGGCGGCCCAGATACCGACCTGGTAGAGAATGCACATCGGTATGGCCAGCGACAGTTGCGAGACCACATCCGGAGGCGTCACGATGGCTGCGATGACAAAAGCAATGACGATGAAGTAGCCACGGAACTCCTTGAGCTTGTCGATCGACACCACTCCCATGCGGGCCAGTACCACCACCGCAATCGGCACCTCAAACGCCAGGCCAAATGCCAGAAACATGGACAGCACGAAGCTCAGGTACGCCTCGATATCAGGCGCGGCCGTGATGCTCTTGGGCGCGAAGCTCTGGATGAACGCAAACACCTGGCCAAACACCAGGTAGTAGCAAAACGCCACGCCCACGAAGAACAGTAACGTGCTGGAAATCACCAGCGGCAGCACGAGCCGCTTTTCATGTGAATACAGGCCGGGTGCCACAAAAGCCCACACCTGCCACAACACAAACGGCAGCGCCAGCAGGAAGGCAGACATCAGCAAAATTTTGAGCGGCACCATGAACGGCGAAATCACCGACGTGGCGATCAGCGTCGCGCCCTTGGGCAAATGGGCCACCAACGGGGCAGCAAGGAAGTCGTACAGCGCGCCCGGCCCGGGGAAGAAAAACAGGATGGCCGCAGCCACACCGATGGCGAGGAACGCCTTGACCATGCGATCGCGCAGCTCCATCAGGTGCTGCACAAACGGCTGTTCGGTACCGGCCAGCTCGTCTTGTTTGGATGGGGTGTCGGACATGTAAATGGCTCGTAGGCGTGAGGTCTACCGCCCGCGCGGCGTGTGGCATGAGCACCATGCAATGCAGGTGCCGCGGGGTGAAACGATGTTCACTTGAATAGCTGGGGGCGGTAGCGGGCCACGCGGGCCGCGCCGGACTGCGCCTTGGTGCGCACACCGCTGCGGGCCTTGTACCACTGGGGCGTGGCCCCGCGCTTGAGTCGCCAGTTCTTGCCAGGGTGGCGGTAAGCGGGCACCACCGCGGGCGGCTCCTGCAGCGGGGTACTGGCCAGCTCGGTCGCCTCGGCCAAGTCACGCTCGAACTCGCTGGCCGTGGTCTGCACGGACTGCTGCACGTCCCGCGCGGCGTTTTCCACCGAATCCTTCATCTTTTTGAGCTCATCGAGCTCCATGGACCGGTTGACCTCAGCCTTGACATCGGACACATAGCGCTGCGCCTTGCCCAGCAGCGTCCCCACGGTGCGGGCCACCCGCGGCAGCTTCTCAGGACCGATGACGATCAGCGCAACGACGCCGATCAGCGCCATTTTGGACAGGCCGATGTCAATCATGGATCAACCTGACGCTGCATGGAATGCGTGCAACGGCAGTCGCTGCGGCAGGCGTGCGGCGCACGCCGGTCAGCTTTTTTGCTTGGCTTCGACATCGATGGTGGTCTTGTCGGCAGCGGTACTGTTGGCCACCTGCGTGGGAGCCGGCGTGGCGGGCGGCGCATCGGCCGAACCGTCCTTCATGCCGTCCTTGAAGCCCTTGACGGCCCCGCCGAGATCCGAGCCCATGTTCTTGAGCTTCTTCGTGCCGAAGACCATGACGACGATCAGCAGCACGATCAGCCAGTGCCAGATGGAAAAAGAACCCATGGAATATCTCCTGATGAATGACGGCCATTTTAGACGGGGCGGGAAAGACGTTCCGTAACCGGGCCAAAGACGTACGCGGCCACGATTGCGTCGCGTCAGCCTTGGTCAGCCTTTGAGCCAGGGACGCGGCCCGCCCATCACGTGCAGGTGCAGATGATGAATTTCCTGCCCGCCTTCAAGCCCCGTGTTTACCACGACGCGAAAGCCTCCCTCGGGGTATGGGTTGCAGCCCTGCTCGAGCGCCAGCCGCGGTGCCAGCGCCATCATGCGCCCGAGCACGGCGGCGTGCGCGTCAGTGACCTGCGCCATCGAAGGGATATGGAGCTTGGGAACCATGAGGAAATGCACCGGCGCCCAGGGATGGATGTCGTGGAAGGCGAAAATTTCTTCGTCTTCATAGACTTTTCGCGAAGGAATCTGGCCCGCGATGATCTTGCAGAAAAGGCAGTTCGGATCGTGCATGAGAAGATCAGGACAAGGTTGGACACCCATCGCGGTGATGCGTCATCTGAGCCTTCAGGCATCCACCGCCCGGCTCTGGTTCATGGCCACCATGCCGCGAATGATGCGGTACAGGAACCACAGCGAGATGAGGCCCCAGGCAATCCAGCCCGGCAAAAGAAACAACAGCCACAGCGGCGCAGTGACCACGTACAGCACACCCGCCCAGATCACCGAGCGGATGCGCCATGAAAAGTGGCTGGCCTGCCAGGTGCCCTCGGCGTCGTGCTTCTTGACCAGATCAAGCACCAGCGCCACCAGCAGCAGCACCGCGCCGGGCTGCGCGCCGGGGATGACGGCACCGACCGCCACGATCAGGTGCAGCAGGTAGCTGATCCAGCCGATGGTGTTGAGCGCTTCGGCCCTGCGGTCGTTGGCGTTCAGATCGGAGAGGTCGCTCATGGGGCCGTGCCCTCGCTGGCTGAGCGCGCAACGGCCTTGCGCAGGGCTTTCTCCTCGATGCCGCTGGTGCCTTCACGGCGTTCCAGTTCGGCCACCACATCGGCGGGCGACAACCCGTAATGGGCCAGCGCCACCATCGAATGGAACCACAGGTCGGCGACCTCATAGACGAGCTTGGAGGCGTCGGCCCCATGGTCCACATCCTTGGCTGCCATCACGACCTCGGTCGCCTCCTCGCCGATCTTCTTGAGGAAGGCATCGGGCCCCTTGTGCAACAGGCGGGAGACGTAGCTCGTCTGCGGATCGCCGCCGTTGGCCGGTTTGCGGCTTTCGATGACGGCCGCAAGGCGGGCGAGAGAATCGTTGGAGCTCATGCGCTTTACTTGTAGATGGATTCAGGGTCTTTCAAGACCGGATCGACGCTGCGCCAGGCACCCTCCTTGAGGACACTGAAAAAGCAGCTGTGGCGACCGGTGTGGCAGGCGATGCCCGGTTCATGGCCGAGCTGTGTCACCTTGAGCAGCACCACGTCGTTGTCGCAGTCCAGGCGGATCTCGTGCACGGTCTGCACATGGCCCGACTCCTCGCCCTTGAACCAAAGCTTCTTGCGCGAGCGGCTGAAGTACACCGCACGCCCCAGCTCCGCCGTCTTTTCCAGGGCTTCGCGGTTCATCCACGCAAACATCAGCACGTCGCCACTACCCTGTTCCTGCGCGATGACGGGCACCAGGCCCTGATCATCCCATTTCACTTCGTTGAGCCAGTTCATGGCAAGCATTGTCGGCGATTTGCGCTGGCGTTCCGGGGGGGCAGCGTGGGCGTACACCAGGCAGGGGCGCGGGACCCCAAAAAAAAGAGAAAAATAAGCGACCGCCGCGCGACCACATTCACCTGATAGCTATTATTTTTATAGCATACCTCCCCACTACAGCGCTCAAAGCCGGACGGGTATGCCCCGCGCCGCCATGTGCTGCTTGGTCTGGGCCACCGTGAACTCCCCATAGTGGAAGATGCTGGCTGCCAGCACCGCGTCGGCACCGCCGAGCTGGATGCCGTCGGCAAGGTGGTCCAGCGTGCCGACGCCGCCCGAGGCAATCACGGGAACGTCCACCGCGTCGGTCACGGCGCGCGTCAACGCCAGGTCGAAACCCGATTTGGTGCCGTCCCGGTCCATGCTGGTCAGCAGGATCTCGCCCGCGCCGCGCCGCGCCATCTGCGTGGCCCAGGCCACCGCATCCAGGCCCGTGTTCTTGCGGCCGCCATGGCTGTACACATCCCAACCGGCCCCCACGGGCTGCCCATCCGGGCCCGGTCGCAGGGCATCTTCCGCGCTGCGGCGTTTGGCGTCGATGGCAACCACGATGCACTGCGCGCCGTAGCGCTCCGATGCTGCGTTGATGACATCCGGGTTGGCAATGGCGGCCGAGTTGAAACTCGTCTTGTCGGCACCCGCGTTGAGCAGGCGGCGCACATCCTCGACGGTGCGCACGCCGCCACCCACCGTCAGGGGAATGAACACCTGGCTGGCCACGGCCTCGATGATGTGCAGGATCAGGTCGCGGCCGTCGCTGGTGGCTGTGATGTCCAGAAACGTGAGCTCGTCAGCGCCCTGTGCGTTGTAGCGCGCCGCGATTTCGACCGGATCACCGGCATCACGGAGTTCGACGAAGTTGACACCCTTGACGACGCGACCTCCGGTGACGTCAAGACAGGGAATGATGCGTTTGGCAAGCATGGCACGTGAAGGTAGAGGGGGCTTGGAAAACTGCTTTTGGCGAGCCTGGTGGCCTGCCGCAGCGTGAGCGACTTCGAGGTCGCACTGGTATCCATTGTCCCACTGCGGCGAGGGCGCCTGCAGCGGAAGATCAGTCCTGCAGTTGGGCAGCGGTACCGCTTTGCCAGCGCCAGGCGTCCTGGCACATCCGATCGATACCGTGGCGGGCGCGCCAGCCCAGCAACTGTTCGGCCAGGGCCGGGTCCGCCCAGCACTGCGCCACGTCGCCGGCGCGGCGCGCTACCACGTCATACGGTACCGGGCGACCGCTGGCACGCTCGAATGCGCGCACCATCTCCAGCACCGATGCGGGCTTGCCCGTGCCCAGGTTGACGGTCAGCAACCCTGCGTGGTCACGCAGGTACCTCAGCGCCGCCACATGGCCGTCTGCCAGGTCGCACACATGGATGTAGTCGCGCACGCCGGTACCGTCGGGCGTGGGGTAGTCGCCACCGAAGACCCTCAGCCGCTCGCGCACACCGGTCGCCACCTGCGCCACATAGGGCAGCAGGTTGTTGGGCACGTCGCGCGGGTCTTCGCCGATCAGGCCGCTCTCGTGCGCGCCCACCGGGTTGAAATAGCGCAGGCGGGCAATATGCCATGCGCCGGGTTCTGCGGTGTCGATATCGGCCAGCATCTGCTCCATCATCAGTTTGCTGGCACCGTACGGGTTCTGGGCAGACAGCGGAAAACCCTCCCGGATGGGAACCGAGGCCGGTTCGCCATACACCGTGGCCGACGACGAAAACACCAGCGTGCGCACCGCGCACCGCTGCATGGCGCGCAACAGGCTGACCGTGCCCGCCACGTTGTTGTCGTAGTAGCGAAGAGGGTCGCGCACCGACTCACCCACCGCCTTGAGCGCCGCAAAATGGATCACCGCATCCACCGCGTACTGTTGCAACACGCTGGCGATCAACCCCGCATCGCGCACATCACCTTCGACACACGCCACCGGCGCGCCGGTGATGCGCGCCAGGCGCTCCAGGACCGAACGTCGGCTGTTGCAAAAATTATCGAGAACCACAAAGGGCATGCGCGCAGCGGCCAGGGCCACGCAGGTGTGCGATCCGATGAAGCCCGCGCCTCCGGTGACCAAAATCACTGCAACACCTTCCGCAAGATTGATCGCGCGGGCCTGCGCTGCGCCGGACGATCCGCGCAGAGCCCCTGGGCAATCCGCCCGGGCGGCAGGGATGTGCGCACGGCACGCATCGTCAACACGGGCACAGCCTCGCACGCCAGCCCGCTGCGCGGGCGGGGGCATGGGCGTGCGCTGGGGAGCACAAAAGAGGCAAAAGACGCAAAAGAGGCATCTGGGCTGGCGTCATGGATCCCCGCGATCATCCCCAGGCGACAGCGGCTGCCGGTGCCGGGGATCAGGCCTTGTCCACGAGTTCGTCGGCGCGGGCCTGCGCTGCCGCAAAGTCCAGGTCCCCGCTGTAGATGGCGCGGCCACAGATCACGCCCTCGACGCCCTCGCTCTCCACCGCGCACAGCCGCTCGATGTCGGCCATGTTCGACAGGCCTCCCGAGGCAATGACAGGAATGCTGAGCGCCTGGGCCAGATTGACGGTTGCATCGATGTTGATGCCCGAGAGCATGCCATCACGGCCGATGTCGGTGTAGATGATGGATTCGACGCCCCAGTCCTCGAACTTCTTGGCCAGGTCCACCACCTCGTGGCCGGTGAGTTTGCTCCAGCCGTCGGTGGCCACCTTGCCGTCCTTGGCATCCAGGCCGACGATGATGTGGCCGCCGAAGGCACTGCACGCGTCCTTGAGGAAGCCGGGGTTCTTCACCGCTGCCGTGCCGATGATCACGTAACGCAGGCCGCCGTCGATGTACCGCTCGATGGTGTCCAGGTCACGGATGCCCCCGCCAAGCTGCACTGGAATGTCGTCTCCCACTTCCTTGAGGATCGACTTGATGGCGCTAAAGTTTTTGGGCATGCCCGCGAAGGCACCATTCAAATCCACCAGGTGCAGGCGGCGCGCACCGGCATCGAGCCACTTGCGCGCCATGGCGGCCGGGTCTTCACCAAACGTGGTGGATTGGTCCATATCGCCTTGCTTGAGGCGAACACAGTGGCCGTCCTTGAGGTCGATGGCGGGAATGAGCAGCATGATGGTGAAGTTCGGGGGAATAGGGCGAGTCTCGGCTCGGCCCGAACGGGGTTGGGAAAACGGTGTCAGGGGTTCCAGTGCAAAAAGTTGCGGTACAGGGCCAGGCCATGCTCCGCGCTTTTTTCCGGGTGAAACTGGGTTGCAAAAATATTATCGCGCGCAATGGCCGAGGCGAACAGGCCACCGTAGTCCGTCTGGCCCGCGCAATGCGCCGCGTCTTGCGGCAACGCATAAAAGCTGTGCACGAAATAGAAATAGCTGTTGTCCGGCACGCCAGCCCACACCGGATGCACACGGCCACCGTGCGGCACCTGGCGGACCTGGTTCCAGCCCATTTGCGGCACCTTGAAGCGGCTGCCGTCGGGCTGGATTTTGCCGGCCAGGTCGAACTTGAGCACCTGGCCATGGATGAGCCCCAGGCCGGGCGTGCCGCCGTTGGGGCCCTCGGCGCTGTGGTCCAGCAGCATCTGCATGCCCACACACACGCCAAAGAGCGGCTTGGCCGCAGCGGCTTCCAGCACCGACTCCTTCAGCCCCGATTCGGCCAGCTCCCGCATGCAGTCGGGCATGGCGCCCTGCCCTGGCAGCACGATGCGCGCTGCGGCCCGCACGTCCTCGGGACGCGAGGTCACCACCACCGTCCAGCCCGTGCCCTGGGCAGCGTGCTCCACGGCCTGCGACACCGAGCGCAGGTTGCCCATGCCGTAGTCCACCACGGCGACGGTTTTTGCTTCTATATTCATAGCTACCAGCGCTTATCAATCAAGCGTAGGCGCCCGATTGGACATCAACATCACAGGGAACCCTTGGTCGAGGGTATGACACCGGCCGAGCGCGGGTCGCGCTCCAGCGCCGCACGCAGCGTGCGCCCAAAGGCCTTGAAGATGGTCTCGCACTGGTGGTGGGCGTTGACCCCCTTGAGGTTGTCGATGTGCAGCGTGACGCCCGCATGGTTCACAAAGCCCTGAAAGAACTCGTAGACCAGTTGCGTGTCGAGCTGACCGATGCTGCCGGACGAGAACGTCACGTCCATGTGCAGGCCGGGCCGGCCCGAAAAATCGACCACCACGCGCGAGAGCGCTTCATCCAGCGGCACATAGGCGTGGCCGTAGCGGCGGATGCCCTTTTTGTCGCCCACGGCACGCGCAAACGCCTGGCCCAGGGTGATGCCCACGTCTTCCACCGTGTGGTGGCCGTCGATGTGCAGGTCGCCCTCGCAGTCAATGTCCAGATCGATCAGCCCGTGGCGGGCGATCTGGTCGAGCATGTGGTCAAAAAAACCGATGCCCGTTTGCAGCTTGGCCTGGCCGGTGCCGTCCAGGTTGATGCGAACGCGGATGCGCGTTTCAGCGGTGTTGCGGCTGACCTCGGCGATGCGGTCGGCCATCGGGTCGGCCGATGGGGCGGAGGGAACGAGTGCGGAGGACATCATAGGGAAGCTTGGAGTGCGGCCAGCATCTGTGCGTTGTCTTGGGCATTGCCTACCGTCAGGCGCAGGCAGTTGGCCAGCAAAGAGTGCATTGTAGAAACGTTCTTGATGAGCACCCTGCGGTTTTTCATGCCTTCGTAGACCTTGGCGGAATCTGCCACACGGATCAGCACCATGTTGGCCTCGCTGTCCCAGCATTTTTCGATGCCCGGCATCTGGCGCAGGGCCGCGACAAGCGTGGCGCGCTCGGCACGGATTTCGGCCGCCTGGGCGGCAAACACGTCGGCGTGCTCCAGTGCACACAGCGCGGCCTCGGCGTTGAGCACGCTCACGTTGTAGGGCGGGCGGACCTTGTCGATCTCGCCCACCAGCGCCTCTGGCCCGATCAGGTAGCCCAGGCGCACACCTGCCAGGCCAAACTTGCTGAGCGTGCGCATGAGCAGCACATGGGCGTTGCGGTCTGGTTCGGCGCGCATGCGGTCGATCCAGGTGCGGCTGGCAAACGGCTGGTAGGCCTCGTCCATCACCACGATGCCGCCCTGCGCACCCGCGGCGTCGATGATGCGCTGCACGGCCCCTTCATCCCACAGCGTGGCCGTGGGGTTGTTGGGGTAGGCAATGTAGGTGATGGCGGGCCGGTGCTGCACCATGGCCGCCAGCATGGCGGGCTCATCGAGCTCAAAGTCGGGCGTGAGGGGCACGCCGACAAAGTCCAGGCCCTGCAACTGGGCCGACAACGGATACATCACAAAACCAGGCATGGGCGAGAGCATGGTGGCGCGCTCGCCCGTGCCGGGCCGCGCGCAGGCCAGCGCCAGCAGGGTGATGAGCTCGTCCGAGCCGTTGCCCAGCACGATGCCGCAGCCCTCGGGCATACCTGCATACCGGGCCAGGGCCGCCTTCAGGTCCTGCATCCGGTCGCCGGGGTAGCGGTTGAGCGCCAATGCGCCCAGGCGCTGGCCCAGGGCTGCCTGCAGCTGCGCGGGCAGCGGGAACGGGTTTTCCATGGCGTCCATCTTGAGCATGCCTGCAGACGGCTGCACAACATACGAGTGCATGGCCCGCACATCCGGGCGGATTCGGGCCAGGGCCTGGAGAAGCAGCGGCGATGCGGTCATTCGGCGGTATCCAGTTCAGAGGGGGCGACAAGGAAAGGGTCGATGGGCCGCACGGCGTCCAACGGGACGTTGTGCGGCAACGCTTGGGTCAGCAGGTAGCGGCAGCCCTGCTGGTGGGCGGACGACAGGATGAGCGCGTCCCAGTAGCCCAGCCCGTAGCGGTCTTGCAGGTCCCAGGCCCCGTCCACGGTGTAGGCATCCAGGTGGGGCGGCATCCACACGCGCAGGCGCCGCACCTGGGCGCGCACCTGCTGCAGCACATGCGAGCCGTCAAAACGATGGATGGCCTGGTTGTAGAGTTCGTTGAGCACCTGCGAGCTGAGGCGGCCGCTGCGGGTGTGCCAGCAAAAGCTGATCCATTCGCGGGCACGGGCCTGGTGGACCAGATCGCGGTCGTCCACGCTGGCCAGCAGGATTTCGGTATCGACAAAGATGGGGGCGGTGGCCATGCGTTGCGCTCGGTTCAGCGCAGAAACAGGGTTTCGCGCGGCACATAAGGCCCGCTGGAGGCGCCCCAGGACTCAAACCCCAGCGCCTCGCGCATGGCCTGGGCGTAGGCGTCTTCCTGCCGCATCTTTTCCGCCAGCCATTCGCCCAGCAGGCGCGACACGCTGCTGCCGCGCCGCGCGGCCTCGACCCGCACCCATTCGGCAACGGCGTCGTCCATGGTCACGGTGATGTTTTTCATGAACCGCATATTACACGAAGTTCGTGCTACACGAAGTTCGTGTAAACCACCGGGACACATGGGGCGGCAGCCGTCACAGCAGGACATCCCGGCAAAGGGCCGGGCACACGCAGACCCGGTGCGGCGGGACGCAGCAGTGGCGGGGCCGCTCAACCCCGCTTGTGCAGCCGCATCTCGGCCGCCTGCGCGTGGGCCTGCAGGCCCTCTCCGTACGCCAACTCGGCGGCAATCTTGCCCAGCACCTGGGCACCGGCCTCGCTCACCTCGATGATGCTGCTGCGCTTTTGGAAGTCATACACACCCAGGGGCGACGAAAAGCGTGCCGTGCCGCTGGTGGGCAGCACGTGGTTGGGCCCGGCGCAATAGTCGCCCAGGCTCTCGGAGGTGTAGGCCCCCAAAAAGATCGCGCCCGCGTGGCGCAGCAGCGGCTCCCAGCGGTGCGGGTCGGTACTGCTCACTTCCAGGTGTTCAGGAGCAATGCGGTTGCTGATGGCGCAGGCCTCTTCCATGTCCTTGGTCAGGATCAGCGCGCCGCGGCCCGTGAGGCTTTTGGCGATGATCTCGGCGCGCGGCATGGTGGGCAGCAGGCGGTCGATTTCGCGCTGCACGGCGTCCAGGTAGGCGACATCCGGGCACAGCAAAATGGACTGGGCCAGTTCATCGTGTTCGGCCTGACTGAACAGGTCCATGGCCACCCAGTCGGGCGGCGTGGTGCCGTCGGCCAGCACCAGAATTTCGCTGGGGCCCGCAATCATGTCGATGCCCACGGTGCCAAATACGCGCTTTTTAGCGCTGGCCACGTAGGCGTTGCCAGGGCCGGTGATCTTGTCCACCTTGGGCACCGTCTGCGTGCCGTAGGCCAGCGCCGCCACGGCCTGCGCGCCGCCGATGGTGAAGGCGCGCGTCACGCCGGCCACGTAGGCGGCAGCCAGCACCAGCTCGTTGCGCTCACCCGTAGTCGATGTGCCCTCGCCTGCTCCGCCCGTGGCCACGCTGCCACGCACGGGCGTGGGCACGACCATGATGATTTCCTGCACGCCCGCCACATGGGCCGGGATGGCGTTCATCAGCAGGCTGGAGGGGTAGGCCGCCTTGCCGCCAGGCACGTAGATGCCCACGCGGTCCAGCGGCGTGACTTTCTGGCCCAGCAGGGTGCCGTCTTCGTCGCGGTAGCTCCAGCTCTCGCCCGAGGCCTGTTTTTGCGCCTCGTGGTAGCTGCGCACGCGCTTGGCGGCGGCCTGCAGCGCATCGCGCTGGGCCTGCGGAATCGCGTCAAACGCAGCTTTGAAATCCGCCTGCGTCAGCTCCAGCGCCGCCATGCTGGGCGCTGCAAGACCGTCGAAGCGGGCGGTGTACTCCAGCACGGCGGCGTCGCCGCGCTTTTGCACGTCGGCCAGGATGTCGGCAACGCGGTGCTCGATGGCGGCATCCGTATCGGCAGACCAGTGCAGGCGGGCTGCAAAATCAGCCTCGAACGTGGCCGCAGCGGTGGACAGACGGGCGGGAGAAGCTACCAAAGTCATAGTGTGGCGGGCGGGATGGGTCAGCTCTTGTCGGCGGGAATGGCCGACGCGAAAGCGTCGATGATGCGGCGCAGCGGCTCGCGCTTGAGCTTGAGCGCGGCCTGGTTGACCACCAGCAGCGAGCTGATGTCCATGATGCGCTCAACTTCGACGAGCTTGTTGGCCTTGAGGGTATTGCCGGTGGATACCAGATCGACGATGGCATCGGCCAGGCCCGTCAGCGGGGCCAGTTCCATGCTGCCGTAGAGTTTGACCATGTCGACGTGCACACCCTTGGTGGCAAAAAAGTCCCGCGCAATGGCGGTGTACTTGGTGGCCACCTTCAGGCGCGAGCCCTGCTTGACGGCGCGCTCGTAGTCAAAGTCGTCACGCACGGCCACGCTCACGCGGCACCGGGCAATGCGCAGATCCAGCGGCTGGTACAGGCCCTGGCCGCCGTGCTCGATGAGCGTGTCCTTGCCGGTCACGCCAAGGTCGGCACCGCCGTATTCCACGTACGTGGGCACGTCGGTGGCGCGCACCAGCACCACGCGCACATGGGGCTGGTTGGTGGGCAAGATGAGCTTGCGCGACTTGTCGGGGTCTTCCAGCACCTCGATGCCAGCCGCAGCGAGCAGAGGCAGGGTTTCGTCGAAGATGCGGCCCTTGGAAAGGGCCAGGGTGATCGTCTGGCTGCTGCTCATGCTTTTACCCGTTCGATGTCTGCACCTATGCCGCGCAGCTTGGCCTCCATGCAGTCGTAGCCGCGGTCCAGGTGGTAGATGCGATCGACCACGGTCTCGCCATCGGCCACCAGGCCCGCAATGACCAGGCTGGCCGAGGCCCGCAGGTCGGTGGCCATCACGGTGGCGCCCGACAGGCGCGTCACGCCCTCAATGACCGCGACCTTGCCATCCACCTGGATTTTGGCGCCCAGGCGCACCAGCTCGTTGACGTGCATGAAGCGGTTTTCAAAAATGGTTTCGGTCACCGTAGCTGTGCCCTGAGCAATGCAGTTGAGCGCCATGAACTGGGCCTGCATGTCCGTGGGAAACCCAGGGTATTCGGTGGTGCGAAAGCCCTGCGCCCTGAGCGCCGAACCGCCCTGGCTCTGCACGCGGATCCCGCCCTCCACGGCCTGGACGGTAACCCCGGCCTCGCGCAGCTTTTCAATCACGGCATCCAGGTGGTCGGCGCGGCCATGGCGCAGCACCACATCCCCGCCTGCAGCCGCCACGGCACACAAAAAGGTGCCCGCTTCGATGCGGTCGGCCACCACGCGGTGCGTGCAGCCATGCAGCTTTTCAACGCCCTGGATGCGGATGCGACTGGTGCCGTGGCCTTCAATCTGCGCGCCCATGGCGATCAGCATGTCGGCCAGGTCGCCAATCTCGGGCTCCTGCGCCGCGTTTTCCAGCACCGTCTCGCCTTCGGCCAGCGCGGCCGCCATGAGGAAGTTTTCGGTGCCGGTCACAGTGACCATGTCGGTGGTGATGCGGGCACCCTTCAGGCGCGTTTTGCCCGCGGGCAGCTTGGCGATGATGTAGCCGTGCTCGACAACGATTTCTGCGCCCATGGCAGCCATGCCCTTGATGTGCTGGTCCACAGGGCGCGAGCCAATGGCGCAGCCGCCCGGCAGCGATACCGTGGCCTCACCGAAGCGCGCCAGCAGAGGGCCCAGGGCCAGCACCGATGCGCGCATGGTTTTGACCAGCTCATAGGGGGCTTCGGGCGAGTTCAGCGCGCTGGCGTCAATGCGAACGGTTCCGTCTTCGGAGCGCTCGACGCTCACGCCCATGTTGCGGATCAGCGTGAGCATGGTGCTCACATCCTGCAGCTGGGGCACGTTGCGCAGCGTCACCGGCTGGGCCGTCAGCAATGCTGCACACAGCTGGGGCAGCGCTGCGTTCTTGGCGCCCGATACCAGCACCTCGCCCCGCAGACTGCGCCCGCCACGAATCAGGAGTTTGTCCATCTCACAAGACCAAAATATGAATAAAAATACCGCATCGCGCTTGATCAGCAAGCTCTAGCAGCTATCAAAATAGTAGCAATTCCCGCTTAGGACTATTGCCCCTGCGCAGCCCACTCGGCGGGCGTCAACGTTTTCATCGACAGGGCGTGCACTTCGTCAGTGTGCATCTTGGCACCCAGCGTGGCATACACCCGCTGGTGCCGCTGGATGGCGCGCTTGCCCTCAAACTCGGCAGACACGATGGTGGCATACCAGTGGCGTCCGTCGCCTTCCAGGGTGATGTGCTGGCAGTCCAGGCCGCGGGCAATGATGGCTTTGAGTTCGTCTGCAGTCATGTCAATTCCGAATCTTGTAACCCGTGCGCAGCAGGTGCACCGCCAGCGCGCTCACACCCAGCCAGGCGATGCTCACAATGGCCAGGCTGAGCCAGGGGGAGGTGTCGCTCTGGCCAAAAAAGCCATAGCGAAAACCGTCAATCATGTAGAAAAACGGATTGAGATGGCTGACCGTCTGCCAAAAGGGCGGCAGCGACTGGATGGAATAAAACACCCCCGACAGGAACGTCATCGGAACAATGACGAAGTTCTGGAAGGCAGCCATCTGATCGAACTTGTCAGCCCACAGCCCCGCAATCAGCCCCAGCGTGGCCAGCAAGCCCGCGCCCAGCACGGCAAACGCCACAATCCACAGCGGCGCGGCAAACTCGGGCCTGGCAAACGCCAGCGTGATCACAAACACCCCCAGCCCCACCACCAGCCCGCGCACCACCGAAGAGCCCACATACGCCACAAACCAGGCCCAGTGCGACAGCGGCGTGAGCAGCACGAACACCAGATTGCCCATGATCTTGCTCTGGATCAGGCTCGACGAGCTGTTGGCAAACGCGTTTTGCAGCACGCTCATCATCACCAGGCCGGGCACCAGGAACGCGGTGTAGCTGATGCGGTCATACACCTTGACATGGTCTTCCAGCACATGGCCAAAGATCAACAGGTACAGCACGGCCGTCAGCACCGGCGCGGCCACGGTCTGAAAGCTCACCTTCCAGAAGCGCAGGATTTCCTTGTAGAACAGCGTCTGCCAGCCGGTCATGCCTGCACTCCTGTCGCCGCGAGGTTGGAAGCCGACGCGCCCGACATCACCTGCAGGAACACATCCTCCAGGTCCGGCCGCCGTATCTCCATGTCGTGCACATCCACCCCGGCCACGCGCAAGGCGGCCAGATGGTGTTCGATCTCTGCGGCATCGCGGGCCGGCAGTTGCACGATGCGCCCGGTGACCCGCGCCACCCCCGCCAACGCCGGGGGCAGGGCCGCGTCGGTCTTGAACTGCAAGATGCTGCCCGAGGCCGCCTGCAGCAGCTCGCTGGTGCGGTTGAGCGCCACGATCCGCCCGGCCTTGAGCATGGCAATGCGCCCGCACAGCGCCTCGGCCTCTTCCAGGTAGTGGGTGGTGAGCAGCACGGTGTGGCCCTCCTTGTTCAGGCGGGCCACAAAGTGCCACAGGGTCTGGCGCAGCTCCACATCAACGCCTGCCGTGGGTTCGTCCAGCACGATGATGGGCGGCTTGTGCACCAGCGCCTGCGCCACCAGCACGCGGCGCTTCATGCCGCCCGAGAGCTGCCGCATGTTGGCGTTGGCCTTGTCGGCCAGGCCCAGGTTTTCCAGCAGTTCATCGATCCAGGCATCGTTGTGCTTGACGCCAAAGTAGCCCGACTGGATGCGCAGGGCCTCGCGCACGTTGAAAAACGGGTCAAACACCAGCTCCTGCGGCACCACGCCAAGCTTGCGCCGGGCCTGGGCAAAGTTCGCCTGCACATCGCTGCCTTGCACCAGCACGCGCCCACTGGTGGCGCGCGCCAGGCCCGCCAGAATGCTGATCATGGTGGTCTTGCCAGCCCCGTTCGGCCCGAGCAGCCCGAAGAACTCGCCTTCCTGGATGTCCAAATCCACATGGTGGAGCGCCTGAAAAGGGCCCTTGGGCGTGGCAAAGGTTTTGGATACAGCTTGGAACGAGACGGCGGGCATGAAGACAGCGATTTTACGGCCTTGCCCCACGGCAGGGTGCCTGTGGGGTCGGGTGGCTTGCCCGCACGCGGCGGGGGTTCAGCCCTGTGCAGCGATCAGGTGGCCAATGCCGTAGAGGCCGGCCATGCCGTGCAGCGCCGCGGGCAGCCCCTGCACGGAAAATGACTTGCCGCGGGCCAGCGCCTCACGGCGGCATTCCAGCAGCACGGCAAGTGCCGAACTGTCAAACGCCGCGAGGGCTGTTGCATCCACGATGACCTGCGCCTCACGGTGGG
This sequence comes from Acidovorax sp., assembly GCF_046341535.1. Lineage (GTDB taxonomy): Bacteria > Pseudomonadota > Gammaproteobacteria > Burkholderiales > Burkholderiaceae_C > Acidovorax. The sequence continues at coordinate 4,188 of NZ_JBKDRI010000181.1, read as the reverse complement.
CCTTCAGGCCCTGCAGCAGCATGGCCAGGCATGCCGTGGCCTGCCGGTGGGTGAGTTCGCGCGGGAGCACCAGCATGGCGTGGCCCTGTTCAGCCCCTGGCAGCCGCGTTGGCCTTGTTGCGAGCGGCCAGCGTTTCGATGAGGCCGTCCACACCCTTGGCGTTGATCTCCTGCGCAAACTGGCCGCGGTAGGTTTCCACCAGCCACACGCCAAGCACGTTCAGGTTGTAGATTTTCCAGCCGGTGCCCTCTCCGGGCGTTTTTTCCAGACGGTAGTCCAGCTGGATCGGATCGCCCCGGCCCACGATCTCGGTCCGAACCAGCACATCCTTGTCTTCGGGCGCGGCGCGCAGCGGCTTGACCTGGATGGTCTGGTCAGTGACCTGGGCCAGCGCGCCGGCATAGGTGCGTACCAGCAGGATTTTGAACTCGTCCTGCAGGCGCGCCTGCTGCTCGGGGGTGGCCTGACGCCAAGCTGGCCCTACGGCGGCAGCCGTCATGCGGCGGAAGTTCACGTTGGGCATGACCTTCTGATTCACCAGCGCAATGACCGCAACGAGGTCACCTTTCTTGATCGACGCATCCGACTTGATCGCGCCCAGGATCTCGTTGGAAAGCCGTCGCACCATCGCATCGGGCGCCTCGTCTGCCGCCAACGCACAAAGCGGTCCGGCACATGCCGTGGTGGCCATCAAACCCGCGGCCACACGGCCCAGGTCACGTCGGTTCATCATCATTCGTCCTTAGGGTCAGGGCACAGCCCCATGTCAAAAATCCTGGCGCGGGTCAGCGCAAGGGCGCAGGCTCCTCGGGCAGCATGCCGTCATTGGCGCCACCGCGGTCCTCGCCCTCGGTGCCGCCCTGGGGTTCGCCCGCATGGATGCGTACCTGTAGAAACACATCGCGTGTGAAGCTGTATTTTTCGAGCGCGGCGCTGTCGAGCACCGAACCGGCACGCAGCAGGTTGGCACGCACATCCACCACGCGCAATGCATACAGCGAGTTGCGTGCCGACACGGGGTCTACGTAACGGACGGGGTTGCCCTTGGTATCGATGGGCAGTGCCAGCGCATCACGCACGGTGGAGGGGCCCAGCAGCGGCAGCACAAGATACGGCCCGGTGCCTACGCCCCAGCGTCCCAGCGTCAGACCGAAGTCCTGCCTGTGGCGCTCAATGCCCATCTCGCTGGCAATGTCCAGAATACCGCCCAGCCCCAGAAAGGTATTGACGTTCAAGCGCATGAACGAAGCTGCCGCCGCCTCGCCGCGCAGTTGCAGGGCGTTGTTCACAAACGACCACGCATCGCCCAGATTGGCAAAGAAGTTGCTCACGCCGGTACGCACCGGGCCAGGTACGGCGTCCTGGTAGGCAATCGCCAGGGGTTTGACCAGCATCGCATCGACCTGCTCATTGAAGCTGGTCATGCTGCGGTTGTAGGACTCCAGCGGGTCGCGCGGGTCCGGATTGGCCACCGTGGCGCACCCGCCCAGCAGGGCCAGCCAAAGCGCCAAACCAGCCCAGGCAGCCGCCCGCCACGCCGCTGACACAAAGTGGGGTTGCAGTGCGTGGTGCGATGTCACGCTGTATTTCATGCTAAGGGTCATTTCTTCTCAATACCGGCCCCGGAGGGCTTGCCGCCGTCTTCGGCCTTGCTGAACAAAAATTGTCCGATGAGGTTTTCAAGCACCACGGCCGATTGCGTGGCGGTCACCATGTCGCCTTCGGCCAGGTTCTTGTCGTCGGCACCGGCCTCGATACCGATGTACTGCTCGCCGAGCAGTCCGCTGGTGAGGATCTTCAGAGAGCTGTCCTTGGGGAAAGCGTAGCGTTTTTCCAGCAGCAGCGTCACCCGGGCCTGATAGGTTTTGTCATCAAACGTGATCGACTCCACCCGGCCCACCACAACCCCCGAGCCGCGCACCGCAGCCTGGGCCTTGAGGCCGCCGATGTTGTCAAAGCGGGCCGTGATACGGTAGCCCGACTGGAAGTTGAGGCTCGTGAGGTTGGCAGCCTGCAGCGCCAGAAACACCAGCGCCGCAGCACCCAGCATCACAAAAAGCCCCACCCAAACGTCGTTCTTGGAACGTTGCATTGTCATCTTCCTTGCCGCTGGTCGCTTGCCAGCATCAGATACTGAACATCAGAGCGGTCAGGACGAAGTCCAACGCCAGCACCGCAAGCGATGCCATCACCACGGTGCGCGTGGTGGCGCGCGACACGCCCTCCGGGGTGGGCTTGGCCACATAGCCCTGCAGCAGCGCGACAAACGTCACCGTAAAGCCAAACACCACGCTCTTGATCACGCCATTGCCCAGGTCGCGCCATACATCGACGCCACCCTGCATCTGGCTCCAGAAGGCGCCCGGGTCGATCCCGATCATCAGCACACCGACCACCCAGCCGCCAATCACGCCCACCGCGCTGAACACGGCTGCGAGCAGCGGCATGGTGATCACGCCGGCCCAAAAACGGGGAGCCAGGATGCGGCGCACCGGGTCCACCGCCATCATCTCCATCGCGCTGAGTTGCTCGCCCGCACGCATGAGGCCGATCTCCGCCGTGAGCGAGGTGCCCGCACGCCCTGCGAACAACAGCGCGGCCACCACCGGGCCGAGTTCACGCACCAGCGACAGCGCCACCAGCAGGCCCAGCGCTTCGGAAGAACCATAGCGCTGCAGCGTGTAGTAACCCTGCAGCCCCAGCACAAAGCCCACAAACAGGCCCGACACGGCAATGATGGCCAGCGAATAGTTGCCCAGAAAGTGGATCTGGTCGCGCAGCAGCGCAGGCCGCAAGACCACGGCACCGCCCAGGCGTGTGAGTTGCACGAACAGGCGGGCAGCGCTGCCCATGTCGGCCAACTTCTGTCGCACCGCAAATCCGACATCGGCGGGGTGGTACCAGCTCATCGCGCCCCCATCCCACGCGGGCCGAACTCCACCGCGACATCGTCTGCAGGATAGTGAAACGGCACAGGCCCTGCTGGCAACGCATTCACAAACTGATGCACCAACGGGTCCGGGCTGGCACACACTTCCTCGGGCGTCCCTTGCGCAGCGACGACGCCGGGCCCCAGGATGATCAGATGGTCGGCCAGTCGGAGCGTGGCATCCAGATCGTGCGAGACCACGATGCTGGTCAGACCCATCGCGTCGTTAAGCTGGCGGATGAGCTGGGCCGCGGTGCCCAGCGAGATCGGATCCAGCCCGGCAAAGGGCTCGTCGTACATGACGAGTTCTGGGTCGAGCGCAATGGCGCGCGCCAGCGCCACACGCCGCGCCATGCCGCCCGAGATCTGGCTTGGCATGAGATCGCGGGCGCCCCGCAGCCCCACCGCGTGCAGCTTCATCAGCACGACGTCGCGGATCAGCGCCTCGGACAGGTCGGTGTGTTCGCGCAGGGGAAACGCCACATTGTCAAACACGCTCATGTCCGTGAAAAGCGCCCCGAACTGGAACAGCATCCCCATACGCCGCCGCGCCGCGTACAGGCTGGTCATGTCCATCTGACCCAGGTCCTGCCCATCGAAAAGCACAGCACCCTTTTGGGCACGCTGCTGCCCGCCCATCAGGCGAAGCACCGTGGTCTTTCCACCGCCCGACGCACCCATCAGCGCGGTCACCTTGCCCTTGGGCACCGTCAGGCTGACGTCGCGCAGGATCACTCGGTCGTCATAGGCGAACGTGACATTGCGCAGCTCAGCAAAAACAGGGGGGACGGACATGCAGAAGACGGCGCTTTTAGGATGGGGCTCAGCTGGAATCAAGACCGAAACACCGGTCAACAGCGCGTACGACCGTACTCCGCCCGATGACAGACATTCGTGAATGTCGCCAAAGCCCGCTTCGCGAATTGGGGTTTACTCGCTTGCAAAAGCCTCAATCAAGACTCACTCAAACCGTGATTGTGCCAACAAAGCCACTAGCAGGTAAAAACACGGCTTCAACTCTGCGTGGAAAGCGGCTTTGTCGGAACGAACAGCCCCCCAACCATCCTCAACAGGGGTTACCGGCACCCAGGGCGCTATCTCCAGCCGCCCGATCATCCTAACCCGGATATTTCACCGTCCTCCGTAAAAACGATGACGGCATGGCCCTTTGAGTGCGCGTTTATCGAGGTGTAGAAACTTGATGAACGAGCGAGCCATGCCGAATCCAAACTGTACCGAACAAACTGAACTCGATCTG